>JBKCUI010000169.1:0-37895 GCA_046318495.1 Pirellula sp. | reverse complement strand
CAGCGCGTCGCCCCTCATCCCGCCTTCGGCACCCTTCTCCCCTGAAGCAGGGGCGAAGGGAAAGTGCGCGCGGGGGATCGGGACAGGATCAAGGGGAGCGGACGGGATCCGGCGCAGCGCGTCGCCCCTCATCCCGCCTTCGAACCGCTTTCGATGCTGAAGTAGGGGCGAAGGGAAAGTGCGCGCGGGGGATCGGGACAACAAACGAGGCGTTGAAGTGGTCGGTCGAGCTCCGCTTTTTCCAACGTGGCGACCGATGCTCATTGCGGTTCGACCATCACGGTGTCTTCGTGCTCATAGGCTGGAGAGCAGGCGCACAGAAAGACCAAGTCTGCCGACTCTCCATTCTCAATCCAATGCACGGCACCGGGAGGGATGGCAATCGCATCGCCAGGCCCCACCGTTTTCTCTTCGCCTTGCAAATGCATGGTTCCCGTGCCCGATAGGATGTAGTAGATCTCTTCTGTCTTGGGATGAAAGTGAGCGGCGGTCCGAATGCCGGGACCGACGATGGCTTCGGCCAAGCTCTGATTCCGGATCGAAGAGTTGCGATGCGCGAGCAATTCGCGAATGATCGAACCGTCTTTGGTGACGAATGCACTACAATGGTCGCGTTGCACCACTTCCATGATGTTTCTCCCTTCCTATGACTCGAACTCCCTCCCGAATTTTGCTGTGCTCATCCTCGATGGAGGCTGGAGGGAGCGAACGGCAGCTATTGTACCTGCTGCAAGGGATCGATCGTTCTCGGATCACGCCGATTTTGTATCTGCTCTATCCTCAAGGTGCGCTGCTACGGGATGTGCCTGCCGATGTTCCGATCGTGTCCTTTTGGAGAGACCGGCAAGCTCCGCGTTGGAATTGGCCTGGGCGCATTCACAATTGGCAAGTCGAACATTTGGTCGCGACGCTGCGCGAGCAACAGATCGACTTGGTCTACGATCGATTGTTCCATATGACGCTGATCACCGGACCCGCCTCGCGTCGCGCGAAAGTGCCTCGGATCTCGTCGATCGTGTCGCCGCCGGAATTCGATTTGGAACGCACGGAGCGTCGATGGCTGTGGTGGAAGCGACGGGCGCTGGCCCGCGCCTATCGAGAAAGCGATGGACTGGTCACCGTATCGGAGGGAACCGCCCAGAGTGCCGCTCGCTACTACGGCATCCCGACGCCGCAGTTTCAAGTCATCCCCAGCCCGATCGATCTCGAACGGATCGATCGCTTGGCCGCACAGCCTGCCTCGCTCGATCCCCGCGCTGCGATGGCCGGCCCGAGCAACGGTGATCCAGACTCGCATTGCAGAACGATTCTGGCAGTCGGCCGATTGAGTCAAGAAAATGGGCATCGCGATCTGATCGATGCCCTTGCCATCTACCAGCGCGATGCCGCGGCTGCTGGGCTTCCCGACACGCAGTTGCATTTGGCGGGCGATGGTCCATTGCGGTCATCGTTGCAATCGCACGTGGCTGCGTTGGGTTTGGAGAGCAACGTGATGTTTCATGGACAAGTGGCCAATCCGTATGCCCTGATGCGCGGTTGCGATCTGTTCGTGATGCCCTCGCATTACGAAGGCATGCCCAATGCGATGCTCGAAGCGATGGCTTGCTCGGCCCCGGTCTTGGCGACCGACACCGCGTCGGGCGCAGGGGAGCTGCTGCGCGCCCATCCGTTGGGAAGTTTGGTTCCCGTCGGCGATGCACGCGCGATGGCCACCGCGATCGCAGACCGGTTTCAGCGCGAAGACCACTGGCTAGCGCGAGCCCGGCTGGCGCGCGATTACGTGGTACAACACCACGGTCTCCGAAATTGGTTGGATCGAATGCACTCCCTCTTTGAATCCACATTGAGTCGTTAACATGGCGAATCCCACCCCGGTTTCCAATGCGCAACTGGTCGAGATGTTTGACGAGATGGCTGACTTGCTCGAGCTCTCCGGCGAGAACATGTTCCGAGTCCGCGCCTACCGCACGGGGGCTGCTGCCATTGCAACCCTGTCCGAATCGGTGGCCGAACTGATTGCCAAGGGGGGCGATCTGACGCAGTACGAAGGGATCGGCTCGACGCTCGCGGAGAAATCCAAAGTCATCGTCGAGACCGGACGATTGCCGCAACTGGAAGCCTTGCGAGAGAAAGTCCCTCCCACGTTGCGATCGCTGATGCGCGTGCCGGGATTGGGTGCCAAGAAAGCCATGCGACTGTTTCAAGAACTCGGAGTGGTCGATCTGGCCACGCTCAAGTCCGCGTGCGATCGAGGTGCCGTCGCGAGCCTGAAGGGCTTTGGCGAGAAAACGCAGCAGTCGATCCTCCAGAATCTAACGATTGTGGAACAAGCATCGCATCGATTGGGGATCGATGCGGCGGATGCGTTGGTGGCACGCTTGAGAAAACACCTGGAAACGCTGCCTGCCGTCGAGCGGTTGGAGTTTGCGGGCAGCTACCGACGCCGTAAAGAATCGGTCGGCGATTTGGACATTCTGGTCACCAGTCCAAATCCCGAACAGGTCATGGATCACTTCAGCCAGTTCCCTGGTATTCAAACCATCTTGGCGCGCGGTGAGACCAAGATGAGCGTTCGCGTTTCGGATGCGTTCCAGATCGATATGCGCGTGGTCCCCGAAGCATCGTGGGGGGCGGCCTTGCAGTACTTCACCGGCAGCAAAGAGCACAACGTGCACGTGCGATCGATTGCCAAAGCCCGCGGCTTCAAACTCAATGAGTACGGATTGATGCCGGCCGATAGCGAGACCGTGGCGGTCGCCAGTCGCGAAGAGTCGGAAATCTATGAGCAGTTGGGACTGCCGTGGATTCCTCCGGAGTTGCGAGAGAATCGATTCGAGTTTGAATCGCAGATCGCCCTGCGCCTCGAAAACTTGATTCGATGTGAAGACATCCGCGGTGATTTGCATATGCATACGCATGCTACCGACGGAGAGAATTCGATCGAGGAGATGGCGGACGCTGCTCGGGCTTGGGGGTTGAGCTACATCGCGATCACGGACCATTCCAAGCGTGTCGCGGTCGCGAGGGGGCTCGATGATGCGCGGGCGATCGCGCAGTGGAAAGAGATCGAACGGATCAATTCCAAGGCCGACAATGGATTCGTCATCTTCAAAGGAATTGAGTGCGACATTCTCGAAGATGGTCGACTGGATCTCTCGGATGCATGCTTGCAGCAAGCCGACTGGGTAACCGCGAGCATTCACTTCGGACAGAAGCAATCGCGAGACGAGATCACCGATCGCATCTTGGGAGCGATTCGCCATCCCTATGTGCATGCGATCTCGCACCCGACTGGACGGCTCCTCTCGCGGCGTGCCGCCTATGATGTCGATTTGTCGGCGGTGTATCAAGCGGCCGCGGAGTTCGGGAAATGCTTGGAAATCAACGCCCATCCGGAACGCCTTGATCTCAACGATGCGCACGCCGCCGCAGCAGCCGCTGCCGGTGTGATGATTGTCATCAACACCGATGCCCATGCGATCGGCAACCTCGATTTGATGCAGTATGGAGTGGCGGTCGCGCGGCGCGCGGGGCTGGCTCGGGATCAAGTGCTCAACACGCGGCCGGTCGAGTCGTTTCGGGAATGGCTTGTCGGTGTTCGCGAGCGGGTATAAAGCGTCCGCAACATACGTCGATTCCAAGGGCCCCCTCGAAGACTCGAATACGTGATTGGGAACGCATCGCCAGTCGCATTCGCTCTGCGTGCAGCGTGCAGGCGGCATGGACCTGCTATAGTCTTGGCGGCGGCTGTTGTTGCGAGCGGCGACGGCAACCCAAACAAACGACGAGTCTCCCTTTGTGTTCGCCTTTAAGGTGAACGAATGCATCATGTCCGAACTCAATCCTTATCAGCCCTCAAACGTCCCGATTCCACCTCCCTTGGGGGCTGCTGCGTGGGAAAGCGCCTTGGCGATGACTCCCGAGGATGTGAAAAAGGCTCGCAATGTCATCCGGGAAGCCGATCAATTCTGGTTGGCCATCTTGCTCATGTTCCTTTGTTCCCTCGGAGCGATTTTTCTGCTGGTTCCTTGGTATTGGGTACGCTTTGCCCAGTGGAACGGGTTGGCGAAGAAGTATCCACAACTTCTCGCCTCGAACGCGCCGCTCGGTAGTTTGCCCGACAAATTCCTGAAGGCCAAGCTCAAGCTTCAAATCGCGCTCGGAGCTGGAGTGATCGTGTTGATTGGGCTGGTGTTCCTCATCTTGACTGCCGTTCTTGTGGGATAGCCAATGGCATAGCGAGGTTCTATGCCTGTGGAGGGGCGATGGAATGAACGGTGCGAATTGGATTTATTTCGATCGAACCAAAGCACGCGAGGAGATCCGATGGCATCCGGGATGCGCAGTTGGATGCTTGGTCGTGTTGGGAATGTTGATCGCGTCGTGGGTGAGCGTATGGCTTGATCGACCGTTGTTTCGGAAAGAATTCAATCGCAGGCACTGCTTGACCATTCGCGAACAGGGGCGGCATGGAGATGAAGTGCATTTGAAAGTGACGTATCATCCGGGGATTGCATTTTGGATGTTTGCTGTAACCGATCTCACGTTGAAGCGACCCG
Organism: Pirellula sp.; assembly: GCA_046318495.1. GTDB lineage: Bacteria > Planctomycetota > Planctomycetia > Pirellulales > Pirellulaceae > JBKCUI01. Next base: position 33,336 of record JBKCUI010000169.1, on the reverse strand, counting down.
AGAAGCCTTGGAAGTTTCAATGCATCGAGGATCGAGAGTTGGGCATTACCGCCGTCTATGACGACAATGCGCGAGGGTTCGTGTATCTATACGAATCCAATTCGGAGAATGACTGGATCGTTGGTCTCCCCACCGATGAGATTATTTGGAATGGGGAGAGTGGAGAGCGGCAAGAAGGGTATTGGGAAAAGCGGTGGCAACGCTTGCGGGAACGCCATCCGGAGCTGCCGTATGCGACGTTGCCCAGGCAACGCCAACGCGATTAGTCGAATTCGCTTTTGCTCGATCCCGTAGGTCCCGATGCCCGTCCATCTTGCACCCGGGAGGGCGAGGTTCTGTTTTTGGGACGGCGAGGCCGAAACCGTTGGGGCGAGGCCGAAACCGGGAGGGCGAGGTCGAAACCGGGAGGGCGAGGCTCCTGCCGAGCTAAACCGCCGCCGGCGAGATCCGTTCGTTTTCGCGCCATTCCTAACACCTAGGCGGCGGTTCTCTAGGTTCGGCAGGAGCCTCACCCTCCCGGTTCAAAACGCGATGCGTCTGCTAGTTCGTGCGATCATTAACCGGACTCACGTTGTCAGGGTTCGGCAGGAGCCTCACCCTCCCGGTTGAGTACGCGACGTCGTAATGGGGGCGACGCAGCGAGAGGGGGGTGTTCATCCCTAGTGGGGGCTCGACCATCCCCACATTAAAATCCAGCAAGGTACCAAAAACGACCTTAGCGCGCGCTTATGGAATCTTCTCTTCCATTGATGTATGCTAAGGGGGCATTTCAAGGAAGCTATCTCGCCCGGATGGCAGTCGCGATGGTCGCATGCTCAAACCATCGCTATGTGGTTCACGTCGCATGGAATCATGCCTGCGTCGCGCTTTGGATGCATCCCGCCCGGCACGCCCCTGCCCCATCCCATCCATCCCCCCCTTCATCCTAAGCGCGATCGATGGACGCTCGCATGCCATTGCGGACGTCGCGATCGACTTGGAGTCCCACCATGAATCGATCCGAATCGACGTGCGCTTCCAGCATCTTGGGAGTGGCACTTGGCCATGGAACAGAGAACCGCTACGAAGAAATCGTGGCCGTGTTGCAACGGTGTTTCCACCACTTGGACTGCCGGGACTGGGTGGATGTTCATCCCCGTGCGGATGTAGAAGACGGTTGGCAGATTCGACTCAAGCCCTCGTTGTTTGGAAGGTGGACACCGGGTTGGGATACGGTCGGATTGGCCGAGCGATTGGCGGTCGACTTCTCCGAGGTCGACGATCGTTTGGAGCTGGAGATCGTCATCGCCATGTTGGCCAGTCCGATTCCATTTGAGTTTCCCAGCCTGGAAGAATGGGAATCCACCGTCCGAGTTCGGGCGAACATCGTGCGGGCTGCGAGCAAGACCTTCCTGTCGTTCGATGCCTATGGGGCGGAGCGTCCGGAAGGATATTGGGAATACGATGAAACGCGAGGGTTTGTTGTCCGTCCCGGCAAGTCGATTCTCGAAGCCTTTCGTTTGGCCACCCAGCCAGGCGAGGATGGACAAGTCTATTCGTTCTCGTGTTACCGAGCCACCGAATACGTGATCGCCCTCGGTTTGGCCGAAGAGATTCAGCGCTGCAACGATGAGCTCTTTCACAAGTTTCAGCTTCAATGCGAGCGCCGAGCGATTCGCTCCGGGGAGTTTCACGAAGTCTTTATGAAGGAATACGGTTCCCATCAAGAACCGCTTCCTCCAACCTATTACGTTCCGGGGGATCGCGTATGGTTCAAGAATCCGGATCCGGACTCTGCCGATGCGCTGGGCTTTGAAGGCTCCTGGGTGTTCTACTTGGGCAACGGCCGCTTCACCGATTTCTGGAAGCGCAATCAAGCGTTCACGTTGGAGTTGAAGTGCCTCGAGATGTATCACTGGCGGCACTCGACGTACCGGGATGGCGAGGGCATCCTCCGCATGGACGAAAAGAAAGTGCAAGCCTGCATGCGGGCATCCGAGCAAAGCCCTTCGGAATTGGATACGATCTATCGCAAGATGGCGCGAGTGCAAGATCGGCGGGGCGTGTACGCAGACGGTGGCTGCATCGATCCATCGCGTGAGTACCCTCGGTGGGTGCGACCGGGAACCACCGATATTGTCTTGCCCGATGCGATTTGAGCCTGCACTCCAACTCGCCCAAGACCCTGTCGGCCCTTAGTTCCATCGGCGTGTTTCGCGTGGGCTGGTAGGTTCATCAACGAAAGTCGGGCACTATGCAGATTCGGCTGAGCGGCAAGACCGCGGTCATCACGGGAACCAGTTCTGGAGTTGGGTTGGCGACCGCCATGGAGTTCATGAACTCCGACATCGGGTATCTGATTTGCGTCGACAAAACCCCCAAGGTCCCCGCTCGCTTGGCGGACTTGGTCGCCAAAGAACCGGATCGCATCGCCGTGCTGGTCGGCGACGTCTCGCAATCGCAGACGCATGCGCGCTGCATCGAACTGGCACTCGAGCGGACTGGGCGTCTCGATATCCTCATCAACAACGCCGGCGTCAGCGTGGTCAAGCCGTTGCACGAGCATGACGAGCAGGAGTGGGACTTCGTCATGGATACCAACGTGAAATCGTTGTACTGGGCAGCAAAACACGCCATCCCAGTGATGATGCAACAGCGGAGCGGCGTGATCCTTAACTCCGGTTCGATCTCTGGGCATGTCGGCATTCCCAAGCAAGGGGCCTACGGTCCGTCCAAGGGTGCTCTGCATCAGATGACGCGGCAGATGGCGATCGAGTACGCCAGTTATGGAATCCGGGTCAACGCAATCGCACTCGGGACGGTGGACACGCCCATCGTGCAGTGGTCCGCGAACGCCTCCGGAGACCCCGAAGGCTTCTTAGCGATGCTTCGAAACAACCACCCGATCGGGCGGATCGCTAGCCCGGAGGAAGTCGCGTGCTTCTTCACCTATCTCGCCAGCGACCATGCGAGCTTCTTCACCGGTGCCATCCTTTCGATGGATGGCGGCTTCATTGCGCACTAGGGCAGATTGTCAGCGAGGCAAGCTTTGGATCTAGGAATAGGTGGCAACACTGTCGTCGTTACGGGTGCAGCTAGCGGTATCGGATTGGCGACCGCGAAGCTGTTTGCCCAAGAACGTGTTGGCGTTGTGGCGTGGGACGTTTCCGAGCGCGTCCTCGAGATCGCAACCCAGATCGAACGCGAGCATGGCGTTCCAGCCCGAGGGATGATGGTGGACGTGGCGTTGGAGGCGTCCGTTCAGGCCGCAGTGGAGGAATTGCAAAGGGAGGGCATCTCCGTCCAGCATGTGGTTCACGCTGCGGCGGTCGGTTCGTCCAAGTATGGATTTCCGTTTCACCGGATGGCGCCTCAAGATTGGCATCGCGTGTTGGAAGTCAACATCCTCGGGATGGTGCATGTTGCGCATGGGTTGGCACCGCAGTTGATCGCTACTTCGGGGCAGAGCATGGTCTTTGTGGCTTCAATCGCAGGCCAAATCGGCTCGCAGACCGATCCTCCCTACAGCGCCAGCAAAGCCGCCAACATCAACTTTGCGCAATGTCTGGCGAAAGACTTGGCCATCCACGGGATTCGCGTGAACACGGTCTGCCCAGGGATGGTGCAGACCGCTCTGAATCGCGACGTCTGGCGCGCTTGGCAAGCCAGCGATCCCGTGAAGAACACGGCGACTTACGACGCTTGGGCGGAGGCGAAGATCAAAAGCATGACGCCACTGGGACGATGGCAATCGGTGGAGGATATCGCCGACATGATCGTGTTTTTGAGTTCCCAAAGGGCGGCTCAAGTCACCGGGCAAACCATCAATGTCGATGGCGGTGCGGTGATGCATTGGTGAGGTTCAAAGGACCGGTCCGAGCATGGCCACGGTGTTGTTAAGGATGCGTCGCGCGATCCCCCAGCGCTTGACGTCCGCCAGGGTGACTTCGTGCGATTGCCAACGATAGGAAAGTTGGCGTTCGCGGATTTGGTTGGTCAGTTGGCTATCGTGAAAAAGGATGTTGTTTTCGTAGTTGAGTTCAAAGCTACGACGATCGAGGTTGGCGGAGCCGATCAACGTGACCTCGCCATCGACCGTCAGGGATTTGGTGTGCAGCAATCCTCCTTCGTATTCGAAGATGCGCACGCCGGCTTCGAGCAAATCCAGATAGTAGCTGTGGCTGGCGGCAGCGACGATCCAGGAGTCGTTCTTTGCCGGCACGATGAGGGTGGTTGAAATGCCTCGTCGACCGCTTGCGCACAACGCTGCTTGCATCGGTTCGTCCGGCACGTAATAGGGAGTGGTGATCAGCAGTTCGTGTCGCGCGCTGTACATCATCGATTCGAACATCTCGGGCATCGCCGAGTAGCGCACGGTGGGCCCCGTCCCGATGGCTTGTGCGATAAACCCGGCAGACACGGAAACAAGCGGTCGGTGCAGCAACTCGGTAATGTCTTCGTCGACGTGGGCCATCCAATCGGCGGCGAAGAGCAGTTGATTCTGGCGCGCGACCGGTCCTTCGAAACGCACCACGGCATCGACCCAAGGGGCGAATTTTTCCTTGACACGAAACTCTGGATCCGCGCAGTTCTGGCTGCCACAATAGGTGATATGGTTGTCGATCACCACGATTTTCCGATGGTTGCGCAAATCCACGCGGGTGAATAAGGGCGCCAAGGGTGTCGAACCGATCGGCAACGCGATTGCAGTCTTTGCGCCCGCCGCTTGCATCGCTTGCCACGCCCAGGATTGGATGAGTTTTCGCGAACCCAGGCCATCGGCCATGACGCGGCAGGCCACACCGCGCCGAGCGGCTCGACATACTGCATCGATCATCTTTTGGCCGTTGTTGTCCAAAAGCCAAATGTAGAAGATCAAGTGCACGCTCTCGGTCGCTGCATCGATATCGCTGACCATGGCATCGATGGTGGCATTGCTGTTGGGGAGCAATCGACCTCGATTGCCTCCGATCGGATCAAAGCCATTGATCGATTGCCCCATGCGAAACAACAGCTCGTACGGGGAACCCACCGGAGGTTGCAGTTCCTTGACGTCGGCACCTGGAATCCGGAGGAATCTGGGCAGCCGTTCGACCGCGGAGTGCATGCGAGCGATGCGGGCGCTGCCGATGCTGATGCCACCCAGAAACAGGTAACCGACGATGCCAACGATGGGCAGGGCGATGATGACGGTGATCCATGCGATGCGAGAAGAGGGATCGCGATGCGGACGCAGGATCACTCGAATGCACAGACCGACTTGGATCACAAAGTGAGCGATCATCCCCGCGACGATCATCCATCTGGGTTCGATCACGATGCGTTTCCGTTCGGAGGATGAGAGATGCTCTCGCCGTCGTCGCCGATCGCCAAGATCCTGCAATCCATGCCGTAGATCGATGCTCCGGGATTGGAGAATTGGAGCCCAGCAAAGGGAACGCGATGCAACGGGCGGTGGGTGTGTCCAAAGTAGACATGCTGCACGCCTGCGTCTTGATCGCAGCCTGCCCAGGCAAGATAGCGTGCCACCCGATCGAGGACGCGAGGATTTGCATTGGCAGCATGCGCTACCAAGCGGTGGATGCGAGTCTTGACCACTGCGTCGTACATCGCGTGTTGGATCCAAGGTGGCCGGCGGCGTTGTTCGCCGCGATGGCGAAGCTGATCGAGCGCCGCATGGAACCGATCATTCAATGGAAGATTGGCGTCGATGATGTCGCCATGCAAAAAGACGGAATCCTCGAGACGCAGCAGATGCGGGTGGACTTGAAAGCTCCCTTTTCGCTGTGCGAGGCTTAGCAATCGGTGGGTCATCTCCGGATTGGCGTCATGGTTCCCCAGGATGTAATGAATGTCGCAGTGGGGATTCAGGGACAGCAGGTCTTGAAGCCATCTCAGGCCTTGTTCGGCGGTTTCCTCGTGACTGGAGTACCGGCTCCAGCGAAAGTCGAAGATATCTCCGCCGAGGATGAAGACATCGGAATTGAGAACGGCGGATTCGATGGCTCGCTGCATCATCGCCGCCGAGCTGCGTCGAGCGAACATATGCAAGTCCGAGACGAAATGCTTTCGCTTGCGTTGCACTGCAGTTTGCTCTCCCTTCGGGATGATTGCATCTCAAACAGCCGTTTTGGAATCCCGCCAACCCGAGGAAGGTTGGCACCGAGCAATCGCCTCGCTTCCTTGCTGCAATGGCTGCATCTTGGCCTTGGATCCATTCTAGTCTTCCGCGGATCATACGTGGAGTCATGGCGCCACGCGGGGCTCAGCGGTGCTTTTCCGTACCGTTATGCTTGTGGAATCCGACAACGGAAGTGGTTGAGGAAATCGCCAACGGGCTTTATTCTCTGGCTCGGCATCGAATATCCCATTTTCGTTTCTCGAACCCAGGCGTTCTCGTGGCGTTACTTTTGGATCCCTACACGTTGAAGTCCGTCACGTTGCGGAATCGCATCGGTGTATCTCCGATGTGCCAGTACTCTTGTGAGGATGGTTATGCCACCGACTGGCACCTAGTTCACCTAGGGTCGCGCGCGGTTGGCGGGGCTGGGTTGGTGATTGCGGAAGCGACCGCAGTGTCTCCAGAGGGGCGCATCAGCCCGGCGTGCAGCGGCATTTATCACGAAGATCACGCAGACGCCTGGGCGAGGATCAATCATTTCCTTAAGGAACACGGAGCCGTGCCCGGTATCCAACTTGCCCACGCAGGCAGGAAAGGCAGTGCCAGCCGCCCTTGGGAAGGAGATGCCCATCTCGAAGTCGAACAGGGTGGATGGCAAACCATCGCGCCGTCTGCGATGGCGTTTGGAGGAGCTTTATCCAAAGTCCCGACTGCCATGACGACCGAGGACATCGCGCGTGTGCAGCGCGATTTTGTGGTCGCTGCCGAGCGCTCGCTTGCAGCCGGTTTCGAATGGTTGGAACTTCACTTCGCGCACGGATACTTGGCGCACGAATTCTATTCACCTCTCTCGAATCATCGAACGGATGCTTATGGTGGTTCGTTCGAAAACAGGACGCGATTTCTTCGAGAGACTTTTTCCGCTGTGCGCAAGGTGTGGCCAGAGCGACTGCCGCTGACCGTTCGGCTTTCGGTTACCGACTGGCAACCGGAAGGAGTCACCGTGGAAGAGTCCATCGAACTGGTGCAGTTGCTTCAGGCCGAGGGATTGGATCTGCTCGACGTTAGCCACGGCTTCGTTACGCCCGACATTTCGGTCATTCCATGGGCCCCTGGATTCATGGCCCCCATCGCAGCCAAGCTTCGCAGTTCCACCAAGATTCCGATCGCAGTGGGTTGGATGATCACGGAACCGAAGCAAGCCGAAGAGATTCTTGAGCGAGGGGAAGCGGATTTGATCTTGCTCGCGCGAGAACTGCTGCGAGATCCCTATTGGCCGTATCATGCTGCGCTCGCGCTGGAGGATCCGCGAAGTGATGCTGTACTGCCAGTCCAGTACGCGCGGGCGGTGAAGCGACGCTAGCCGGCAGCTCATCCACGTCACCAGCAGGTGTGAGGCCAAAACAATCCTAGGCAACATGGACTTCAATCGCGGGTTGCATCCAAGTCTTGGATAGTCGGTGTGGCTACAATAGACGAATCCCCGTCCAATCACTCGCATAAGGAACGTCGTGTTCTATGTCCACGAATCGCATCCACCAACTGTGCAGCTCTTGGTGCCCAATAATCCTCTCCCTGGGGTGCCTGTCCTCCGCGTGGTTCAGCGAAACGTCGCTGGCCATGCAGGACATTGGACAGCGACCTGAAGGCAACGGCGATTTCGTCGTCGGCCCAGAGTATCGCATCGATCGCGATTTGACCGATCTGGGCAATCCCAAGGGCAAGTCGTTCGAGTTCAAGATGCCGTTGGCCGAGAGCAAGATCTTTCCTGGTACCGATGCCACGCTCGACCCCAAGAAAGATGTGCGCAAAGAACGCAAGATCTTCGTGTACATTCCGGCTGCGTATCGCGACGGAACCGCGGCTCCGATCCTGGTGATGCACGATGGACCGAGCAATCTGAACTTGGTCCGCAACGCGCTCGACAATCTGACCGTTTCCAAAGATCCCGAGCGCCGACTGCCTCCCTTCATCGCCATCAGCATCGAGAATGGTGGAAACGATGGAAAAGGGAGCCAACGCGGTCTCGAGTACGACACGATGTCGGATCGTGAAGCTCGCTTTGTTCACGAAGAAGTTCTGCCAGCAGTGTTGAAGCACCCTGACATTCGAAGCGCCTATCCCAAACTAGCCTTCACCGACGATCCGTGGGGACGTGGTGCGATGGGATGCAGTTCCGGTGGAGCGGCAGCCCTCAGCATGGGATGGTTTCGACCGGATCTGTTCCGGCGCCTGATCACCTATTCCGGCACGTTTGTCGATCAGCAAGACGACGATGCGCCAGAAGAGGCCCAGTATCCGTTGGGAGCATGGGAGTATCACTCCAGCATGAATCTCATCGGCAACACTGAGAAGAAGCCGCTGCGCATCTTCACGCACGTCTCGGACAAAGACTTGCGTTTCAACGATGCCGAGGAGACCTACCACAACTGGGTGATGGCCAACCAGCGCACGGCGGCGGTACTGAAGGCCAAAGGCTACGATTACCGTTTCGTTTACAGCTTGGGCACCAAGCATTGCGACAAACAAGTCTTTGAACACACGCTGGCCGACACGCTGGTGTGGATGTGGGAAGGCTACGAGTGACGCGACCGGCGAGTCCGTTGTCGCTTAGGAATACTCCGCGACCGGTTTGCCGAGCGCTTCGAGGTTGCCTTGGACGCCTAAGCCGGGTGCCGTGGGGGCGGACAATCGACCACCCTGACGCTGCGGGGCTCCATGGGCGATGCTCTTGGTCACGTAGCTGTTGAAGTCGGTGCTAGTGAAGAGCAATTCCGTGGGAGTGCTGTGCGCCAAGTGCGCGATGGCGGCCGTGACGATGTCGCCGCCCCAAGTGTCTTCCAACGTCATGGCGATCCCCATCGCGACGCACAGATCGCGGGCTTGGCGAATACGCGACAATCCACCCAGCTTGCTGATCTTGAGATTCACGACATCCATCGCCAGATCCGCGCGGCCTCGCAGTAGCATGTCCAGTCGATCGATGTTTTCGTCCAACACAAACGGATGATCGATCAGCCGGCGAACGGCTAGGCATTCTTCGTATGTTGCGCAAGGCTGTTCGATGTAGACATCCAAATCGCGCACCGCGCGACAGACGCGCACGGCTTCGTGCTGCGTCCAGCCCGTGTTGGCATCGGCGACCAACCGATCGGTGGGCTGCAGGGCGGCGCGAACGGCGCGGATGCGTTCGATATCGACATCCGGGTCACCGCCTACTTTGAGTTGGAATCGGCGGTAGCCTTCTGCCCGGTAGCCAGCGACTTTGGAAGCCATCGCTTCCGGGGATTCTTGTGAGATGGCGCGATAAAGCACAAAGTCCTCGCCGTATCGACCACCCAACAACTCGCAAACCGGCAGCCCGCAATGCTGGCCCAAAAGGTCCCAGCACGCCACGTCGATGGGAGACTTCACATAGGGGTGCCCTTTGAGGGAACGATCCATCAGCCCGTTGAGCTTTTCAATCTCGAGGGGATTTTGCCCGATCAGTTGCGGAGCCAGCTCCGCCAACCCGGCACGGACCCCTGCCGCATACGATGGCAAGTAGGCGGGCCCGAGTGGGCATGACTCTCCCCAACCAACCAAACCACGGTCGGTTTCGATGGCGACGACGGTGGAGTCAAACACCGTGACCGACTTGCCCCCGCTCCATTTGTAGGTGACTTCGTATAGCGGCAAATCGACTTGGTAAACGCGGATGGATCGGATCTTCATGAGGTTATCGATGGCTGGGGAAACTCGAAAAACGCGATGGAGGGGCTACATTCGCGTTGTTTGTAACGATTGCAGCGCGAACAGTCCCTAGAGGACCGCTGAGAATCGTATCAGAACCGAAGCGGTCGCGCAACGCATCCAACGGTAGGAGACTTTAGCCAAATCAATCCATTTGAAAGAAAGTTGCGATTCGGGTCGATTCCATGGATGCAATCGTCATATCTGTCCGATATCAGCCAAAGCGGGTGCTCCGCTGCGCCGATGGCGGGGAATGCCTTCATTCTCGGATGTTTGGCTGCTGGTCGAGGGCGATCGCAAGAGCGGGGGCTGCCGTGGAGGCTTGGAGCCGGATGGTCAATGCAAAGATCGCAGCGATGGATTGCGCGAAAGCTTGGTGCAGGGCATTGGAGAGTCTGGCATTGAAAGTTCAACGGGCTGGCCTTTCTGCGATTTGCATTTGGACCGGTGCGGTGGCGACGATCGGGGGATTGCTCGGATCAGCAACCTCCATGGGCCAGGATGTGCCGGGCCGCGTCCAGCCGGTCTCGATTGGTAACGCGGATTACTCCCGCATCGAAGAAACGCTTCAAGCCGTCATTCAAGAGAACGAGAGGCTCTCCAAAGAAGTCCGCGAGTTGCGAGAGCAGTCGGAAGCCGTCGCCGAGGCCCAGGCTACGCAAGCCTTGGCCTCGCAGCCCGAGGCGACGGCATTGACACCGATTTCCAATGATGCCATGCGTTGGTCGGGACACGGCTTAGATGCCAATGAACCGAACAGCGGCGCGTCAAGGGATCCGATGAAGGAGTACCTCACTCGCTACAATAAGGGCTTCGAGATACGGCCGAAGCATTTGGCAGCTTCCCCGTACTCGATGAAGATCAATTTGCAGAATACCTTTCGGTATACCAGTTTCTCGCGCGATGAGGAGTTTTGGACCGATAGCGCGGGGACGGTGCGCCCGATCGCCGACGTAAACCAACTTGCGATCCCACGGGGTCGGTTGATCTTCTCCGGCAACGCATTCGCGCCGGATGTATCGTATCTGCTCAGCATCGACTACAACACCGTCAATAGCAACCCGTTGGGCTTTCGCGCCTATTCCTTGAGCTATCGATTCAACGAAGCCTTGCAAGCGCACGTCGGTCAAACCAAAGTCCCCGGCACGCGTGAATGGTTGAACAGCTCCTTTGACACCCAGCAAGGAGCGGATCGTTCGATGGCCACAACGTTCTTTCGCCCCAGTTTGAGTCAAGGGATTTGGGTCACAGGGCAACCGCGCGAGGGATGGAATTACATCGCGATGTTGTCCAATGGATTCAACACCCTCAACCTCAGCACGTCGGATCTCAACAATCGCGGGTGTGGTTCGGGATCGCTTTGGTGGGAACCCCTTGGAAAGTACGGTTCCGCGTACTCGGACATCGAAAATCACTCGACCCCGGTCGTTCGTATCGGCAGCAGCCTGACGTACGCCATCGAAGAGGGGAGTCAATTCAGCAACTTTCCTGAGAACTCGGCAGTGCGACTGTCCGACGGAACCTTGATCACCGAGACAGGAGCGTTGGCGCCAGACGTCACCCTGCAATCCTTCCACTTGGCGCTCATCGCCTTCGATGTGGGTTGGAAGTACCGCGGGTGGGGGTGTTCCACCGAGATTTACAGGCAAGAACTGACATCCCTGCGTGGCAATGGTCCCATCCCGATCAACACGCTGCAAACCTACGGAGGTGTTGCCCAGTTTGGATACTTCGTCGTGCCACAAAAGCTGGAGTTCTATTCGCGGAATTCATTTGTGACCGGTGCCTATGGCTCGGGAACCGAAATCGGAACCGGATTCAACGTCTTTCCGATGCGAGGAAAGACCGGACTGCGATTCACGTTTGATACGGCATGGCTCGATAGCTCGCCGGCCGATCAAAGCCGAACCGGTTTCGCAGCAGGGCAATCGGGCTGGATGTTTCGGACGCAATTGGCATCGTCGTTTTAGCCGACGGGTCTTCGCACCAGCGCGTTTCTACCGGCGATCGCTTTCGTTTGGCAGTCACCTCCCATGGCCGCTTGGAATCGGTGATAATGTGACCGCGTCAAGCAACCGCCACGCGTGGCCCCGTTCGCTTGTCGAGGTAAGGGATGCCAGACGGACTTCTCATGAAGTTCGATGTTTCATCGTGTTGAGATTTTCTTCCTCTGTTTGAACGGTGAGTACGACCATGAAATCTTGGGCCCCTACGGCTGATCGCGAGGCTTGGAAACAACTGCAAGTGCATGCCGATTCGATGCGTTCGAAGACGCTCAAGGAATGGTTTTCGACGGATCCAAAGCGCGCAGAACGCTACACGGTGGAGGCAGCAGGTTGGTTCCTCGATTACTCCAAGAATCGAATCACCGATGAGACGCTCACCGCGTTGCTTCGATTGGCTGAGGAGTCCGGACTTCGCGAGCGGATCGAGGCTATGGTTCGCGGGGACAAGATCAACATCACCGAAGATCGAGCCGTGTTGCACGTTGCGCTGCGAGCCCCGCGCAACGCAACGGTCTTGGTCGACGGCCGCAACGTCGTCCCGGACGTTCATGAAGTGCTCGATAAGATGGCGGACTTCTGCAACCGGATACGCTCGGGAGCTTGGCTGGGTCACACCGGCAAGAAGATTCGCAACGTGGTGAACATCGGCATCGGAGGGTCGGACCTCGGGCCGGTGATGGCCTATGAAGCCTTGCGTCACTACTCCGATCGATCGCTGACGTTCCGATTTGTTTCCAACGTGGATGGAATCGACTTGCTCGAAGCGACCCGCGATTTGGATCCCGCCGAGACGTTGTTCGTGGTGTCGTCGAAAACCTTCACGACGATGGAAACGATGACCAACGCCGAAAGCGCCAGAACGTGGTTGCTCGCTGGACTCGGGGGAGACACCGCGGCCGTTGCAAAACACTTCGTCGCCGTCTCGACAAACGCCGCCAAAGTCTCGGCATTCGGAATCGATACCCAAAACATGTTTGGGTTCTGGGATTGGGTCGGTGGCCGTTATTCGATGGATTCGGCCATCGGGTTGTCGACGATGTTAGCAGTAGGTCCCGAAGGATTCTGTGACATGCTCGCAGGATTCCACGCGATGGACGAACACTACCGAAGCGCTCCCTGGGAAGCGAACATGCCCGTGATCATGGGACTGCTGTCGGTCTGGTACAGCGGTTTCTTCGATGCCCACACCATCGCGATCTTGCCCTATGAGAACTACCTCAAGCGATTCCCGGCCTACTTGCAGCAGTTGACGATGGAGAGCAATGGCAAGAGCGTCACCCTCGAAGGAAGCCGCGTCACATGCGATACCGGACCGATCTATTGGGGCGAGCCTGGCACCAACGGGCAGCATTCGTTCTACCAATTGATTCACCAAGGAACACGCCTGATACCTTGCGATTTCATCGCCTTTAGCCACGCATTGACCCCGCTCGGGCGGCATCACGACATGCTGATCGCCAACGTCTTTGCCCAGTCGGAAGCATTGGCCATGGGCAAAACGGCCGAGCAAGTGCGTTCGGAAGGCACTCCGGATTGGCTAGTGCCCCACCGCGTATTCGACGGCAATCGACCGTCGAACACACTCCTCGCCGATCGATTGACTCCGTTTGCCCTCGGAGCGCTCGTAGCGTTGTACGAACACATCGTCTTCACCCAAGGCGCGATCTGGAGCGTCAACCCCTTCGACCAGTGGGGAGTGGAACTCGGAAAAGTGCTGGCTCAAAAGATCCTGCCCGAATTGGAATCGGGAGGGGAACCGGAACTGCATCACGATGCCTCGACCAATGCGTTGATCCGCAGGTATCGCGCCGCCCAGAAAGGCTGACGCGGCGCATCGTGAACATCGCGGATTCGCGATTGGGTTTTGACTACGCGGCGCGCGTGCGATTCTCGCGGCGCCGGGGGCGAATGGGCTGCCTGGGAATGTTCTGCTCTTCGCCTGCGGCGACGGAGTGCGAGGACTTTTCGTACTGCCAAGCGAACCATTGATTGCCGACTCGAAGTTTCGCATCGCACAGCCACTGCGCGAGTTCCTCGCGCTGGCCGGAGGCGCTGTGAACATGCCATGGAGAGCGTTCGCAGGCACCGGCAATGTGCATGGCGAGCAGATCGAGGACTTCGGCATGGTCAAAGTAGGACGTATGGACCATCTCCCCGCCGTTGCTGGATTTACCAAACGACTGCAGGCCGGTCGTGAACGACGGAGCTGCCAGCAAACTGCGAAGTTTTGGAATCACTTCTTTGGCAATGTCATTGGCGCGTTGGACCAAGCGTTGATTGAACCAACCAGGAAGTGGAAGCGGTTGCGAAGAAGGTTCGACATGCCACGGAGCAACGCTGACTTCGACCACTTCGGTTCCAGGCCGATTGTTGCCTTGCGCAGACTTGATCACCATCGAGCGAACCATGCGGTCCAGGAAGGGCCGCAAGAAACGATTGAAGACGGGAGTCATGACCCAGTAATAGGGTTGCATGGCGATGGTTGCATAATCGGAAAACAGCACACGGTCCTGCGGCGTCATCTTGGAAACAAACTCGACCGAGAGATTCAACGTGGCGCGCAGCCCGTTGATGGCTTCATCGTCGGGCGACCAAATCCCCAACCAACGACTTGCGAATTGATGCTTGGCGTGCCGTTCCAGCCGTGATTCAGCCCAGACTTGCCAGGACTCGATGACGGGTCGCAAGAAAAAGGCGGCGAGATTCAGATAGACCAGGATGACAACGACTGCCAGCGTAATGATCAGCCAACCGATCGGATCGAAGAGCAAGAACTCCAGATGCGAATGACCGGCCGAGTGGTCATACGAACCGATTTTGACTCCAGTCGCCGTTCGTTCCACGGGAATGCGCATCACTTCGAGCAACCGAAGGACAGGGGTTTCGTAGAAGGAGAACCGCTCCGGGATGGCGCCACCGTGCCCCAACCAAAGCGCGTGGGAAGGACGAAACACCAAGTCGAAAAACCGCATCGCGGTAACCGTCGCCGGTTTGATCAATGCCAACCCCAGTCCGAGGCGCAGCAAGTTGGAAAACCACGTCGTTCGACGTAGGGTATGGCGCAAATAGGGAGTTCCGACCGTGGTCCAGCTTCGCAGATGGGGCAGTTCCAACCGATTCAAAGTCGCCATGCGGAGGGTATGCCAGATCACGGAGCCACCGTGGCTGTGACCTATCAAATGGTAATGCCGGCCGCTCTTTTCCAGTTCCTTGAGACGGCTCAACAAGTCAAAGGCCGCCTTGATGCGTGCCCGTTCACTATTCTCACCAGACCAGTGAAAGACTTCGCTCGGGCCCGTCATCGCGACCCCTTCGGGCAAGCGTTGGCGGATGCCTTCGTAGGAGTCACTTCCGATCTGCCACCAATTCTCGCCCGCATCTTCGGTGCGTGAGGCGAAGGTCCCGTGAACCTGCAATACAAGATCTGAGTTGGACGATGTTGCAGGTTTCATTCGGACCTTCCATGGTGAAGAAACGCGGGCTCGACATTCATGCGCGATTCCTAGCGTCCTGTGCAATCGCAAAAAAGGGGTTGCGATGTCAAGATGGAAACCGTGCGGATGCTAGCGTAACACCATGAAGGAGACGACTATTCAACCGGAGCGATTTCGGCGCCTTCGCGCGTCCCCAACGCTCGCCACACGCGTTGTTCGGTCGCGCTGTTAAAGAAATGCACCGAGCCATCCAGCAACAATCCATTGGCTCCGGATCCATGATAACTGCGGCTGGTGACCACTCGGTAACTTTGCCGCAGTGCCGTCGGGGAAACTCGGGCGGAGGTGAAGTCGACGTCGTACGTGATGCTGCCTACCTGCAGAGGGATTTTCGTGTTGGGAGGAAACGTTGTGGTCAAGCCACTCTGAACGGTTCGCCCAGTAGCCCATTGGGTGTGACCGTAATCCCTATCGAGGTTTCCGCCCCAGGCGATGACTTCTGCGGGGGACTCAGGAGGCGGCGTGAAGGGTGCAGCGGGCCGACCTCCATCGAGCAACGTCGGATTGAATGACTTCACATCGGCGGCAGCCAGCGTGTTGCTGAGACCATCTTGAATGGCGGAGTAGCGAAGCTGCATGTTGTATCCAAACGGACCATCGCCCCCCCTAGCCGTTTGTAGATCGAGTCCGAGCCAAGTGCCGATGCAAAAGCCGTAGTTTGTCGGATAAAACTCGACGCCGCCATCCACGCGGGTTTCGTCTCGAGGGTCGCTGGGACAGCGATAGAGGGGGATGCGCGTCCTGCAAATCTCGGGCTGCGCTGCGTACCCTCGATCGAAGTCGATTTGGCGAGCCAGATTGGTTTGCTCGATGTAAGGCAGGATTCTCGCATGGACGGAGTAGCCTGAAAACGTGGTGCCGATGGTGTAGGTGGCTTGTGGCGGCAAACCGCCATGCACATCGTGAAACGTTTGTACCGCCAGACCGATCTGCTTGAGACGGTTGGAGCAATCCATGCGGCGCGCGGCTTCGCGAGCCGCTTGGACCGCTGGCAGGAGCAATCCGATCAACACACCGATGATCGCGATGACGACCAAGAGCTCAACGAGCGTGAACGCTGAGCGCTCATGGCGCGAAGTTCGGCGCAGAGCAAACCTCTTTGTCTGTTGAATCGGTTCTTCGATCGTCCCGAAGGAAATGCTACTCGGCTGGAGTTCACAACGATCGTGCGATGAGGATAGATACATCAAGGTCCTGCTCGAAAACAGCCTCCGATGGATGATTGCTTGTGAAACCCTTTGGTCGAACCCGTCAATGCGGTGCGGGACACGCGGTTTCTATCAGCTTACCATCTTCCATTCGGAGCGTGCGATCCGCGATATCCAGAATGCGGTGGTCGTGGGTCACCATGAGAATCGGGATCGATTTAGCGCGTGATACCTTTTGTAGAAGCTCGACCACTTGCCGTCCGGTGGTTTTGTCCAAGGAAGCCGTGGGTTCGTCCGCAAGGATCAAGCTGGGGGACGTAACCAAGGCTCGGGCGATGGCTACCCGCTGCCGTTGACCTCCAGAGAGCGTTGCGGGCAAGGATTCCATTTGGTCCTGCAGTCCGACTTGCGAAAGCATTTGCTCGGTTCTAGCCCTTGCTTCCGCGGAGGAAATGCTCGCTTGCAGTTCGAACATGATTTCCACGTTTCTTCGTGCCGTCAAGCAATTCAGAAGGTTGTGATGTTGGAAGATGTATCCGATACGGCGTCTCATCTGCATCAGAACCTGCGGACTCGCTCCGCAAAGTTCGTTTCCGAAAAGCTGGATCGAGCCATCTTGAAACGAGCGGAGTCCGCTCAAGAGCGTCAGCAGGGTTGTTTTCCCCGATCCGGAGGGGCCTTCCAAGATGACGATCTCACCCGCTTCAATGGTGAGCGACACTTCGTGGAGGACTTGCCGACGGAGCGTCCCTTCTCCAAAGGAAAAGTTGAGCGAGGAAACACGGACAACAGGGTCTGGCATCTCAAGCTCCCATCCGATCAAAAGACGTTTGCAGGTTCTGCATCGGTGATCTTGCGCACGGCGATGGCTGCTGCCAAAACGCACATTGCAATGGATGCGGCCAGCACACCTGCCGTGTTTTGCCAGGTCAGGTTGACCGGAAGCAACGTGGCTTGTTCCGATAACCATGCGAGTCCGCATGCCATCAGCAGACCTGGCCAGAACCCAAGGAGGGATAGGATGATTCCCTCGGCCAGGATGATGCCCAAAAGGAATGATCCTGGAAAGCCCATCGCTTTAAGCGTTGCGAACTGTGGCAAGTGGTTCACGACATCGGTGTAGAGGATTTGGTAAACGATGATCATCCCGACCAGGAAGGCGACCCCAGCAATCATCCCCATAATGTCGTCGACGGGATCGTTGAGCTGCATAAATGCCTTTTCTTCCAGCAGCATCTGCTCACGCGACATCACCTTCGCTTCGTGGCCAAGCATCCTGCGCACTTCATGGACGGTTGCATCGACATCTCCGTTCGACGAGAGTCGAAGCACACCGATATGGCATTTGGCTTTGCCGAGCGAAGGAAAGAGCCTTTGAAAGTTAGCATGGGTGGTGAAGACGTTTCCATCGGAAGCAATCGAGACTCCTGCTCGCGTCAAACCGCAGACCTCGATTCGCCGGCCATTGACCTCAGTCGAAAAACCCTCGCGATTCTCGAATCGCTTGACGACTTCGCCGAACTTCGGACGCGAGGATGCATCGAAAAGGAGCGTATCACGCAGTCTCAATGCGGGGTCATAGGGATCGATTCCAGGCAACGCAATGACGTCCGACTCCAGGTCCAATCCAAAAACGCGTATTGGATGTTCTTGGCGAGTTTCCGGATTGATCCAACGCGCGTTCTCGATCGCCACCGACGAGACCGAAGAAACTCCGTGAATGCCATGCAATCGGTCCATGAACCGCCGCGGAAATGGAGCGGGACGAAGGATCGTTTGCGTGCGTGCACTCAGTACAAAAACGTCTCCATTGAGGCTTTTTGGGATCTGCAACGTGCTATCGATAACCGCATCCTTGAGGCTCAATACGGTCAAGATCATGGCTACAATGACGCTCACTCCGCACAAAGCGACGGCTAGCCGCGTCCTGCCATGGCTGAGCTGGGCCCAACCGATCGCTACAAATGAGTTGCGTGAGATCATCAAGGCTCGTCCACGCGAATGACTACGGTGACGGCCGCATTCGAAAGCGAATGCACCCTAAACGCATCGTCGTGTTCCAGATCGATCGTCGTCTCGACGACCCTGGCATCGGAATCGGATATTGGATCGTTATCGAGGACGGATTTTCGCCCGACCACTGGGCGGACATGCGATACGATCCCTCGCAGTTGTTGCGGGTGACTCTTGAGCGTGATTTGGGCCTCCGCGCCCGGATGCAGGTGCAAGGCGTCCGCCTCATACACTTCAGCGATCACTTGCATGCGCCGAGTGTCGCCTAAATCCAAGATCCCCGCGTCCGTCGGGCGTTCCCCCTCTCGGACGTGAATCCGCAGCACCACTCCCTCGATCGGCGAGGTGATTTCTGAGAGCGCTGCATTTTCGATGGCGGTAGCTTTGCGACCAATGGCAGCCTGAAGTTCCGCGCGGAGCACCCTGGCATCTTCCTCCCGCACCGACTGAAGCAGTTGCCGTTTGGATTGTAGCTCGCTGACCGCCCAATTGGCGAGATTCCATCGAAGCCTAGTACCTTCGAGTTCTTCCTCCGAGATCGAACGCGACTGCGCGAGGATGCTGGCGCGATCGAACTCGCGCTTTCTCTGATCTCTCGATTCGACCGCTGCTGTTAGGGCAGCAATCAAGGCTTCGACTTCATGGGGATCCGGGCCAGCGAGAAACCGATCCAGCTTTGACTGTGCGATCTCGACTTGCGCAGTTGCTTGTTCGAGTTCGGATAGACGCAGTTTGCGATCGTCTGAATAGGCGAGAACCTGACCTTGGGTAACGGAATCTCCTTCGTTGGCGAACAAGTCTCCGACGCGTGAGAAACTGGAGGGCGCAGCCACGTGCCGTATCTTGCCTCGCGGTGCGATGGTTCCCAGGGCGCTGATCGACTTAGAACGCAAAGCATCGGTAGGCGGCGAGACCATCGGAGCCTTGGGCTTGCGCGACCAAACGATCGTGCTTCCCAAAGCAATCCATGCAAACACGAGGATTCCAAGGAGGGTGGAAAGCCGGCTACGATTCATGTTGGTTCTCCGTTACGCCGTAGTGATCGAGGAATACTTGCACGGCAGACGCAGCGCGTTTCTTGATCTGCAGGTCGCTGGGAGGGGATTGCGTGATGATGACATGCAAAAAATCCATGCCTGCCAACAGTCCCATCAAGTGCTGCGAAGCGGTCTGCGTATCCTTGCAGCGGAGCCTGCCATTCCGCGTCTCCATCGCCAGATACTGCTGCAAGACATCCAGGATGCGTTGAGGTCCAGCGTTGAGCAAAGGAACCGCCAACTCGGGATGGGCGATCGACTCGACGAGTGCAAAGCGATGCATGCGGATCGAGGCAGGATGCATGATGTTCGACAAAAACATGCGGCTGAACTGGACCAAGTCCTGCCGAACGTTTCCCGTGGATTGCAGGTTGGGGGAGTGCTGGGCGATCGCCAGCTCCGATTGATGCCTAGCCACCGCTTCGAGCAGGCCCAACTTGGAGCCGAAATGGCTGTACACCGTCGGTTTGGTCACGCCAGCTTGCGCCGCGATCGTGTCGAGATTCGCGCGATCGAATCCCACCTCGAGGAAAACCGACAACGCGGCGTCCAAGATCTTTTGCTGAGTCGTGTTGGGGTTTCGTGAGTTCGCAGGCTCAGACATGCAAGGCTCCTTTGCAACAGTCAGCTTTACTTTACGGTAAAGTAAAGCCTGAGTCAAGCAAGAAGGCCTTGGGATTCGGGACCATGGCAAGACTCTCGCAAACGGCAAGTGGGCTGCGAGCTTCTACGAGGACGCCACTTTGCGTGTCAGATGGCGAATCAAAGGGGCCGAGGTAACGCGCGATCCTGTGGCCCGTTCGATCAACGCCATCGGAGGAACGGATCGTCCGAACCGATGAATGCGGCTACGCAGCCATTCCAACAACGGCGAAAATTCGCCTCGAGCAATCTTGGCGTGCACTCCATCCAACTCGCGATCGGCGGCCTCGAACAGCTGCGACGCATAAATGTTTCCGAGCGTGTAGGTCGGGAAGTAACCGATCAGCCCCGCCGGCCAATGAACGTCCTGAAGCACTCCTTCCGCATCGTTGGCAGGCCGTATCCCCAAGTAGGCCTCGTACTTGTCATTCCACGCCTGCGGAAGGTCGGAAATCGCCAAGCGATCGTTCATCAATTCGATTTCGAGCTCGAAGCGAATCAGAATGTGCAGGTTGTAGGTAACTTCGTCGGCCTCGATCCGAATCAACGAACGGCGGACGCGGTTCAGATCCCGAACCGCCCGCTCCAACGACACCGTACGAAGCTGCGGGAAACGCTCCTCAGCGATTGGCCAACACCATTCCCAAAAGGAGTGCGAGAGACCGACTAGGTTTTCCCACAGTCGCGATTGCGATTCGTGTACCCCGAGAGATGCAGCCGTTGCCATCGGAGTGCCATACCATTCCACCGGCAAGCCTTGTTCGTACATCCCGTGTCCCGCTTCGTGCAGCACACCCAGCAAACCACTCGAAAAGGAATCGGCATGGTAACGGGTCAGGATGCGATGGTCATGCGGACCGAGGGTGGTGCAAAACGGATGTTCGGTCTCATCGAGTCGTCCTCGTTGGAAGTCGAAACCGATTTTCTCCGCCACCCATCGGGAGAAGCCTCGCTGCGCAGCGATGTCGTAGTTGGCGTCCTGAAACGCGGGTTGAGAATCCCTCCGATCCGCACCTGCTTGAATCAACGGGACGAGCGCATCGCGAAGCTCAGAAAAGATAACGCTCACCTCCTCGCTCTTCGCCCCTTCCTCGTATTGATCTAGCAGCGCATCGTAGATGGGCCGATCCCCATCGGTCAGCAACTTGGCTTCCTTGCGTCGCAGTCGAACGATTTCCTCCAGGAACGGGGCAAAGGAGGCAAAGTCCGAGTCGCGTTTGGCTTTGACCCACATCTGCTGGCCGAGGCTCGTGGCCCGTGCGATCTGCTTGACCAGAGATTCCGGCAGTCGGATGTTGCGATCGTAGTCGCGCAGCATGCAGCGCACGCATGTCGCCATGGGATCGATATCGCCAGCCCGCATGGTATGGGACTCGATTTCCGCGGCGAGCTCTCGCAGCCACTCTCCTAGCTTGGGATCGGTTCGGCGATGGTGTACCAATCCGCTGAGCAGCATCAATTGTTGAGAGCGGTATTCGGCCGCTTGGTCGGGCAATCCTGTGTGTTCGTCCCATTCGAGAACGGCTGTGGTGCTCTCCAGCAACGCGGTCTCGCGAACGTGTTCCAAGACCTTCTCAAAGAGCGCAGACAATTCGGTGGGCTGGGGCGATTTTGGCATCGGGTCCTCTTTGCGATGAGCAATGGGCAGGAGCGTAGCGTTCGGGGCGCGCGGGGCGTTGCCTTCGGCGAGAGCCTCGGGGATTAGCCGCGTCGATCGGTCATTTCGTGCACCATATCGACCAAGGCGATGACGTGGTCAACAGGGGTGCCTGGCAAGATTCCGTGCCCCAGATTGAAGATGTGTCCAGGGCGTTCCGCTGCCAACGACAGGACGTATTGCGCATGTTCGCGAATGGTGGCGATGTCGGAGAACAAGACCGTCGGATCGAGGTTGCCTTGAACGGCGCGATCGATGCCGGCCATGTCCCATCCGACATCCAGTGGCACGCGCCAATCGAGTCCCACCACGGTTCTCGCGTCGCCTCGCAACATGGAGACGAGCATCGGATTGCCCGTCGCAAAATTGATTACGGGGACGTTGGGGATGATCGATTCGAGCAGCCGATGCATGTGTGGCAAGATATGCAATCGATAATCGCTCGGCGACAAGCATCCGGCCCACGAGTCGAATAGCTGGACGACTTGCGCGCCCGCCACGATTTGCGAATTGAGGTACAAGGCGATGGAGTCCACCAGCTTGTGCATGAGCGTATTCCATGCCGAGGAGTCGCTGTACATCAAGTTCTTCGTATGGACGTAGTTTCGCGACGAGCCTCCTTCGATCATGTAACTAGCCAGAGTGAACGGCGAGCCGGAGAAACCGATGACGGGAATATGGTCGGGAAGGGCAGCCCGGGTTTGTCGCACCGTCTCGGGAACGAATGCGAGAGGATCGATCTGAGTCAACGGAAGGACCCGATCGATATCGGCGGGTTGACGCAGCGGATTGTGAATCACGGGGCCATCGCCTGCGGTGAACTCCAACTGGAACCCCATCGGCTCGAGGATCGGCAACAGATCCGAGAAGATGATGGCCGCGTCGACTCCGAGCTTTTGCACTGCGGTGACCATGACCTCAGCGCAAAGCGTTGGATTTTTGCACAGGTCCAAGAACGAAACTTTGTCGCGGATCGCGCGGTACTCGGCCATGTACCGACCCGCTTGCCGCATCAACCAAATCGGCGTGACTTGCGAGGGCTGGCGGTAGCAAGCTTGCATGAACGGACTGCTGGCGAGGGCTTTTCCGAGTTTGTCGAGTTGATTTCCGGAGGGCGGGCTGTGGGGTTGCTGGGACGCAGTTGTATTGTCCATGGTGATGCTCGCGTTGGAAAAGCGTTTGGCTTTGAGGATGCGGTGAGATTTATCGGCGGCGGCTTGAACCAAGTGCCCCATTTTATTCGGGTTGGATTCGATATCGACCGGGAGTTGCAAGTGCTGCAGCATTTCGGAAGTCGTTGGACCGATGGAGGCCACGACGATGCGTTGGAGGGCTTTGCGCAAAGCCGCCTCGCATTCCATTTCCTGGGCCATCCGGATCATGTTGACGGCTTGATGGGCGCTGGTCAGCAGCAACACATCTCGTTCGCCCTGGCACATGGCGGTGATGTTGTCGCGCAACGGCTGAGTGTCCTCAGGGTAATCCCATTGGTAGACGCGGACGTTGACCACGTTGGCACCGCGAGCTTCGAGACCGGCGATGAGCGAGTGATTCGTGACGCCGTACTCTTGCAAGCCTACGGTGAGGTTCGAAATCGGAACATGTTGGTCGATCAGTTGCAGGACTTCGCGCCACGTGTTGGGTTCTGGCGCACGGTAGGTTGGTTGCAGTCCGACCTCGCGCATGGCGGCAACCGGTTTGGGTCCGCGTGCGATGGTGACGATGTCCGAGAGCGAGTCGAGCAATCGTTGACGATCGACATGCTTCTCGACCGTGGTGAGGAAATGCTTGAATCCGACACCGGTCAAAAAGATGACGGCACCGACTTCCCCGGTGATGATGCGGTATGCAAAGTCGACTGCATCTTTGTTCTTGTCGATGGGGAGTTCTCGCATCGAGGGGCTGACGTGGGGGACGCCGCCAAAGCGTTCGATCAATCGCGAGAACTCATCCCGACGTCGGCTTTCGAGCGCCGCCACGCGTAGGCCTTGAAAGCTGGGTGCATCGTTGGAGTGGTTGGGATCCATGGAGAGCGTTCGCTTGCGAAGATTAAAGAGCTTGGTGTGAGGATGCGGGTTGCGAGAAAACCGAACTAGGACTTGGCGGGATCGCGCGAAGAGAGTCTTTCCAGAACTTTGGCGAGGGCATGAATGCCTTCGGCGCCTTCGCCTGCGGATTGGGCGGATCGCCACAACTGCGTTACGAGCGCCGCGCCGGGCAGCGCCACGAGGGTTTCTTCGGCGGCTTGGGCTACGAGCCGCATGTCCTTTTGTTGGGTATCGACCATGAAGCCGGGTGCCCAATCGTGATTGCAGATCTTGGGACCGAGGGTTTGCAACGCCCAGCTTGTAGCGGCCCCTCCTTGAAGGGCTTGCACTAAAATCGCCGGATCGAGGCCAAAGCCTTTGGCGAGCAGCATGGCTTCGCAGACACCCAGCAAATTCATCGCCCCCATGATCTGGTTGCAGAGCTTGACGGCTTGACCGGCCCCTGGCCCGCCGCAATAGGTGATGTTTTTGCCCATGGCCGCAAAGACCGGTTGGGCGGCCTCGAAGTCGGCGCGATCGCCTCCGACGAGGATGCTGAGCGTGCCTTGCTGCGCGCCGACGGTGCCGCCGGTGACCGGGGCCTCAAGGAACCGCATTCCGAGCGACTGAAGACGCGAGCCGATGCTTTTGGAAGTTCCTGGAGCGATGGTGCTCATGTCGATGAAGAGCGTCCCAGGGGCAGCGCCATGGCACCCGCCGTTTGGCCCGAGCAAAACGGCTTCGACATCCGGACCATCGGTCACGCACGAGATCACGACGTCGCAATGCTCGGCGGTCGCACGCGGCGAGTCGCACGCGACGCCGCCGTTTGCAACGACGGGGGCCGTGCGTTCGGGAGTTCGGTTGTAGCAGCGCACCGACATTCCAGCTTTGAGCAAATTGTTGGCCATGCGGACGCCCATCAACCCCATACCGAGGAATCCGACCGTGGGGAGCGAGGCTGCGGAATTGGGGGAAGATTGCATGGAAAAAATGCTGAATCGGAATGGGAATCGATGGGGGCTACCGACAACGCGAGGATCGAGCAGCGAGCAGCGTGCAAGCTAGGTCTGCACTGCAATGCCTGCACTGCCAGCACCGCGTAGATGGTATGCTAAACGAACTCGAAACGATGGGATAGGTGCGTTCCGTGAGGTGCTATGATTGAGATCTTGATTGAAGAAAATCGCTTGGCCATGGGAGCCGCTGCGGCCAAGCGTTCCGGCGAAGTGTTGCGGCAAGCCATCGCGACCCGGGGAGAAGCGAGAATCATCGTCGCTACCGGATCGAGTCAATTCGAAGTGCTCGATGCGTTGGTCCGAGAACCGGGCATCGATTGGTCGCGCGTCGATGGTTTTCACTTGGATGAATACGTGGGCCTCCCCGCAACCCATCCGGCTTCGTTCTGCGGATACCTCAAGCAGCGCTGGGTCGACCGAGTCCCATTGCGCTCGTTTTGCTATCTCGAAGGGATGCGAGATCCTGCAGAGGTGTGTCGCGAAGCAGCCGCGGCCGTTCAAGCCAAACCCATCGATGTCGCCATGATCGGCATTGGGGAGAACGGTCACCTCGCCTTCAATGATCCACCCGCCGATTTCGAGACCCGCGCAGCGTACCATGTCGTTCAACTGGACGAGGCTTGCAGACGGCAGCAGGTCGGCGAGGGTTGGTTTGCTGGCCTCGACGCCGTTCCCACACATGCCATCAGCATGACCATCCGTCAGATCCTCGCTGCCAAGCACATTTTCTGCAGCGTCCCCGATGAACGCAAAGCGAATGCGGTGGCGGCAGCGGTCCAAGGTCCATTGACTCCGCTGCTGCCTGCTTCGATTTTGAGAACGCACCCTGCAACGGTGCTATTGCTGGATCGCGCAGCAGCCAGCCTTTTGAAGGGTCCGTCATCATGAGCTATTCCAACACCTCGCGTGTGGTCATCGTCGGGGGCGGTTTCGCAGGCATGGCCTGCGCTCGGGCGCTGGCCAAATCGAGCGTTCAAATCCAACTCATCGATCGTCGCAACTTCCATTTGTTCCAGCCGTTGCTCTATCAAGTCGCATCCGGTGGATTGTCTCCAGCGAACATCGCCGCGCCCCTTCGCAGCGTTTTCCGCCGACAGCGCAACGTCCAAGTCTTGATGAACGATGTCGTCGGATTCGATCTCGAGCAAAAGCAGGTCTTGGTTGCAGACGGCTCACCGCTCCCCTACGACTATTTGGTCGTCGCCACCGGATCCACTCACCATTACTTTGGCAAAGACGAACAATGGGAGCCGCTGGCACCGGGTCTCAAGACGATCGAAGATGCGACTCGAATCCGACGCATGGTCTTGGGCGCGTTCGAAGAAGCGGAGCGGACCGAAGATGAATCTCGAAGAGCCGCCATGCTGACCTTTGTCGTGGTAGGAGGTGGCCCGACCGGCGTGGAGATGGTCGGTGCGATTTGCGAATTGGCTCGCTTCACGCTCAAGAACGAGTTTCGACGCATCAACCCCGCGGCCGCTCGCATCATGCTGGTCGAAAGCAGCGAAGATGTCCTCGATCGCTACCACCCGCATCTTTATCGCTATGCCAAGCGAGCACTTTTGGAACTCGGAGCAGAAGTCTGCTGCAATTCACGGGTGGAAGAAATCCATCCAGATCATGTGGTGATCAAGCAGTCCGGCGAATCGAAACGCATCGACACGCACAATGTCATTTGGGCGGCTGGAGTCAAGGCTTCGGGGCTCGCCAAGGCCCTCGCGATCGCAGCAGGCAACGAAACCTTGATCGATCGCGGTGGGCGCATCGCAGTCGAATCCGACTGCAGCGTTGTCGGGCTCAAGAATGTGTTCGCTGCTGGCGACATGGCCGCCTTTCCAGTGGGCGAAGGGAAAACGCTGCCGGGCGTGGCACCTGTTGCGATGCAGCAAGGGCACTACATCGGAGCCCGCATTGCCAAGTTGGTTGCTGGCGATGCGAGTTCCGAACCGTTTCAATACTGGGATAAAGGCAACATGGCCACGATCGGTCGATCGCGCGCGATCATGGAGTCGGGCAAGTGGCGAATGACGGGCAAGCTGGCTTGGTTGGCGTGGCTCTTCATTCACATCCTTTATCTGGCAAGATTCGAAAACCGCGTGCTGGTCATGTTCCAATGGTTTTGGGGATACATCACCCGCAATCGAACGGCGCGATTGATCACCGATGCTCAGCGCGGTGGAAAAGCCACTACGAAGGCAGCTGCCATGCTGCTTCTCGCGGCGCATCTTGTGGGCGCTGAGCCATTGCGTTGTTCAGCCCAAGAGTCCGATGCTGCGGTGCATGGCCCGGCTCCGGAATACATCGCCGATCGCCGTGTCATCAGTTGGAAACCGCCGCTGTATCACGGATGGCCGACGTTGGTTCGCCGCAAGGACGGCGAGTTGCTGCTGGCGTTCTCCGGTGGCCGCGAAGCGCATGTTTGCCCGTTCGGACGTTTGGAATGGATGCGCTCCAAAGATGGAGGCGATAGCTGGGGTTGGCCGCAGGTGCTTTCGGATAGTCCCATCGATGACCGCGACGCAGGCGTGCTGGAAACACCAACCGGCGCGATTCTGGTTACGCACTTTACATCGTTGGCGTTTGAACCGATCCTCGAACGGGCCGAACGCACTCCCATCGGGCAGCCGGGGGGATTTGCCGAAGCCAAGCTGCTCGACGAATGGCATGCGGCGCGAGATCGGCTCACCCAAGATCAGCGGCAAAGCGAATTGGGATGCTACATGATGCGTTCCACCGACGGTGGGGTGACGTGGTCGGCTCGGTATCGCGTGCCGGTCAACAGTCCGCATGGCCCGATCGCGCTGGAGGACGGTCGCTTGCTGTATGCCGGCAAGGCAGTATGGGAAGGCGGTGGGTTGGCATTCTACGAATCGAACGATGATGGGCTGACATGGCAACATCTAGCGGATCTGCCGCTACGGCCCGGTGACTCGGCAGAGCGCTATCACGAGTTGCATGCCGTCCAAGCTGCCAACGGACTGCTGGTTTGCCATATCCGCAATGAGAACCCCACTCACTCTGGCGAGACGTTGCAGACCGAATCGTGCGACGGGGGGCATACGTGGTCGATGCCGCACTCGATCGGGGTATGGGGGTTGCCATCCCATTTGCTCAAACTCTCCGATGGCCGGTTGTTGATGACCTATGGGCATCGACGCCAACCATTCGGCAATCAAGCCCGCATCAGCAACGACTCGGGACAGTCGTGGAGCCAGCCCATCGTGTTGAGCGATGACGGGATCGGCGGAGACTTGGGCTATCCATCGACGGTGGAACTGGAGGACGGGACCTTGGTGACGGTGTGGTATGAAGTCTTGGCAGGATCGCCGCTGGCTCAATTGCGACAAGCACGCTGGCGTTGGAAAGATGCCACGCGATAGTTCACCCATGTAGGCAGCCCAAGTGGACGTCGGACGCAGCATGCATCCCAGGGCTGCGTCGAGTAGAATGACGCCCTCGATGTATCCTTCCCTCCAACCATCGCAGCCGGGTGATTCATGTCCCTTTCGATCCAGCGATTGGCGTTGCTAGTCGCGCTGCTCGCAAGCATTCCAGCGACCGCCGACGACTTTATTCCTCGACAACAAACGCGTCCACCTGGACCTCCTTTGTCACCGAAAGAGGCGTTGGAACGCATGGTTGTGCCGGAGGGATTTCGGGTCGAATTGGTCGCGAGCGAACCGGATCTGCTAAACCCTGTGGCGATGGCGTTTGACGATGCCGGACGCATCTATGTCACGGAGAGCTTTGAGTATCCGAGGCACGAGCCGGGACCGGGACGGGATCGGATCAAGATCCTTGAGGATACCGATGGCGATGGCAAAGTCGACAAGGTCAAGATCTTTGCAGACGGACTGAACATTCCTTCCGGAATTGCAGTGGGACATGGAGGCGTTTGGGTGGCCCACGCCCCAGACATCCTGTTCTTGGAAGACACCGATGGAGATGACGTTTCGGATCGTTCCACGGTCGTAGCCACCGGGTTTGGTCGCGATGATACGCATGAGTTGCCCAACGCGTTGACATGGGGCCCGGACGGCTATTTGTACGGGCTCAACGGAGTCTTCAATCGATCGGTGGTCAAGCAAGACGATCGCACATACGACTTCACCTGTGCGATGTTTCGGATTCACCCCAAGACGCGTCGCTTCGAATTGTTCTGCGAAGGGACCAGCAACCCCTGGGGAATCGCTTTTGATGGTGAGGGAAGCGCCTTTGTCAGCGCCTGCGTCATCGATCACTTGTGGCACTTGACCGAAAGCGCGTACTACTTGAGACAAGGAGGGCCGTATCCGCCCCACACTTGGTGGGCCGAGTCGATCGTCAAGCATCGGCATCAAATGGCGGCCTACTGCGGCATCGAGTACTTTGACTCGGAGGCCTATCCGGAATCGTATCGCAAGAAGCTCTACATGGGAAATATTCATGGAGGCTGCATCAACGTCGATCGCATCGAACGAAGCGGATCGACCTATGCTGGATCGGGGGAACCGGACTTCCTCACCGCCAACGATGTGTGGTTCATGCCCGTTGCTCAAAAGGTCGGGCCGGATGGATGCCTTTACGTTCTCGATTGGTACGACCGGTACCACTGTTATCAAGATGCATCGGCCGATCCGAAGGGAGTGGATCGAGGTCACGGGCGACTCTATCGCGTGGTCTATGGCGAGCGACCCAAGGCCCGCTATGCCAATCTCGCGGCATTATCCGAGGAGGAGTTAGTCCAAGCCCTCTCCGACTCCAACGTGTACGTTCGTCAGCGCGCCCAGATCGTGCTATCCGAGCGAGCCTCCCAGTGGGAGCCGAAAACATTGCTGCAACTGGAGCGCATCGCCTCAAGCGATCGAGACCTCGAATATCGATTGCGAGCGCTTTGGACACTCGCCAGCGCGAGTCGCATCGACACGGATTTGCTGCGGACGTTGATGACCTCGGATGTCCCGGAGTTGCGAGCCTGGAGCGTACGGATCGCAGGAGATCGGTTCCCCAAAGACACGGCATTGGCGAATCAAATCGTGGCGATGGCCAAGGATGCAGATCCTCGCGTCGCGTTGCAAGTTGCCATTGCTGCGCCTAAGTTTGCGCCGCAGGCGATTTCGTCACGCAATGTCGTGCAGACGGAAATCGCAGTGTTGCGGAATCGGGGCGAGGATCCGCTGTTACCCCGAGTGGTTTGGCAAAACCTAAAGCCATTCAGCGATGCCTTTGACGTCGAGCTCCAAACCGCGATTCTCGGCGACGGCGGCGAATCGAATGTCTTGCGATCGATGGCTCCCCGGTTTGGCCAAAAGTGGTCCGCTGCTATCGCAAGGTCGCTGGACGATGATGCGTCCAAGAATAGAACGCAATCGCTCTTGAAGTGGGCCGCACAACTTGCCAACACCCATCCGGATCTTGCGGCCGACGCCATCGCCCCGCTGGCAGCACGCGTGCGCAATCGCGAGCTGGATCTGGCTGCGATCCAGTCGATCTACGCAGAGTTCTTAGCGTCTGTCCCCGCCAAGGTGCGAGAAGCCGAGCGGCCGCAATCGCGGTGGGAGCAGGAAGTGCTGATTGCCAAGTTGATCAGTCGAGACGATGCAGCTGGAGCGGTCGCACAAACGCTGATCCTCGATTCCGCAGTCGATCCGAAAACACGAAGCAATCTGCTTCGCTTTGCAGCGTTGCACCCGAACCGACTTCCCTCGATCGCACTTCAGCGGCTGCTCTCGGATTTAGGTACCGGGCAAGCATTGGATACTGGCTACCGCGACACCGTGATCGATCTGGGGATTGCCAATGCCAGCGCCGAGGATATCGAACGCATGGAAGCCGCCATTGGATCGCTCAAGCCGGAACTGCAAGCATCCATTGCCGAGCGCATGTGCCAGCGCGAGCCGACGGCCACCGCGCTTTTGCAATGGGTTGCCGACGGAAAGCTAAGAAAAGAGTTGCTCAGTCCCAACCGTGTTCGGCTGCTGGCGACTTCCGGTTCAGAATCGGCCAAATCGTTGGTCGGCAAAGTTTGGGGAACGGTCAACACCGAGGGCTCGCGCGAGCGCGAAGAAGTCATCCAACGCGTAACGAACCAACTTCGTTGGGATGCGCGTGGAAGTGCAGAGCGCGGTTGGGTGGTTTACGAGCGGATCTGCGGTCAGTGTCACGTGATGCATGGACGGGGTGTAGAAGTGGGCCCCAACATCACTGCCAATGGACGAGGGTCGTACGAGCAACTGTTGGTCAGCGTGTTCCATCCGTCGCTAGTGATCGGCGACGCATATCGAAGCGTGACATTGCGGACCGACGATGGGACCGTTGTTACAGGCCTGTTGGTCGCGCGCGACGAAACAAAAACCGTCGTCAAAGTTCAAGGCGGCAAGGAAGTAACGGTACTCGCCTCGGAGATCGAGACCTTTCAGCAAGACAAGAAATCGCTGATGCCCGAGGGGATCGAAAACCAACTCAGCCCACAGGAACTGGCGGACTTGTTCGCGTTGCTGACGCTCGAGAAAGCACCCGGCATTCCAGACAATGCAATCCTATCGGGAACCCCGCCGAATCTGCATCAGCCCAAGACCAAATAGCGATGCCATCTCGGCTCTATCGGTCAAGAAGATCGCCTGTCACCATTCGCGGAACCGCAGAATCAGTAGGCCGGTATGCCTATTCGTGCGAGACGAAGATCGGGGCAACGATCGGGGCGATTGGATGTCGGTCGGTGCATGAAGAAGAACGATTCCTAGGAATTTTGGCCGGACTGCGGGCACTATTCCTCGAACTTCGTTCGATAGGGTTGCGTAGGTTCCGTCGGAGCCGCGAATTGAACAATGCACCTCAACAGGAGGAGGATGAATCGTGCGACTGGTTGTTTTCTGCATGCTGGCAATGGCGTTTCTGTCCACGAGGATTCACGCACTCGAAGTCTGCTTTGTCAATGACACGCAGCAAGCGACGACCATCACCGTGATTACTGGGAGTGATCGCATAGAGCTGCAGATAGATCCCAGGACGCATCGCTTCGTCTCGTTGCCCGACTCGAACGACGATCGGGTCGTGATTGCTCAGAGCCGAAGCGAGTCGAAAGGTGAATCGGATTCTGCAACGACTCGCGTCATCGGATCCCAAACGTTGGCGAATCGCTCGGATCGCCGCTGGAGATTCTGTTACGTGCGGCCTACGGCGGATGAACGCATGCAGATGGATCTGTTGGGTTTCGCATGTTTGGATGTCGTGCCGATGCGATGGGGATCGCCAGCGGAGGTCGCTGAGTTTCGACAGGTTCGCGATCGCCTCTTGAAGAGCTTGCGAGAAACCACCGAAAGCAATCCGGACGTGCCGTCTACGATGCGCCCGTTATTGACATTTTTGCCGCAAGCCAACTGACCAATCCGCGTTTGGAACGATGCCATCGCAGCAGTGTCGCGCAGTTGTCATGCGGATCCTTTTCAGGTTGATTCTAGCCCGAACAAGACGGCACAGCTGCGAGTAACGTCGAGCGCGGTCTACGCGCTTCGTTGCGGATCGATGAAAAACGCGCGAATGCTTCAGGGGACGCGTTGTAGCTGGCGACAAGGCTGCATACGACGACGCGAAGTGCATTCTCGCCATTCGGGTCTGGTTTACGTGCGATGCTCATGCACGGTCCCTGGCAGCGGGTCGCTTGGAAGTTTCGAACAATCTGCGATGATGCACCGAGCATCGTCTCCCGGCAAATCCTCAAAAGGTGGCATATGGAAAAGGCAGTCTGGTTTCTCTGCGCATGGTTCTTGGTCGGGGTTGGGATTGCGATAGCAGACGATGGAGAAGATCTGCGCGAAGCCGCGAGGAAGGGAGATGTTGAAGCCCTGCAAGCGATCTTGGATCGCGGTGTGGACATCAATGCTGCATCGACTTATGGCGTGACGGCGCTTGCCATCGCATGCGATCATGGCCATGAAGCGATCGTCGAGAAACTGCTGCAGCGAGGAGCCGAGATCAACACCAAGGATCGCTTCTACAAGTTTTCGCCTTTGGGATGGGCGGCTATGCGTCAACACAAATCGATCGTTAAGCGATTGATCGCGAGTGGAGCTAGCGATGTCGAAAGCGTGCTAGGCAATGCTATTGGGATGCAGCAAGTCGATTTGGTGGAACTCATCGCGAGCGGAGGTAAATTGAGCGAAGCTGGATTGCTGGAAGCGGTACGTTCCGCGCGAGGCATGAAGGCCCGCGGAGCTTCCGCTGAAACGGCCGACGCCATCGTGGCCGCGCTGGAAGGTCAGCTGACCGACCCGATGAAGGAGAAGCTTGCGCAGATCGAGAAAGAAGCCGCGGATGCCAAGCGATGGACGGAATACGAAGGGCGCTTTGAACACGAGGGAACCGTGATGACCATCAAGAAGGTCGACGGACAACTCGTCGCCAGCGATGGCGATCCGGAACGATTGCTGCGCCTGGAGCACGCTGAGGCGGATCGTTTTGGCGCGCGCGGGATCGACGTCGA
>JBKCUI010000168.1:0-5306 GCA_046318495.1 Pirellula sp. | reverse complement strand
CGTTCGCGGAGCCTTCAATGAAAACGGGCCGTGCTCATCGCACGGCCCGTTTTTCGTTTCACGTCTTGTTCAGAAGGATACCGCAGCACCGATCACGGTTGCGGTGCTTCAACAACCTCGCCCCCGTTGATGCTCAAAAGCTTCTTCAACGTATCGAACGTCAACGCCTTGGGAATCGTTCGCACCGAACCATCGATATACCCGAATGGCACCGCATCCCGTTGCTTGTACAGCTTCTTGACCGATTCCTCATTGTCGACGGCGTAATCATCCGGCTTGGTCCACACCACCGCGTCGGCGACATCTACCTCCGTCAACCAAATCGTATTGCTCGTACCATCCGTGATATCTTGAAACCGCGCTGGTTTTCCTTGACGGCCAAAGATGCTGTTGGGGGTGAGCAAGGTCTGGTAGACCGTCTTTCCAACCTCCGGACCGGGAGTAACGTAGACCTGCGGCATCTTGTCGATGAGCGTGCGATTGTGCGGACTATCCCATGGCTCATCGAGATGGAATTGATTGTAGAGGTCCGACTGCTCAATGAATGGCAAAATCATCACGCGCCAACTCAACAGCTTCTTGCCATCCTTGGAAGCCAAGTATTGCGGAGGCAAGGTCTGATACGCGGATTCGAAGTTGTGAAACGCCAGCCCAAACTGCTTCATGTTGTTCATGCTTTGCATCGACTTGGCCTGTTCACGCGCTACACGAATGGCACCCGTGGCTTGGACCACTTGTCCGATCTGCGAGACCCCTTCCAGATCCCATCGCACCAATGCTTCTTCCACCCGAGGCTGGTACTGCTTGGGCAAGCTCGCATCGAAACGCGCCCCTTCGATTACAAGCTGATGAAATCGATTGGCGATAGCGGCGGTTTCAAACTCGACGTCGGCATGCAACTTCTTGCGACCTTCGTCGAGGGTCAGTTGCATGCTGTCGAACCCGGTCAGCATCGGCAAGATCTCTTTGGCCGCGTCGGGATTGGGATTGTTGAGCAAAAACACTCCCAGCATTTCGCGCGAGGGTTTGGGGATACTCAGGATCACACCGTGATCACTGGTCGCGGCTCGCAATTTGGTCAGCAGTTTCGCATCGGCGCTGGCCGATTTGTTCTCGGCAAGGGCGGTGACGCGATCCGCTGGTCCAATGAGGACTGCCTCTCCCACGATCCATGTGACGATGTCCTTGGTCGGAGGCATTTCATTGTCAAGGTAAGCCTTCGTCGCACTGGGATTCTTCGACGCAATTGAAATCAGCGGCTTGCCTTGTACCAACGACGTGAACTCGCCTACGACCACAACGTCGGTCGCTTGCGATTCGATCAGCTTGTTTCGAAACTCCACCATCGATTTCCATTGCATGTCCTCGGTTGGCAAGCCCGCCAACTTGAACATCTCTTCCCACGCGCGAACGTCGCTCGTCTGTAAGTTCAACCAAGCCACCCCGATCGACGAACCGGTCAGCAGCTTCTCGGCTCGTGCGGGACCCGATTGACCGTAGGCCCGCATCGAATCCATCATTCCAAACGTCCATCCGGCGGCCATCAGTCCGCCGATCATCCAGTTTCGCAAACGCATAGTCTCGTTCCTTTTCAGTTCACTCTAGTTGGTTGTCCACATTGATGATCGCGCCGCGCATCGAGCGGCGCTCTCACGATCCCTACCTACGGACGGGCCGCAGGAAACTCAAACTTCACTTCCTCCAAGGTGGCAAATCGCTGAGGCACCTTGGACGACAACGTCACGATCTGACGCTCCCCTTTGGACTCGACGCGATAGCCGAACGGCTGCCACGAAAACGGGTCCAGCGCCACCGGCGTATCGCTCAGCTCCGACAACGCTTCAGGCAATCGGCCACCGTGCGCGGCTGCATAAGCGCGAAGAGCTTCCACTGCGATCAATCGCTGTCGCTGCATCTCGATACGCAAAAGGGCCTCATGAATGTTTTGCGTTGCCGGGAAGAGCAGCCCTCCGATCATGCCAGCGGCGGTTCCACTCCGCGCTGAGGCCCAACGTTCCACGTCCGCGTGCACGCGATTGCGCAGCGCGTTCCCTTCGGGGCCACGAACCTTGATCGCCTTGAGCAACTCATCGCTTCGGGTCTTCAGCTCGCGCCCCGCATCGACCAACGAAGCTTGAAGCGGTGTGAGCTTTTCGAGTTTCGTCGGATCGTAACCGCTCTCTTTCAGACGCGCTTTGGCATCCTCGCCGGAAAGGGTCAGCATCAACCCGATGCCGTCGGCGCCATTGAAGGACTTGGAGCCGTTGTCCATCAACGCACGTAGATCGCCGACGGATTGGCTCAAGCGTTGCATCAACTCAGCGTCTGTCAGCGTCGTGGCTTCGGATTCGTTCAGCATGGGAAACATCGGGAACACCATCCCCAGCTCGACCTCCACTGCGTCGCGCAGCGGAACGAGCGGCGTGGGCAATGTCTGCAGCGCCCAGTAGAAATTGGGACACTCTGGGGAGCGTATGGCGAACTCGACCGCCGACAACATCACTCCTTCAATAGCGACGCCGACCAATCCTTGGATGATCGACTCCCCTTGACCTACGAATGCAGCCAATCGGAATCCCGTTCGTATCGAGTCCGCGGCGCCGGCGTAGTCCTTCTTGGCGACTTGCACCGCGATCTTCAGTTGCAACAACCTCGCCAGCGTCCGGGCTTGTTGCACATCCTCCAAACGGATGTTCCAAATGTCTTTGCCACGCAAATCGCGGAATCGCAAATCCCACGAGTTGTCTTCCGACTGGGCCATGGCCTGCAGTTCGTCAAACACCGACTCATAGCGCTCAAGGCATTCGCGAGCTGCCTCCACCGGGATCTCTTCCATTTCGAGTCCCAGCAACTGGTTGATCTCGTCGTTCTTTTCTTTGCTCAAACCTTGCGACACCGTAAAGCGTTGCAACACCGCGCGATAGAAATGCGTCTCCGCAGTACCGGGCCGCAGATCCAACCGCGATGGCCAAAAGCGGTATTTGAAAGCCGGGATCGCCTGCGGGCTGAGAGTACACAGCGTGTCGCGAACTGCCGCCACACCACCGACCCCGAAGCCCGGTGGTTGAGCATTGCCGGATGGACTTTGCTGCATCGGCTCTTGACGCTGCGAAGGCTTCTTCTGCAGCCACTCAAGCGTGACGGACGATCCGACTCCGCTTTCTTGTGACCAGCTCGTCGCTGCGGTTGCTAAACCCAATACCCAACTGCCGGCGCATACAGCCCACCGCCTGTGCGCGGTGCGACCAGCCAGCAATCGATGCTGAAAACGATTCGTCATGATTCATGGTTCCTTTAGCTCAGTAACAAATGATCTATCGATCGAGCAGTATCCTAGGCGCGATGCCAAACCACCCTGTGCGAACCCGCGATGGGGCAGGGGGCCACCTTCATCGCTAGAGATCGATCCCATCCAGATTGCCTCGCCTGAGATCCCACAAGGACCCGTTGGCCCGGGACGGTATGCGTCGGGATGGGGACGCATTCGCATCTGCGGAGCGATTGGATCGAGCGCTGATGGAATAGCCTCGTTCTTCTAGACGCCGCCGATCCCACTGTTGTTTCGAAACGGCGCTCAATGTGTTTCGAATCATGTCGACTCCGAACTCGTCGTTGGCGATGGGGTACGCAGGTCGCGAAGCGATATCCTTCGATTTGGCCTTTGCATTTTCCAGTTCCTGTTCCGATATCATCTCGGGCGGACTGACCCATGCCGTCGGCGTGGGCAAGCCCGCCGGCCGGGACGCGATCTCCGGACCGCGAGTCGAAGGAGCATTCCAACTCGTCAGCGCGATCCAAGCGATCGATGCGGCCAACGCACCGACCCCCGCACCCGAACCGAACACAGCCCATGCGGGCAATCGCAGCGCCACGCGCGGAGGGGACGGCGCGTTAACGTTTGGCGATTCGAGACGCTCCAACACGCGCTCCAACGAGGCCGTCGTCGGAGCGGGAGCCATCGCTCGCAGGCGTGCTTGGAAGGCATCATCATCCGAGAAGTTGGTTTCAGGATCGTTCGTCATCATCTGGGTCCTCCGCGAGGGCTGATCTTCACTTGGGCAAGACGCCTAGCAGGACAGCTTCTTAGGATGGATAGGTTTGCGAAGTTCTTCGTATCGGGGAGCGTGTTGGGTCGCTTCACGGCTTGGCCTGCAATGGCCGACGTTCAGCGTTGGTGTGCGTCGAAACGGAGGCTACCACTGCGCGATCCCCGTTCAACGCGTTCTTCAATCGCCCCATCGCCGCGGTATACCGCCGATGGACTTGAGCCAATGGCAACTCGACCATGTCGGCGATCTGACGGAACGTCAGCCCCGTCCAGAGGTGCGACACCACGATTTCGCGATCGTCCACGTCCAAGCATTCCAAGGCATGCTGCAATGCCAAGCGATCGATAGGATCGCATCGGTCGGCATCGGCCGAAGCGAACCAGTGTTGCTGAACCTGCACCGCGATCTCCTCGCGCCGCTGTCGACGGCTTTCGGACCGCCACTGCGAGATCGCTTCGCGACGCACCACTTGGCTCAGCCATGCAATCGGTTCGCGCGGCAGCCCCTCCAACCGAGCAAGCTTGACGTAGGCCTCTTGCACGCAATCCTCAGCCGCTTGGCAACGCGACCGCGCCAGCAGCGTCAGCGCCGATGCGTGGGCGTGCCACAGTTTCGTGATCTCGTCATGCCCGATCGCCATAGAGTTCCGCTCGCCTGGACCATCCCCGACGCGTTGGTTGCCTGTACCCAAACGACGCCGCAGAGAATCCGCCTGTTTCAAAAAAATCCGGCTTCTCGCCAGAATATCACGAATCTCACCACGCCCGAACGACTTCCTCGCCGATCTAGTAGGCAAGCTAATGGACCTTTTGGCCGATGTGCTGGCAATGGGTCGCTGCAGCATCCGACGTGGTTTGGCAGGTCGGATTCTGTTAAGATCCTCGCCGCCACGAGGATTTTCTTGGCGTTCGCGACGGCGGTGCACGCACAGCGGCGTACCGGCAACCGCGAGGGTGTTGCGATCCTACTTGCGTCCTGCGAAAGGGACATCATGGACGGCGAAGACTTCGAGTTTGTAGTCAAAAACGCATCCGACAACGGGATGCAAGCGTTGCTCACCTACGATGGGCAAGCCGAACCCTTTGCCTTCTTCTTTGGCCATCGCAAATCGGGCGATCGCTACTCGGGCAGTCTGGTCTATCTCGACCCGGTCGATCAAATCGATGAAGTCCCCTGGGAGCCCACGGTTCTCAACATCGCCGATATCTTGCAATCGAACATGTCGGTCGTGCTCGATGACGTCGAAGTCTTCTCGCG
>JBKCUI010000167.1:0-22755 GCA_046318495.1 Pirellula sp. | reverse complement strand
ACTTGGAGTTGCTGCGAACAAGTTCGTGGTACTCCGGATCGATGGCGCAGCGAACGATGACGCTTCGCGCATCGCTTGCCAGCCCGACCGACAAGATATCGCCGACATGGAAACCTCGATGCAACACGGGGGCTCCGCTTTCCAATCCATACCGCTTCTTGGCATCGAGGATGATCTCGACAGAACCTTCTTTGGGCAGGATCGGAGGTGGCGCTAGCAGTCCTTGGAATCGAACGGTCTTGTAGGTGGTCGTCTTGCCCGGTTCCAAGGCGATGTACTTGGGACCGACGATGGTTTCGAGTCCGCGCACCGCATCGATCGATACCACCGGGCGCACGATCCAAAACTCGGTGCCATCGGTGACTACGCGCCGGGCCTCGGGGGTCAAACGAATCGAAGTGAGGATTCCGGGATTCTCGCTAGCGAGCCCGATCTTCTCCACGCGCCCGACTTCGATGCCGCGGAACCGCACCGAATCGTTGACTTGCAATCCATGGCCTTGATCGAATTCGACTTCGATCAACGATCCTTGCTGACTGTAATTGCTGTAGAACAAAAAGAGACTCACCAACGCGCACGCGGCCGTGACCCACCACAAACTGCTGGGGGACCCGCGCCTTCGAGGCACAGGGACGGATTGAGGCAAGCTGGCAAACGGATCGGCAGCCTCTTGGGTCGCAGGCAGCGAATTGGGATTCGGGGCAATCGGCGAGGATTGCGAATGCGGATCATCGGTCATGGCCAACAACGATCGGAGGAAGGGAGCAATGCGTTCCGAACCGATCGACGGGCGATCGATCGGTGACGTTTTCGAGCCGCGGAGCCTCAATTCAACGCGCCACCGCTCTTGCATGGACGCGCCGAATGGGGCATAGTAACCGGCGGCCTTATCATGGTAACCCATTGAGCATCGGGAAATGCAATGAAGCAGCGATTGATCGGATTGATGATGGTGGCGGCATCGGCCCCAATAGCCTGGTCGCACCCAGGGCACGGAACGGTGGACAGCCAGCACGCCAGCCACTATGTGTTGAGTTTCGAACACGCTGGGGTTCTGTTCGCGATGCTCGTTGCGATGTCCGGATTGATTCTGACGCTGCGCGGTTGGTCAGCGCGTTCTCGCCAGTCCTCTCGCCCCCGTTCTTGAGGTCTGCACTCGAGCGCTAGGCACGCCGCATTCTACGCCCTGCCAAACGGTTTGCTGATAAACCAGAACTGTAAACGAACAAGGCGTCCTCGATGGGACGCCTTGTGCTTTTTGATCCGACCTGAGTGGATTTCCCTCAGGCCATAAATCGAATGCTTTAGATGACGGTCTTGATCGTCTTGACCAATCGCGACAGGATCTTGTACGGATCGGCTTGCGAGTTAGGTCGGCGATCTTCGAGGTAACCCTTGTATCCGCTGTTCACAAAGCTGTGCGGAATACGGATCGAAGCACCGCGGTCGGCAACGCCGTAGCTGAACTTGTCGATCGATTGGGTCTCGTGCAATCCGGTCAGACGCAGATGGTTGTCTGGACCGTAGGCTGCGATGTGTTCATCGCGATACTTCTCAAAGGCTGCCATGAGCTTCTTGAAGTAGTCTTCGCCACCTTTGCTACGCAGAGTATCGTACGAGAAGTTGGTATGCATGCCCGAACCGTTCCAGTCGCCGCGGATCGGCTTGCAATGGAACTCAATGTCCAAACCGTACTTCTCAGCCAATCGCACCAGCAGGTAGCGAGCCACCCACATATCGTCGCCGGCCTTCTTGGATCCCTTTGAGAAGATCTGGAACTCCCATTGTCCCTTGGCGACTTCGGCGTTGATGCCTTCGAGATTGATTCCGGCATCGAGGGTGATGTCGATGTGTTCTTCGACCACTTGCCGAGCGATGTCACCGACGTTCTTGTATCCGATCGCGGTGTAGTACGGGCCTTGCGGTGCAGGGAAGCCTTCTTCGGGGAATCCGAGCGGGCGACCATTTTCAAAGAAGAAGTACTCTTGCTCAAACCCGATCCACAGGTCGGCCATGTCTTCGACTTGGGCGCGAAAGTTCGAGGGATGAGGCTCTCCGTTGGGGAGCAACACTTCGCACAGAACGAGGAAGCCGTTCTTGCGGGTCGAATCGGGGTAGAGAGCGACAGGCTTCAACAAGCAGTCGGAGCTCCGCCCCTCGGCTTGTTGCGTCGAGCTACCATCGAACCCCCACATCGGGAGGTCGGCGACGCTCTCGGGGGCTTTGTCGACGACTTTGGTTTTGCTACGCAGATTCGGTTCGGGTAGATACCCGTCCAACCAAATGTACTCGAGCTTGAATTTGTTTTCCGAAGACATTCAGCTAACTACTTTCTACAAAAATAGGGACGAACCATTCGGCGCTACGATGCTCTGGATGCCTTTCCGAGCTCAAGGACAAGGCGTGCACACCCCTTGTCGATTGACCGCCCACAGCGCGTTCATCGAGTCCAAATTTCGGCCCGCCGTCTACCCTTCAGCACGCCGAAATTGGTCTCTTGCTCCGCCTTTGCTTCGGACGAAAGGGGTACGAATCTGTTGAAGATCGCCCCTTCGGAGCCCTTGCAAGCGAACGCAAATGTTAAGCTATGATCGCAAGACCGAATTCATACTGTAGCGAAGCGAAACCACGGGGCAAGCGACCCGCAAAGTTTCTTTTCGAGGCACTCTCGACCTGCCTACTCCACCACCGAACTTCTGGAGATTCCCACTTCACTATGCATGCGATGCCGTTGCTTTTGGGAGCCCTGGCCTGCATGGCGGTGGCCTACCGTTTCTACAGCGCGTTTTTGGCGGCTCGGGTGGCGATGCTCGACCCCTCGCGCGAAACTCCGGCCCATCGGCTTAATGACGGACAGAATTACCATCCGACCCATCGGTGGATCTTGTTCGGCCATCACTTCGCCGCCATCTCCGGGGCGGGACCGCTGATCGGACCCGTTCTCGCCGTGCAGTTCGGCTATATGCCCGGCCTGATCTGGCTGGTGATCGGGGTTTGCCTGGCCGGCGCCGCCCAAGACTTTTTGGTGCTGGCCGTCAGCGTCCGCCATCAAGGCCAATCGCTGGCGAACATCGCTCGCGAGGTATTGGGCCGAAAAATCGGATTGCTGGCCTCGGTATTGATCCTGTTCATCGTCGTTATCGCGCTGGCCGGCCTGGGGATGGTCGTCGTCAAGGCCTTGGGGGGCGAACGGGTGGCCCTCGCCCCGGGAACGCAGATCGTACCCGCGACCGGCATCGAACCTCAAACGCTCCCCAGCGGTGTTCAGCGTTGGAGCATCCCGAGCGGCTCAACCATGATCTATGGCTCGGGCAATCCAATGGTGCGCAGCGAACCGTTCGTGGTTGAGACCCCTGCCGCGTCGGCCGATGCCCCCATCAACGCGGCGAAGATCGAACTCCCCAAAGGATCGTTCGAACTGATCCGCGGGAGCTCGTGGGGAACCTTTACCATCGCCTGCACCATCCCGATCGCGCTCCTGGTCGGGTGGTACATGTACCGTCTCCGCAAAGGCCGCGTCGCCGAAGCCTCGCTTCTGGGCGCCGTCGGAGTGCTCGCAGCCACCGTCGTCGGCAGTTGGATCCCAGGGTCGGCGCTCGAGCCCTACTTCCTGTTCTCGCGCGAAGGGATCATCACCGCGATTTGCACCTATGGCTTCATCGCTTCCGTGCTTCCCGTTTGGTTGCTTCTGTGCCCGCGCGATTACTTGTCGAGCTTTCTCAAGATCGGCACCATCCTGCTGCTGATGCTCGGCGTGATCCTCGCCAATCCACGGCTCGAAGCCCCCGCGATCAATCCCTACTTCGCATCCGGCGGAGGCCCGAACTTCTTCGGCGGTATCTTTCCATTCGTCTTCATCTGCATCATGTGTGGCGCGATCTCAGGTTTCCATGCCTTGGTCTCCTCGGGCACGACCCCCAAAATGATCCGTTCCGAAGCCGATATCCGCGTGATCGGGTATGGCTCGATGCTCATGGAAGGCGTTGTAGCGATCTGCGCTTTGATCGCTGCAGCCGCCCTGCCGCAAGGTGACTACTGGGCCATCAACATCGACATGTCACGGGCGCATCTGTATGCCGAAACGCTGACCAAGCTCCACGCCGACGTCGAGCACTTGGATCAAATCGAAGCCCAAGTCGGCGGTGAGACGCTGCGCGGCCGAACCGGCGGAGCCGTGACGCTAGCCGTGGGCATGTCGCAGATCATGACGCAAGCCATCTCCAAAGTGACCACGGCCGTGTCGCTCGATGGATTGATCAAGTACTGGTTCCACTTCGCCATCATGTTCGAGGCGCTGTTCATCTTGACCACCATCGACACCGGCACACGCATCGCGCGATTCCTATTGCAAGAAGTCCTCGGCAACTTCAATCCGCGATTCCAACGCATGGACTGGGCGCCCGGCGTCTGGTTGAGCACTGCATTGGTGACCGTCGCATGGGGCGCCTTAATCTGGACCGGATCGATCCAAACCATCTGGACCATGTTCGGGATCGCCAACCAACTGCTCGCGGCCCTGGCCTTGACGGTCGTGACCACATGGCTGTTTCGTGAAGGTCGCGGCCGATTCGCGTGGACGACTCTCATTCCGTTGGCCTTCATCCTGACGACCACCTACACGGCCGGCGCCGAGTTGATCTACGGTCAGCTTTGGCCGGACTTTGTCCAAGGCTGGAAAAGCAACACCCCGTCGTTGTTTCTCAAGGGCGGGCTCAGCAGCCTTGGCATCATCTTCTTGATTACGGGCTTCACCATCATCTTGGCCAGCGCCGTGCAGCAATGGCTCGGGCCGCGTCGATCGGACCGCTGATGACAACGCTCCAGGCACCGCAATGCATACCGCGGGCGCGGCGTTGCATTACCTCGCCAGAATTTTCAACGAGCCTTCCGGCGATCGATGGCATGCGGCGCGCCGACAACGCATAATGCACTCGATCGCAATTCCTTTGCCGCGACAGTGATCTCGCCGGCTCGTGCGATGTTTGCATGCTTCCTTTATCCCATCGGTCCAACCTATGAAACACAATGCATTTCTGCGACGGGCAGCGCTGGCTGCAACCCTAGCGCTGAGTACAGCTCCTGCGGCGTTCGCCCAGAGCGAACCGCTCGACGCC
This sequence comes from Pirellula sp., assembly GCA_046318495.1. Classification (GTDB taxonomy): domain Bacteria; phylum Planctomycetota; class Planctomycetia; order Pirellulales; family Pirellulaceae; genus JBKCUI01. The sequence continues at coordinate 17,641 of JBKCUI010000167.1, read as the reverse complement.
GACATGGTCAAAAAGATCAAAGAAGAAGGCCTCGAGCGTTCCAAGGTCATGGACACCATCAGCTATCTGACCGATGTCCACGGACCGCGACTCACCGGAGCTCCCGAGACCAAAATTGCAGGGGAATGGGCCCGCAAACGGATGGAAGAATGGGGACTGGAAAACGCCCACCTCGAATCGTGGGGACCGTTTGGACGCGGATGGTCGTTGCAATCGTACCGAGCCAACGTCGTCGCGCCGCAGTTCTTCTCCTTGATCGCGTATCCCAAAGCTTGGACACCGAGTACGCCTACGACCGTCAAGGGCGAAGTCATCTATCTCGATGCCTCGACTCCCGAGGAACTGAAAAAGTATCAAGGCAAACTCGGTCGTGCGATTGTCCTGCTCAGCCCGCCGCGCGAAGTCAAACCATGGTTCGATCCGCCGGGTGCGCGCACCACCGATGCGGAACTGCTCGCATTGGCCAACGCAGACCCAGCTTCGCCGCGCCGTCGCCGTCCACCCGGAGCAGAAGGCAACGCCACGCCGGGAGCCCCCGGGGCATCGGCAGCAGCAGCATCGGCCCCTGCAGACGCGGCCCAGCGCCGCATGAACGACGCTCGCTCGGCGATGCAAATCCAAAATGACAAATGGCAATTGGCCTACGAAGAAGGAGCGGCCGTAGTGCTCGAGCCCGGTCGCGGTGACGGCGGAACGGTCTTCGTGCAATCGGCAACCATGCCGCGCCGGGCCGATGCCGATCGCGACCTGCGCAGTCCCGGCGAAGGTGGACCGCTGACGCGCGGTGCGCGCCCGTGGACCGTAGACTCTCCACCGATCTTGCCGCAGATGGTGGTCGCAGCCGAGCACTACAACCGCTTGGTCCGCATGATCCAACGCGGCGCACAACCGCAACTCGAAATCGATATCGAATCGACCTACCACGATGGCGATGTGAATAGCTTCAACGTCATCGCCGAGATCCCTGGCACCGACCTCAAAGACGAAATCGTCATGATCGGCGCGCACTTCGATTCCTGGCATGCAGGCACCGGTGCGACCGACAACGCCATCGGTTGCGGCGTGGTGATGGAAGCCATGCGCATCCTCAAGACCATCGGCGCGGTCCCTCGCCGCACCATCCGGGTCGGATTGTGGACCGGAGAAGAACAAGGTCTGTTGGGTTCGCGGGCCTACGTCAACGAGCACTTCGGCACGCTCAAGCAACCTGCTCGCTCGGGTGATGAAGGAGAACGCCGTCCGACGTTGGAAGTGAAGCCGGAGTTCGAGAAGTTCTCCACCTACTTCAATCTCGACAACGGGGCGGGCAAGATCCGCGGGATCTACTTGCAAGGCAACGAAGCCACCCGACCGATCTTCCGTTCGTGGCTCAGCCCGTTCGCCGACATGGGTGCGTCCACCATCACCATCTCCAACACAGGCGGAACGGACCACCAATCCTTCACCGGCATCGGTTTGCCCGGGTTCCAGTTCATCCAGGACCCAATTGAGTACGACACGCGCACGCACCACTCGAGCATGGACGTTTACGAACGCTTGATCGAGGACGATGCCAAGCAAGCTTCGATCATCATCGCGACCTTTGCCTATCAATCGGCGATCCGCGATGAGAAGCTGCCGCGACGGCCGCTCGAAGGCAATCCGACGATCGAGATGGCACCCGCAGCGCCATCCGCCGCCATCGTTCCGGCCAATCCGGCGGTCGCAGCCCCTGCCGCCGCGTCCGCAGGTTCGTAGTCCTGCAACACGGTTGCGATCTTCTTATGCACTCCAGAGCAACTCACGTTCTGGAGTGCCTCTCATCGGCAATTCGCGACGCTGTGGTTCCAAATGCTCTGCTAAGACCGTGATACTGTAAGGGACTTCTCTCCGGGAGGACGCTCGAGATGCATCATCCACGATCGACCTTTGCCATTGCATGGCTCCTTTTCTTCCTGCTCCACGTGGGAAATCACGCACAAGCGCAAGATTCCCGTGAGATCACCAATCGCATTGGAATGAGGATGGTTCGGATCCCAAGTGGGACATTCACTATGGGTTCGCCTGACACTGAGGAGAGACGTCGGGAGGACGAAGTACATCATGAAGTGACGCTCAGTAAAGACTATTTCCTCGGTGCCTTCGAAGTGACTCAATCGCAATACAGGACGGTGATGAGTGCCAACCCAAGTGTCTTTCAGGGGGATCGCGTCCATGGCATCGATACATCGATGCACCCGGTCGAAAACGTGCGATGGAGCGAAGCGATCGATTTTTGCATTCGTCTGTCCGACTTGCCCGAAGAAAAGAAAGCAGGGCGAGTGTATCGATTGCCAACGGAAGCCGAGTGGGAGTATGCATGCCGGGCTGGGAGCCGCTCGGCATATTGTTTTGGAAACGATCCCCGCGAACTGGGTGATTACGGCTGGTTCGGGAAGAACAGCGGCACCCTCGACGGCTTTGCACACCCGTGGATTGACCCATTCGCTTTGCGTCCTGGCCCATTCATCGCGTCGCTATTGAATGCGGGATGGAGAACCCATTCCGTGGGTTCGAAGCAGCCGAATGCTTGGCGTTTGTACGACATGCATGGCAACGTAAAGGAATGGTGTTCGGATCGGTACGATGGTTATTCCATTCAGCCATGCACCGACCCCACTGGTCCCAGCGAGGGCTCACTACGCGTCCTCCGAGGAGGTTCATTTATGGACGGTTCTGGGTTTACTCGGTCGGCATCTCGATACAGCGAAGAATCGTCCAAACGGAACTTTCGATGCGGATTTCGGGTGGCCATGGAATTGAGAAGCCCTGCTGAATGAATGGGGCCGAGTGAATGAGACGGTACCCCGTATGCAGAGACTAGGCTCGGCGCTGCGGTACATCAGCCAATGAATCGGTCTCATGCCAAAGACACGAAAACGCGAGTACCTTCGTTTGACTTCTTGTTGTGACTGATACTTGAGGGACTCTATGGTTTGGCCGAAATTGCGGTTGCTTTCAAGCCAAACTCATGCGCGATGGTCGATTCGATCGATGCTGTTGCTGACGTCGATCTCCGGTTATCTGTTGTGCCTCGGGCTCTACTACCAGAGCGCATGGGTTACAGGCGTGCGACTTGCCCTGTCTGTGTTCTTGATGGGAGGACTCGGGCAGCAATTGCGAAGCAGCACCCGGTTGGTTTCCGAATCAGACGGCGCCTCGGCTTCCAAACGAACCATTCCATTGCTCCTGCTGCTGAGTGCGATCCTCGTCTCAGGAATCCTGACCACCGTCACTGAGTGGCTTATATGGAATCAAAAAATGCCTTTTGCTAACGCCGAGCACAAAGGAATCTGGTACCGAGGGTGGAGCACTGTATGGACATTGAGTCTCTTCCTTTCGTCTCTCACCGCACCCTGGATGACCGACGAGAAAACGTGGACATCGAAACAACCGATCCGTTTCGCATGGAGCTTGGGGGCCAGTGTTCTTTCTTGCATATGCCTGCTTGCCATATCGGCTATCTTCAATGGTTTCCATCCCGCACTGGTGATGATCGCATGCAACAACATGTTGATGCGTTGGAGTTTTCCAGCATCGGCCTCCGCTGGAATCGTTGAGGACCGAGACATACGATTGCAGGGGATGGAGTCGACGGCTTTATGGCTGATTGGTTTGTGGGGCTTAGCGGTCGTAGGCTGTCTGTGCTTCCTTGCCAGTCTTGCGACTCACATACCAACGAACAAGGGGTATCGATGGACGCGAGGAATGAGCCTGTTGTGCCTAGGAGTGGGTCTGGTCGCCAATGCTTGGATCATGGGATGGTGGATACACAGGGTTTCCCCCCCGTTTGGGGAAACCTACAAGGAATTGCCCGCAGTTCTTCTCTTGGCACCGATCGTGTCGGCGTTGGTGATTGCGATGTATTTCGTCACCCGCATTCAACCTTGGTCGGACTCCAAGAACCTGGCGCTGATGTCGGACGGAAATGGCTTTGCTCCTTTACCCCTTCATGCAGCGGACTCTCCGAGTCAGCCTTCGGCTCAATCGAACTTGATGAGCGATTCGATCTGGGTGGGAGTGTTGTTCATGGCCATGTCCTACCCTGCATACCGCGCGATCGTAAACGCTCTTGTCGCGTTTCAGAGCAATCCCGACTACTTGATTCGTGCTGTTGCAGACATGATTGCGAATGAGGATTCTCGCCTGGATGGGCTTTTGGCGGCCTATGGATTTCAGTGGATGATTCGCAAGATACGAAGGGGGGGACGAACATCGCAGCGATGGCCATCGCTCGCTCCAACGCAAAGGGCAGATGTCTTCCTTGCATGGCTTTTGGTGATCAACGTGGTCCTGTGTTCCGTGCTGTTTGGAATTGCGGTTTGGTTCTTGTGAGGCGCATTGGCCAAAGCATCATGGATCCTGCACCTTTTTTTCGACGCTTATCGTCATGAATCGTTCCAAAGATCCTCGCGCGCCAACTTACTGTCAACCAAGTCAGACGCCGGTGCCCATCCGCAAGAGAGCAATGCAGTGAGATTCTATGGGCTGCGCGAATGGAGAAGTGAGGCGTAAGGATCTTTGGCAAGAACCACTCCAGGACAAGTTTACAAACCCGATTCGCATAGGGCCTTCGAGCGTGAGAAGAGGGCTCGAAGGCCGGTGGTTCGACAGCGAGTCGAAAGAAAACAGATCGTACTAGACGGTCGCTTCCGACGGCAGATTGTACGGCGCGCGGTATTCGCGAGACAGCCATTGATTGGGCGCGTTAGCCCCTGTGAACGACTCCGAACGCGAATCCAGCGTGAGTTGCGGTCCGAGCGCTACCTGGTAATCGCTCACGTTGTTTTCGGTCAAATGCTCGGAGGTACGCTTCCACGTCTCCAAGACGGCTTCATCCGCCCCACGCGACTTGAGCACTGCGGCCGTTTCCGCCCCTGCCACGTTGTCTCCCAAACGCAACGATATATTGCCCAGGTGGCACAAGGCGCTCGACAAGTGCCCTTGCTCGATATCCGCATTGAGCTTGGTGTAATCGCGCGATCGCATGGCATCGGTGAAGTTCTTGTAGTGCCGTTCGTCTCCGCCACCGTTGAATTGCTTGATCGGCTTGCCTTCGAGATCGAAGGCTGTTCCGCTGGCATACGAAGTCATCACGACATAGCCCTTGGTCCCTTCGATGATGATGCCGACGTTGGCACCCTTGTAATCCTTGGTCGGCAATCCGCGAACTTCGAAGATCAGTTTCTTGGCACCGTAGTCGTGCACGACCACTTGCGTGTTAGCGGTCTCGCCCGCATCGACGTAGCCATAGCGACCGCCAAAGGACCACACGCGATCGCTCAAGCGATCTTCGCCGAGCGCCCATCGGCACAAGTCCATTTGGTGGATGCCTTGGTTCCCCAAATCGCCGTTGCCGTACTCCCATTGCCAGTGCCAATCGTAATGGAATCGCTTGCGAGTTAGCGGCAAGATCTTGGCGGGGCCGGACCACAGATCGTAGTCGACCTCTTTGGGCACTTCGTAGTTTCCTCGCGGTCCGATCGAATCGCGACGCTTGTAGCACAGACCGCGCGAGATCTTCACGTCCCCGATGCCGCCGCTGTGGATGAACTCCATGGCTTCGCGCATGCCTGGGTTGGATCGACTCTGCGTGCCGGTCTGCACCATACGCTTGTGCTTGCGAGCGGCTTGCACCACGCGGCGACCTTCCAGCACGTTATGCGATACCGGCTTTTCTACGTAGACGTCCTTGCCAGCTTGGATGGCCCAAATGGCTCCCAGCGAATGCCAATGGTTCGGCGTGGCGATGCTGACAGCGTTGATCGATGGATCTTCCAGCAGCTTTCGAACGTCCTTGACCCAGATCGGCTTGCGTCCGCCTTGCTTCTCCGCAGCCGATTCGCAACTGCGCTGTCCGGCTTTCTCATCGCAATCGCAGATATGCGTCACGACCGAACCGGGCTTGCCCGCAAACCCATCGATGTGCGATTGCCCTCGACCGCCCGCCCCAATCACGGCGACTTGGATTGTGTCGTTGGGCCCAATCGAGGGTGGATCTTGGGGCTCTGCGGCCAACGAGGAACGGTGCGTCATCGCAAGGGCTGCAGCGGTGGCAAACATCGACTGTTCGAGAAAAGCACGACGTGAACGTGAAGTCATGAGAGGATCCCCTGATGCGGAGTAGAAACATTACAAGAACGAAGGAAGCAAACGTAAATCATCGCTCCGGAAGCGGTGCCGTTGCATTGTAAAAGATTAAGGCCCCCTTAGGCGGCACCTACAGGAGATTATTCTCACCCACGCTCCAGCCCCAGCCACGCACTCGCATTGCGACTAAACAAGACCTCAAGCTCGTCTTTTCCGAGCGAGGACGTTTCCTGGAGCTTGGAAAACATCGCTCCGAGAGTCGCTCCCGACCCGACGAAATGACTGCCGTCGGGACTGCGAGGCACACCATCGTCGCCGACCCGGACTTCGCGGTCTCCCAACGTGTAGATGCCGGGGGGCAAGCCTGCAGCGCTGATGGCATCGCTGATGATCGCCACACGCTCCACTCCCAACTGTTCGATCCAGCTTTGCACGAGCCAAAGGGGCAGATGATGTCCATCGGCGATTAGGGTGTAACGCAAATGCCGATGCAACGCCAGCGCGCGATGCACGATGTTGTCATGCCGATGCAACTGCATGGGGCATGCATTCCCTAGATGGGTAAAGAAGCCCAGCCCCGCATCGACCGCTTGTTTGAGTTGATCGAGCGTGGCGTCGGTATGCCCGGCCGCCACCGAAATTCCAGCATCCGCCAAGTACCGCGTCACGTGCGCACCGGGGTCTTGTTCCGGCGCTAGGGTGACCCATCGAATGCGACCGCAACTGGCGTCGAGCAGCAGCTTCATCACATCCACCTCGGCAGTCCGCGCGTGCTGCACCGGATGCGCACCGATGAATCCCGTCCATGGCGAAAGAAAAGGTCCCTCAAGATGTATGCCCAGCGGCTGCACCCCATAGGCACTCTGCTCGCATAGCCGGCTCAACCGCGACAGCTTGCGTTCCAACGCATCCACCGAATCAGTGATCAACGTTGGCAAGAAACCTCGCGTACCATCTTCGGATAACGCGCGCAGCGCCCGATCCCAATCGTCGTCGGTCAGACTCGATGCGTTGAAATCGATTCCATGCAGTCCATTGATCTGCAAATCGATCAGCGCCGGCTTCAATGCGGAACGTCCGACCGAAGCGTCGTTCAGCGGTTCTCTGGAAACGGACATGACAGCAACAAAGAAAGAGTCTTGGGGAGATACCAGCGTTCCACATGCCGGAGGTTGGCCGTCGGAGCGGAACCTAAGCTCCCGTCTATCCAACAGCCTCGGAACGCCGATTGTAGCCCCGCCACCCCCATGAGCTGCATCCTGCACGCGCGTTTGCGAAAAGAAAATCGACCTCGCAGATTCTCAGAACCCACGAGGTCGATTTCACTCTTTGAGGATTAAATCGAGTCGATCGGCGAACTAGGCGTTCTCACCGACGAACAAGTCGTCGACCAAGCCGCTGAGCAGATCATCTTCTTCGTCTTCGTCGACCATGCTGGCCCAGACGCTATCGATGCTCGAGGCATTCGATCCGCCGGATACCAACGGGAGGGTCAAACTCGAGCCGCTGCCCGTCGACTTCTTGGTCGAGAATGGAACGGCGACGGTTGACCCGGTGCTGCTGAACACATCGACCGGAGGGGCTGACGACTCGCCTTCCCCATTGGCTCCCGACTTGCTGCCATTGAGCTCGTTGATGACCATCAGGATGTCGAGCGGCGACAGGTAGGTGTCTTCGTTCACGTCGACGTAGTACTTCTCACCGCTTTCCCCTTCACCAGCAGGAGCGTTTCCGCCACCACCGAGCTGTCCACCGGAACCTTGATTGATCAAATTCACCAGGATCAGAGCATCGATCGGCGAGACGAATCCGTCGTTGTTGACGTCGAAGCGGTTGGTCAGATTGGTGTTCCCTTCACCGCTACCACCCGTGGAACCGTTCAGAATGATCAGTTGGCTGGGGACGTAGGAGATCTGGTCGTACGGAACCTTGTTGCGTTGATCGCTATAGAGCAACGAATCGTGGAACGGGCTGATGTCGGCCGGATCGTTGATGAACCGTGCAACCCCAGCAGCACTCGCTCTCATCGTGATGCGGAACTGGAGATACTCGGCCGTTCCGAGAGGCGACAGCGAGGACTGGAACGATCCCAGCTCGTTGATCAACCCAGGAATACGATTGTCGCCCGACTTGCCTTCCTTGTAGTCGGTGCTGAAGTTCACATCGAACCCTTGAGGATTGGTCGTCGAAGCTGGCACGCTGACCAGACTGCGATCGTAGAGGATGTCTTGGTAAGCCGCGAAGACACCGCTCTGCGTGGTTGGGGTTCGCAAGTCTTGGACATAACCTCGCAGTTCAAAGGTCGAACCCACGGTGATCGAAGTGATCGGGTTGCCTTGCAAGTCGAACGGACGCAGCGACAAACGCATCTTGTCGTCGGCGCTGGTATCGCCTACTTGAACCGTGACAGTCGCCGTCGAAGTGAATCCACGGGTATCCGAAATGGTGTAAGTGACTTGATCGGAGTATCCGATGTTCGTCGTGTTGGGCACAAATCGGATACGGTCATCGTTCGTGTTCGTCGTGCCGCGATCGTCGATCGAAACCGAGCCGTTGACGGGCTGGGTCACGCTGAGGATACGGAGCGGACCGGAGGTGCCGACGATGTCGTTTCCGAGCACATTGATGAACGAGGTCGTGTTCAGCGGCAATTCACCCGTGCTGTCATCCACGGCGAATGGCAGCGATACCCCGTTCGGAACGATTTCCAAACTCGATCGCAAGTAGCGAACTTGCTCTACAGGCACCGGTGCATTCGGCGGGTTGTACAGAACCACGTCGGTGTTCGGCGATTCGTTGGCCGGATCCCCGACGAACTGGGCAATACCAGCCGATCGGGCGGTGAAGGTCAAAATATTGAACAGGGTTGGTTCGAAATCGAACGGAGGCTTTTGGCTTCCGGTGAACGCACCCAGCGACTTGATCACGCCCGGAACAGAAGCCGTTCCCGATACCCCTTCGGTGTAAGGCGTTTGGGGTCGGTTTGCAAAGTCGAGCGTCGTGTTGGTTCCTGGCGACGATGGCAGGACCAAGTTCGAGCTGTAGAGCAAATCGAGGTAGGCCGCATAGACGCCTGGATCTTGGATCGTGGTCGGAGGCGTTTGCTGCAAGGCTCGGTCCGGACGCAAATCGTACGTGTAGACGTAGACTTGGAACTGGCTGCCTTGGGTAACGCTGCTGACCTTCGCACCCGCCATGTCGCGGAATTCAAAGCTGAATTGGACGTTGTCGTCGGTGCGGTCACCTTCCAAAGTATGGACGGTAATCTGGGCGGTCGAGGTCTTGCCGTTGGCATCGACCGTGGTGTAGGAGAACTGTTCCGTTCCACCGAATCCGCGGAGCGGAGTGTATCGCAAGCTCACACCACCCGATCCGATCGAGACCGAGCCACCCTTGTTCGGGGTCGAGAAGCCGGTGATGATCAACGCACCGCCAGCACCTTCGATGTCGTTAGCCAAAACGTTCAGCGGGTACGAGATCGAATTGGTGGGCAAGTCGAACGAGTCATCGACCGATACGGGGTCCGAGAACTGCAATGTCACGTTGACGGTAACGTTCGCGGTTTCACGCTTGCCCGAAGCGAACACCACCGTGTAGGTGAAGGTGTCTTGGCCGAAGTATCCGCGAGCTGGCGTGTATCGCAGCACGTTGTTGGTGCCGACCGAGACTGCGCCGCCCTGAGAGGACTGACCAGCGAGTACCGCAGTGATCGAATCTCCGGGAGGAATGAAGTCGTTCTCCAGGACGTTGAACACGTTGGAAACGCTATTGCGAGCCACGGTGTACAGGTCGTCTTGCAAGTTCTTGCGAGGACCGTCGGTGATGTTGAAGAAATAGTCTTCGACTTCACCCGAGGTGGCTCGCCCGACGGATGTCAAATCCCGAGTCTGCGACAATCGGAATCGAGCTGCCGTGCGGCTGACCGCATTGGCTGGAGCCGTGAACACGACGTCGTTGACGCCGTTGGCAACCGATAGATTGGTAACGATCTGTTCGCCAGCATCCGTCCAGCTTCCATTGCCGTTGAAGTCGATCCAGCCTTGTAGGAAGGCGGTCGTGCCGGTGGTGTTGGTCACGTTGATGCGAAGCGAGTTTTGGTTGTCACCGCGGATGATCGGGCTGAGCAATGTCACCCCATCTTCGTCGTTGATGACCGAACCGGTAACTCCGAGAGGACCATTCAAATCGTCCCCATCGGCAGCCGCCGAGGGACGACCATCGAGTTCCGCATCCCAGTTCGCTCCGATTCGCAGTCCCGCCAAAACACCGTGCGAAGCACCGTTGGCCGACCGAGCGGTGGGATAGGGTGAAGGAGCATCGCCCCAGTCGGACGATTCGCGGTTGCCAAAGTCAAACCCGCGGATTGGATTGCGACCATCGAACACAGCCGTATGGAAGCCGCTCGATGGGAAGGTCTGAACATAGCCAGGATCGACAACTTCGCGGATCTGGTAGGTCCCGGCCGTTGGTGGGCTGAGAACGTACGAACCATCTGCCTTCGAAACCGAAGCCGGTTCACCCACATCGGGACGCGCGTCGCCGTCGAGATCCAAATAAATGTAAACGCCAGCCAAACCGGGTTCACCCGCATCGCGAACGCCGTCGCCGTTCAAGTCCAACCACTTGAATCCCGTCGCAGATGCAGCGGGTGCTGCCGAACCGAAGTTCACCGTGGTGGTGCCGTTCAAAGTAACGACTGCAGACTTGGCATCCTCAGCTCCCGTGGAAGCGATCCAACCTGCAGGACGAACGATGCGGACCGTGTAGGTTCCAGCAGCAGCTCGCAAGGTATAGCTACCCAACGCGTTGGTTACGGTGTTGGCTTCGCCGGAGTCGATCGATCCGTTGCCGTTGGTGTCGAGGAATACTTGCCAACCCGACAATCCCAGTTCGCCACCATCTTGGCGAGCATTGCGGTTGGTGTCGTTGTAAACGATCCCGGTGATCGTGCCGCCAACCGTTCCGGTCGCCATGCCGAACGCCAGTACGTCGGGCGAATTGCAGACGCCACCACCGAACGGAATGCCGGCAGTGGGTGCGAACTCGTCATCCAAGAACTTCAGCGTCACGTCATCGCGGTTGCCGAAGATTCCATCCAGTCCAGCCCCGACCGAGATCAATGGAACATAAAACTGATCCATGATCGTATCGACCGAGTTCAACGAGTCCTGGTGAACCCCACCCAGGGTGTGACCAGCTTCGTGTGCAATCGTATCGGCGACCAGTTCTGCGAAAGCATCGACGCGGCTCACGTTGCCAGCGATCGGAATCACCGTCGGATCCATCGAATCGGTGATCATGATGTCGAGCATGACCAGCGTGGTTTCTTCATGGGTGAAATTGCCCACGTCAACGCTTTGGGCAATCCCCAACAACCCAGTGGCTGGATCGATTCCGAGTTCAGCTTGAGTGCCCCCGACCAACACGCGAGAGACGTTTTCTTGGCCCCAAAGGTCTGGGCTGTCGTAGCTGCTCACCAACCGAACAGAGAACTCACCCGGATTACCGCTGCTGGGATAGTAACCGTTGTTCGAGAACTGCGCCAGCAGTGGCTGCATCTTGCGCTCGACCCGGTTCATGATGTTGCGAGCGACCGAAGGCGCATCCGCAGCAGTCAATCCGATCTGCGCCATGTAGCGGGACAGAGCGGGCACGCGGAGAGGACCGGCCGGAACGCCCAATCCTGTCAAGTTGATAGTCTCAGCCCGTGTCAGAGCCCCATCAAAATCGATGTAAATCGTTTGCTGCGTGCCGATGGGATCCGATTCAAATGGCGAGCGCCAAACGCGTGTGTTCAACGAATAGGCCGACAATCCATCCCCAACGCGCAGATAATACCTGCCGGTGGTATCGATCACGTAGGGCAATGTCGTATTGCCATCTTTGTACAGCGGCGATTGGGTCGAGAAGGCTTGGCCCCCGAGGAATCGCCCTTGGGCAAACTGCAACTCGGTGCCGAGGCTATCGTAGAGAACCATCGTCGGCAGCGAGCCGGTAGCGGCGACCAGCCGGGTGTCGAGGAGGTCCCCCTTGCGGAGGTCGACGGCATACCAATCTTCGTCGGTCAGCGAGCGGAAGGTCCCAGCGACGTTGACTTGGGTGGTTCCCAAGCTGCTCAGTGGCAGCAACTGGGCTGTCAGGCGGGTGTTGTTGGGTTCGACTTCCGAGGTGTTCAGCGGCGTGCTGCTTTCCCCGGCAGCGGTGCCTCCACCGCCGTTGGTGCCGCCACCACCCATTCGTGAGGCGATCATCGCCCCGGTGCGTTGGTAGGCATCGGGCCCGTCGAACCGCATGCGGGCCAACAAGGATTCCACCGCGGGCGAAAAGTCATTCGCCATGAGTTCGCGACGTTCCAAAGACTCGAAGATTCGGCCCCGCTTGCGTTGCTTGTTCAACGTCCGTTTTTGCAAGAGGCTCTTCAGGTTGCGAGATGGCTTGTTCGACTTCACCATGGAATCCCCGATTGAGGAACGATTTGGAATTGCGATTTGCTCCGAAGGCCCCGTAACCCTTGTTCTGGCAAGGGTTTTACGTCCAAAAGACCGCCGACGAGCAAGTTCTATCGTAGTTGGAGGGTAGGGACTGTCAACAAAACAGACCGCGACTTCAGATGCTCTTACCTCCGCGAAAGTTCCCGCGACGTGCAGAATTGCCTCCAATCCCTACAAAGCGTCGAAAGCTGTTCCGATTTTGCTGGGAATATGTCCGGTATTATGCGTTTGGGGCCGCAAAGATCAGATGCCAAGCGATCGCAAAAATCGCCGCATCGACGATCGCATGACTGATCCAACCGGGGAGCAAACTCCGCGATCGCCACAACATCCACGCCCAAATGGCACCGCCGATCGCTACCCCGGCGGAAGTAATGCCCGTCCAAATCGACGTCCAACCAAAAAACTTTGCCAGCACCAAAACGTGGTGGCTCATGAAGCCCAGGCTCGAGACCACCAGACTCGCTTGGGTGCCGATCCGACCCTTCCAACCAGCAAAAACAAAACCTCGCCAATACCACTCCTCCAGTCCGGAGTGCAGGAGCGAATAAAACGCGGCCAGCCCGAGCAACGCCCACGGGCTCTTCATGCCCAACGCTTGCAGCTTGGCTTCTCCTTCCACCCGCGCTGTTTCCACCACCCCGTTCGGCAACAGCCAAAAGCGATAAACCACCAGCATCAACCCCCCGATCGCCAACCCCACGCCAATCGCTCCAATCGGACGGGCCAACCGATCCCAACCCTCCAACTCCTTGGACGGTGCGGACGCTCCTTCAGCGGACTCCTCCTGCTTCCACCACGGAATCACCCCCCGCCACCATTGCCCCCAAATCGCGATCACAACCAGCGGCAACGCAAACTGACTCGCTTTGCCCAGTCCATACGCCAACTGCTGCATCCACGGCGGGAAACTCGACAACGCATCAAAATAAATCCACGTCACCAGGGTCGGCAGCACCAGGCCGAGCACCAACCAAACCCAAGGCACCGGTCCGACCGGCTGGTCTGGCTTCGGCGACGATGCGATCGGAGCCGACGATGCAAGGGGTCCCTCAGGTTCGTTCGTCTTTACCATGAATAATGGCTCCTTACGTGCAAACGATGCCGACCGGACGCGCATGGCACGCGCGAAACCGTTCGAAGTTCTCATGAATCTATCGAGCCCCCATCGGCTCGGCCTGGGCGAACCCCTGAAATCGTCTTAAAATCCCGATCCAACCACAGGGCGATTCCGATCGGTGCCCGAGTGTGAAGGCCCTTCCGTGCGAAACGCACCTACGGGCGTCCCGCACCATCGCCCACCCGCTGTCCCGTTCGTTCTTTAGCATCAATCAATCGGTGATTTCTATGGATTCCAACGTTGAAAACGCCAAGGCCGCCGTCGCGAAGGCCTTGAACCAAGGCTTGATCACCGAAGGGGCCTCGCAAAACATTCACCATTGGTTGACGCAGCCTCGCTATGCGGAGTACCTCGCGGAACTTCTCGCCCACATCGACGGAGGCGATTGGAAGAAACTCGACGATGCGTTCTGGACGGTGATCCCATTCGGGACCGGTGGACGACGCGGCCGCATGTACCCCATCGGCTCCAACGCCATCAACGATCGCACAATCGGCGAAAGCGCCCAAGGCCTCGCCGACTACATCTTGTCCCTGCCCGATCGCCCCGAACAACTCTCGTGCGCCATCGCCTACGACACGCGGCATCGCTCCCGGCACTTCGCCGAGCTTTGCGCTTCGATCATGGTGGCCAACGGCTTCCACGTCTACTTTTTGGATGACTTCCGGGCTACCCCGCAGTTGTCGTTCGCGGTTCGCCGCTACGGGTGCACCTGCGGTATCATGGTTACCGCCTCGCACAATCCCCCCAGCGACAATGCGGTCAAAGTCTATTGGTCCACGGGCGGCCAAGTCCTCCCGCCTCATGATGCCAACATCATCGATCGCGTCATGGGAACCGAACGCATCCAAAAGACCGACTTCCAAAACGCTCTCCAAGCGGGCAAGATCACAATCGTGACGGCGGAAGTCGACGCCGAGTACCAGCAAGCAGCTCTCGAATTCGCGTGGCCAGGTCCGCGCTCGGCCAAGATCGTCTACTCGCCCCTCCATGGTGTGGGTGGCTTTGCCGTACCATCCTTGCTCAAGGCCGCAGGCTTCGAAAACGTGGTGGTCTATGGACCGCACGCCACGCCCGATGGCGACTTTACCAACGTCCCCGGTCACGTCAGCAACCCCGAGAACCCCGCCGTCTTCGACGCGATCGTGGCCGAAGCCCAAAAGCTCGGTGCCGATCTGGTCCTGGCCACCGATCCCGATTGCGACCGCATGGGTTGCTCGGCGCCTTTGACTCTTTCCCCGGGCAGCCCATGGGGCACGATCAACGGCAATCAAATCGGCGCCTTGCTCACCGACTTTGTCCTTGCCAAACGCAAGTCCCTCGGCGAACTCCCGAGCGATGCGTATGTGATCAAAACCTTGGTCACCACCGAGATGATCCGCAGCATCTGCGAGTCGTACCGCGTGCGCTGCGAAGGGAACATCCACGTCGGCTTCAAGTGGATCGGTGGATTGATGGATGCCTGCGGTCCCGACGGATTCCTCTTCGGCACCGAAGAATCGCACGGCTACTTGATCGGCCAATACGCCCGCGACAAAGACGGTGCCGTGGCTTGCCTGCTCATGGCCCAGATGGTCGCCGACCTGAAGTCGCGCGGCTTGTCGCTCCATCAACGCCTCAGCGAGCTGTTGACGCAACATGGTGTCTTCATCGAAGACCTCATCAATGTGCAAATGGAAGGAAGCGAAGGGATGGCCAACATGAAGAAACTCATGCAGGCCCTTCGCGATACACCTCCGCAAACGATCGGAGGACTGCCGGTGCTGGCCGTTCGCGACTATGGCAAGCTCACCAAGCGGCATGCCGATGGCCGCATCGAGACGTTGCTCGCTCCCAGCAGCAACATGCTGATGATGGATTTGGGCAACGCCGATGGATCGCCATCGGGCAATGCCATCGCGGTTCGTCCTTCGGGAACCGAGCCCAAGATCAAGTTCTATCTGTTCGGCCACGAACCGATCCAAGGCGACGCTGGCGCCGACGGGGCCCTGGATGCGACGCTCAAGATCGTGGCCGATCGGATTGCCAAGATCAAAGTCGATCTCAAGAAACTCGCGTAGTTTCGATCTGTCGGCGAACGATCATTCCCAACGCTGGCCGCGGCCGCGTTTTTTGTCGCCGGTCTGCTTCTTTTCCTCGATCCGACGCCGCTGGGAACCTTTGCTCGGCTTGGTCGGCCGCCTCGGCACGACCGGCCGCATCGACTCGAGAATCAACGATCGCAGCATGTCTCGGCAAGCTTGCAGATTGCGAAATTGCTCGCGGTGGGTCTGGCACGTGATTTTAAGGAACCCCTCGTCGGTGATGCGATGGCCCGCGATGGCCTTGAGCCGCATCAGCGTTGAGGGCAATAGGACCTGCGTGGCATTCACATCCCAACTGAGGGTGGCTTTCGAGTTGACCTTGTTGACGTTCTGACCGCCGGGTCCGCCGCTGCGCGCAAAGGCTGCTTGCAACTCCGCGCCGGGAATCGTCAAATGGGCATTGATTGGTAAATCTTCCATAACGGATAAGGTACCCCGGGATGCGAATCAACGCGAGAACCGAACCACATCTCCTGCACATGCCCACCATTGGATGGCTGGCTGTATGGATGCTTGGGTGCAGTTGGATGGGATGCTCGCCGATGCTGTCAAGCTCCACCGGCGAACTGGCAGCTCGGGCCGACGCGTCCGACGCCAACGCCAAAGCCGGGCAGTCGGATGCGTCTTCCAAGGAGCTCCCGTCTCTTTGGACACGAACACGGGGTGAAGACTGGCCTCGCATGCTCGGGGTTCACTTCGATTCTCGCAGTTCCGAAACCGGCATCCGCACCGATTGGGGAACCACCGGATTGCGGATTGTCTGGACACAAAAGACCGGCACTGGATACGGCAATGGCGTCGCTGCGAAGGGCCGATGGTTCCAGTTCGATCGCTACGGTTCGGTGGAGCGGCTCAGTTGCTACAACGCGGAAACAGGGGAGTTCCTGTGGAAGCACGAAACGCCGGTGTCGTATAGCGATGCCTATGGCTACAACGATGGTCCGCGATGCAGCCCCGTCGTCGAAGGGCAACATGTCTTCACCTACGGCGTGGCAGGCAACCTCACTTGCATCGATATCGCCACTCAAAAAGTGGTCTGGAGTCGCGACATGAACAGCGACTACGGCGTCGTCCCCAACTTCTTTGGCGTGGGAGCTTCGCCGGTGGTGCATGGACCGTGGCTGCTGGTCATGGTCGGCGGCAGCCCAAAACCGACGATCGCCTTGCGATCCCCCAACGTCAATGATCTGCCCAGCGCCAAGCCGGACGGCACCGGGATCGTGGCCCTCGATCGACAAACCGGCAAAGAAGTCTTTCGCGTCGGCAACTATTTGGCTAGCTACTCCGCTCCGATCGTCGCAAAGCTTGAAGGCAAAGACCACTGCCTCGCCTTGATGCGCGAAGGACTGCTGGTCTTTCCCTTGGACGATCCCAAAGCCGAAAGGTTCTTTCCGTGGCGGGCGGCGATGCTCGAAAGCGTCAATGCGGCTTCGCCGGTCGTATTCGACGATCGCATCTTCATTTCCGAAGCCTACGATATCGGCAGCGCACTGCTGCAATGGAAGAGCGGTGAGCTGCAGCCGATATGGAAAGACTCGGGCGGGCGCAGCAGCCAAGCCATGCGCACCCACTGGGCGACTCCCCTGTTTGACAACGGACTTCTGTACGCCAGCAGCGGCCGCAATCAACCCGACACCGATCTCCGGTTCATCGAGTTGTTCGAGGACAGCCCCCCCAACGTGCGTTGGACGCAACGCAACCGGGATCGCGGCACGGGGCTGCTGGTCGATGGCCATTTCCTGTGGCTGGGAGAAAACGGCAAACTCCAGTTGATCCCATTGGGTTCGGAAAAGTTCAACGCCATCACGGAAATGGATTTACAATCGATCGTGGACCCA
>JBKCUI010000166.1:0-2422 GCA_046318495.1 Pirellula sp. | reverse complement strand
GGATAGGGGCGGCGGAAGGGACGAGCACCCGCCTTCGCCAAGGCTACGGCGCGGCAGGCATTCGTCATTCGTCATTCGAGCACGAGCACGAGCACGAGCACGAGCATGAGCATGAGCACGAGCACGAGCACGAGCACGAGCACGAGCACGGAATCCTTCTCGCAACGTCAACTCGGAAAACCTACGCCGCGCATCAACCGGGGCCAACGTCAAACCCCCGGGTGCTCTCGAATCGCCTACGGCTCAATTCGTCCTGGTGAATCCACCCATCCACTACGGATGGGAAATCGTCTCATCCAAATTCAAGAGCACGCGTGCTGCCAATGTCCAGGCCGCTGCATCCTGTGGGGTGACGCCTCCGGGCAACTCCTTGAGTTTGCCCGGATCCCCAGTCAGAATCTCGCGCGGATTGAGCCATCCCTCCGCCAAGCGTTGCCGTTGGCTATTGAGGAAACGCGTCAGAGTTTGCCGTTCGATCTCCGACGGTGCTCGCGACAACGACAAGCGATAGGCTTGTTCGATCCTCGCTGCATCGGTCCCCTCGGATTCCTTAAGGATGCGCAGTGCGAAGGCATTGGCGGCTTCGACAAAGATCGGTTCATTGAGCCCCGTCAATGCAGCCAACGGAGTGTTGGACCGAGCGCGACGGGCGCAGGGCAGGTCGCCGTTGGGCGCATCAAACGCGCTGAGCACAGGGTCGGGCATCGAACGTTTTCGGAACATGTACAAAGCTCGTCGATACCGTTCGGGGCCTTGAGCGGGCGTCCAATAGCTCGGGTAGGTGTAGTTGTAATCCAACACATTTTGCGGCACCGGCGGAATCACGCTCGGTCCTCCGAGCTTTTCATGCAGCAAGCCCGAGATACTCAGCACGATGTCGCGGACGGTTTCCGCATCGCAACGATAGCGTGCCCCCCGTGTCAGCCAACGATTCTTGGGGTCGATTTCAAGGAGCTCCGGGGTCGTCTTTGCGCTGCGTTGATAGGCATCGGACTTCATGATTTCGCGGACCAACCATTTTTGGCTCCAACCGTGCTCCATGAACTGGTATGCCAATTCGTCGAGCAGCGATTGATACTCGGGAATCGGAGCTCGCGTGCCAAAGTCTTCCGAGGTTTCGACGAGGCCCAGGCCGAACAGATTTTGCCAAACGCGATTCACGGCCACACGGGCCGCCAGAGGCGACTGGCGATCGACCAGCCATCGCGCCAGACGCAGCCTGGGTGGCTCCTCGCTCTGGGGAGCAGGATGCATGCTGCCGATCGTCTTGTAATCGGCGGGTTGCTGGGGTTGATCCCAGTTTCCACGGGAGAGGATGTAGGTCGTGCGTTGCTTGGGAGCTGTGCGTTCGCTCAAGTGCAGGACGCTCGTCTTAGCATTGGGGAATCGTTTCCATTGGGCTTCGATGGCATCGCGAAACGGTTTGGCATCTTCTCGCGAAGCGATCCAAGCCAGCAGGCGGGTTTCTGCAGCCGCATCGCCAGCCGAATCCAGCATCGCCAGAACGGCATCGTGATCGATGGTCGGAGCGACCGGATTGTCCGAGTGGGTAACGCTGATGCGGCAACACCCGACCATGTCCCCTTGCCGCCAAACCACTTTGAGTTTGGATCCCGACGGCAAATCGACCGGTGCTGACAATTGCAGCACCGCCACCGACGATTGATTGCGACGCCCCAGTCCGCGATCTGACTTCCAGTTCGTATCGTCACTGCCATCGATGAGGTATGCGACCGGTCCGGATGCATGCTTGCCATCGGCTGCTTTCTCGTCCGGGTTCGAAAAGTCGGCCGTGGCCGTGGCGAATTTTTGCTTTTCCCATTCCTTGCTGCCCGGCCGTTGGACCAACAGCTCCAACTCTCGCAAATCCCACATGCCGACCCCGTTGCGTCCCGGTCCGCGAAACGGGAGTTCGCCATGCGTTAGCACTTCGAATTGCAAGCCCGTGATCCGTTCGATCGGAGCGGGCGCGATCATGAAGACATCGTTGCTAGTGTGGCCGACCATCAAGATCGATTCATCGGACTCTTGCACAGGATGGTTGAGGCCGCTGATGGTTTCCAGCAGTTCCGCTTGGAGCGGCTTCCAATCGGCTCGACTGCGGAGGACTTGTTCTCGCCATGCGGCGAACTCTTGATTCCAGTTTTTGTTCGCGCTTTCGAACTTGGCGATTTCATTGCGGATGCCGGAGCGCAGATCGCGGATCGTTTCGAGTTGTTCCGGGGTGTAGACCCATGACCTCGCTTCGTACGTGTTGTTGAAGTACGCGAAGATACCGTAGTACTCATCCTGCGTGATAGGATCGAATTTGTGCGAGTGGCACTGCGCGCATTGCAGCGACATGCCGAGGACTGCTTTGCCCAAGCAGTCCATGCGATCGAACATCTCGACCATACGGAACTGTTCGGGGACGATCGCTCCC
>JBKCUI010000165.1:0-6659 GCA_046318495.1 Pirellula sp. | reverse complement strand
CGTGAATGCGATCTGTCGCAATGAAACTGATCTGGGTGTAAAACCTTTGGATGATTGACTTCCTATATCAACACTCGACAATCATGGAGTCGTTCGATCCGCCCAGATCAACGTACACGATAGACGTCCGCACAACTGGCGTCACAAATCTCGGACGAACAATGCGATGCACCGAAGTCGCGGATCGGCCGTTTCCGGATGGTGAGTTTTTTGGCCGCGACATCGGTGATCGCTGGCGTTACGCTTGAACTATGATTCCCATTGACGATACGACTTGGCTATCGCTAAAGCACGCTTATGGATCAGCGAGTGAAATTCCTCGTTTTCTCGGAAGTCTTTACGACGGTGCAAAAGTCGACGAAAGAACGTGGACTGGGGTGATGAACTGTCTCGCACATCAGAGCACGGCCTACGATGCAAGCTACGCTGCTTTCCCGCACTTCATAAACATCGCATCGGATTTTTCGAACCCGAATAGTAGTGACTGCTTTGACGCTGCAACTTGCATCCTATACGATGCACTTTCAGGCGATGGCCTTACGTTGCCAGAAATGAGTGATGCGATTTTGAGCGGGTTCAATGAAGGTCTCAAAATAGGAAGACAACTTCTGAAGGAGAAAATGGATTCGCTCACAACCGACGCTTCGGAAGAGATCTATTTTCTTCGAACGATTGCACTTTATCGTTTGCAGCCCAGAGTAGCGATGTTGCTCGAAACCGTACGCGAATCCTTTCGATGCCCATATTGCCGCGAGGAAATAAAGAATCCTGTGAAAACTCTTTGTCCTTTCCCTTATTCAGACCTAAGAGCGTAACAATCGCATGCACCGAAGTTGCGGTTGGTGCGTTTTCGAAATGGGAGCATTGCTGACCGCAACTCGGTGATGCGTGTCGTTATCCGCTAAACCCATGAGAACCTTCAGAACACGGATGCTCTTGCTAGTCACAGCTATTGCTGCAGGAATATGCTGTCTGGTAGTTCCAGCCATTCAGGCAGCCCGCAAAGGCGCGCGCGAGATGGCTTGCAAAAACAACCTAAAGCAGGTTGGGCTTGGACTCCTTAATTTCGAATCAGCTTATCGGCGTTTTCCGCTGGCCATCGAGATTTCTCCGGAGGATACACTTTGGCGGAGTTGGAGATCGCAAATTTATCCGACGTTTATGGAGCAGCGTGCTCCTTTCTACGATGAAGCAACTGCATGGAATTCCAAAACAAACGCTCGCTTGATTAATGGAACACCCATTACTGTTGCTGCTGGGAAAGGTGGTGGATCCATAACCATCACATTGGAGCGCGTACCTTGGTGCTTCGAATGTCCAGAGTGCAAGAAAGGAGACGGAGTAAACTACTTGGTAATCACTGGTGAGGGCACTGCGTTTCCAAAATCAAGTGCTACGAAGCTCTCCGATTTTCGCGATGGACTTGAAAACACCATCCTCGTCGTTGAGTCCGTTACCTGCACCCCTGAATGGACGGAACCTCGTGACCTTGACATTGATACGATGCAATTTGTGATCAACTCCCCCAAGGGGCCATCTATATCGAGTATGCATCCGAAGGGCCCACTCGTATGCTTCGCCGATATGGAAGTATACTGTGTGAACCCTGAAATAACTGAGGCTGAACTTAGAGCATTGATCTCCATAAATGGTGGCGAGGACGTGAAACGCGAAGACCTGGTCTCGCGTGGTGTACTGGTCAAACGATAGAGAATCGCGGATAACAAACCGATGAACACCAAGCCCTCGACCAGCCGCGCTGGCAATGGTGACTTAACTCCTCGGGCTGGGTTATCGGTGCCGATATCCAGCAAAGGTGAGCGCAAAGTGACGCAGAAGAAAGGCACCTTCGTCAACATCGGCGGCGTCCCCGTTGATCTCAACGCCGGGATGATCGATGCCGTCACCAATCCGCCCCCCGGATTCGTATCCAAACACGGCTTTCAGGTAACCGACCTATACGCCCGCGCACGCGAAATCGACTGGTTCCGCAATTGTGGATCACCTCTAGCCGTTGACCTGACATCGCACACGGAATCCGTCGATTCATGGTCGGCTGCGATGCACGAATGCGAATCAGAAAACTGGGAAAACGCCACGCTAGAAGCACGAAACCAACTGACGATATTCCTGTCCAAGCACCACCGAGAAAAGTATCGGAACTGGAATAACATCACGCGCGAACACAAAGAGATGCTCGTCAGTGCACTTGTTGACGAACATATCCGACCATTACAACAACAAAACGATCTGAGCGTGTCGCTCGTTCACTCGGTCGAATGGAACATGCTTGCCGCTCTGATGGAATTGTCGTACATCGAGTACAATCACGGCTGCTTTTTCTTCCATGAATTGTTCATGGTTTACGAAGCAGGGCATTGTCCCTGCGGCTGGCGCGGTGAATGGCCCAACGGTTCGCTAATCGTTTACTGATGCGGGAATGCTGCATATCAATGCGGTGAACGGGAGCCGCCGGTGACGCGGGTTTTGTAATCATAGTTTTTTGGCGGCGGTCCCGTTACCGCTGTCGTTCGGTCTGATCCCACGTCTCACGCAAAGGCGGAAAGACGCAAAGGGGATAGCCAGGTTCGAATTGCTTGTTTGCACGGCTGATCGCACCGGAGCAAGACGATTGATGATCTACACGTCGATTTTCTGCACAGTCGCTCGATGATTCCGGGTTGCACCGCATCGGCCTCTCGCACGATCTTATCTGCGTCCGCATGCGATCACTGCATTCGTATCGAACTGGCCTTCGGTTTTCTCCCTTTGCGTCTTTGCGTGCCAACTCGTCCATTCCATCCGCAGCGATCCGAATCAGAACTTTTATCGCCACCACATAGTGTCTGATATAATCCCGGGCGGGACAACCCGAACCGAACAACACGATGCACCAAAGCCCTCGGTCGACTGCGTTGACTTGCGTGGAGTCAACTCCTCGGGCTTGGTGATCGTACACGTTATCCGCGTTGAGTGCTTGATGTGAAGAAGAACGACCGACTATCAAATGCTGCCGAACGTTCTGCCCGAATCCAGCGCTACGAACGCCAGGAAACGGCAATGAACTCGTTTATCGAAACCTGCAGCGACTGCATGCCTTCCGAAGATTGGAGTCACTATTACCCGGAGGCCGCAAGATCTGCCGGGGAAACATTTCACATCGTCCGAGATTTGGTTTTCGCACTTACAGTAACTCAGACGCCCATCGTGCCAAAACTACGAAAAGCACTTGAGACCGTCATCGACGAGTGCGGGCTCGATCGAAATCGATGGACGGATCTCAAAAAACTCAACTACGATCCATACTGGAGAGCTCAATACGGATATAATGCATCCGACGGAGGTGACGACCCATATTGTTGTCCCCATTCCCCGTCGGAACCAAGCGGATAACAATGCGATGCACCGAAGTCGCGGGTCGGCCGTTTCCTGATGGTGAATTTACTTGCCGCGACATCGGTGATCGCAGGCGTTCGTTGGGATGAATAAAGACTACATACTCGCAACTCACATACGATCCCGGGATGCGGTCTGCGATCATTTCTCTTCGAGCCTCGCCGACGTCGCGTATGCCGACTATGAAATCGATGACGCGATCGATTCGGTTCGCATCACGGTGGAATCAACGACAGATCTTCGCGATCCAAAAGACATCGCATGGATACTGGAGATACTTTGGTTGACATTGAAAGAAATTGATGAAACGGATGCAAGGTTGGAGATCGTCCTTTGCGACTAACACCGGCTGAGATTGCCATTCACCATATTTGCGGACAAGAACTTCCGCTTGACGATGAACTAACGCTAATTCAACGTATTCGTTCCGGTCACGCCTTTCTTGTTCGCATCACGGGCCGAGACTTCGGCAACGATTTACAGGCTTGGCACGACTATCTGTCAGAAAATCGCGATGGCGGCTATACTTGAAATTCGTCGATCAAGACGCCGAAAATCATGGCAGCTGCACTTGCAAATCCAGATTGACTTACTGCGGTTGACGGGATCCAGAAGAAGCCAACGAACAATCCGATGGACCGAAGCGGGGGATCGGCCGCTTCCTGATGGAAAATTTACTTGCCCCCGCTCGGTCATCGGGGCCGTTCGTCCGGACAGGAGGCACATCCTGATCTCATCACAATTTACGATGCCCAAATCCGAGGTCGCGAATTTTCTACATGTGGTCGCCACTTCCACTTGTTCTGTTCGCGCAATGGACGCAATGCCCATCGGAAGCTCCGATGCGTCATGGATGCGCTACCAATGCAATACCGAGAAGTCGCAAGCGATAATCACAATTGGAGAACACTGCCAATTGCCGAACGATAGGGTCGTCACTGTTTCGACAGACATTCGTCGACTTTGGCGGGTCACGCGAATCTTCGGAGATTCGGTGCTCGTGAATGCGATCTGTCGCAATGCAACTGATCTGGGTGGAAAACCTTTGGATGATTGACTTCCGATATCAACACGCGACAATCATGGAGTCGTTCGATCCGCCAAGATCAACGTACACGATAGACGTCCGCACAACTGGCGTCACAAATCTCGGACGAACAATGCGATGCACCGAAGTCGCGGATCGGCCGTTTCCGGATGGTGAGTTTTTTGGCCGCGACATCGGTGATCGCTGGCGTTCTGGCTCACTAAAAAAATGCCGATAGAGTGCGATATTTGAACGTGCAATTCGAAAACAAAATTCTC
The DNA here is from genome assembly GCA_046318495.1 of Pirellula sp. Lineage (GTDB taxonomy): Bacteria > Planctomycetota > Planctomycetia > Pirellulales > Pirellulaceae > JBKCUI01. The sequence goes on along the minus strand of JBKCUI010000165.1, from coordinate 1,958 downwards.
CGCCTCAACGACGTCGAGTACACCCTCGATTTGCCGATCATTGATGCAGCAACGGATGGAGAACGCGTATTCGTCGTCTTTGACTACATGGCGTTCCCAAAAAGTCAGCCAGCCGCAAATCTCGTCGCGCTCGATGTCAACTCCAAACTACTTTGGACCGTAACGGGGCAGCCGATTGATCATCCCACAGCTGCCTACACCAAAATTACGCGAATTGATCCATTAACCGTTGGCAACTTCGCTGGATTCTCATGCGTAATTGATTGCGCTTGCGGTAAACTATTAGAATCTGAATTCACAAAATAATGAGTTCAATTGCCGTGTCTAGTTCGTCACTTGAATTAGCGTTGATCAATAGCCAGAACAATCACGTGCACCGAAGTCGCGGACGGTGCGTTTTTTCAATGGAACGTCTCCTTGCCGCGACTCGGTGACGTGTTTCGTTATCCGCTTGAAAGGCATTACGTGAAGTTGCTTCGGCGAATTGCATTGCTAGCGATTCTATTGGCTGCCGTCTTGCTGATTGCGTCCCCATCAATCATTCATTCTCGTCGTGTAGCACACTTTGAATCGGTTTGCAGAGCCGTTGCCAGTCAAGGCGGGAGTCTTTCGTTTGACTTGCAAGGCGATTACTGGCTGACTCTTACTGGAGTCGCAGCTAATGATGAAACAATCCGAACTCTACTACCGAATTTGCACGCTCTTCCTTCGGGGTTCACATTTATTGGCCCTGGCGAAGGAAGGCATTTCTACATAGAAATAAATCATTCGAACATTACGGCTCGCGGTCTTACCGACCTATGCTCGCTTCCAATAACATCGATTACACTAACACATTGTCCGAATCTCGATGACGATGCGGTCGATGCATTGGTGACACTTCGAAATCCAAACGCTATCATAGACGGCGATGTCCGCTTAACGCCCAACGCATTAGAGCTACTCCGTAAGAGAATGCAAAATGCGTTTCCGAATGTACGCGGATAACCAAGCGATGCACACCAAGCCCTCGATCGGCCGTTATTGACTTGCGTTGAGTCAACTGCTCGGGCTGGGTGATCGCGGCCGTTATGCGAAGTTACTTGTAACCGCAAACGTGCTGTTTTCCCTTTTCAATCCAACCGAGGCAGAAATGGCATCGGTCACGATTGGGCTTCAATCGTTTTAACTGCTTTTGCGCCGCCTGCCGATCCTCCGCAAGAATAGCTTGAATCAACAAGTTTACTTCGAACGCCAGCCTGTCTCTTGGTTCGTCGTACATCGCTTTCCCGATCGACGGGTAAATCGACTCGATGGCACGAATGCAGCCTTTGACATCGGCGGCATAACAACGCGATGGACCCAAGCCCTCATTACTGGTTTCTGACATTTTTAACTCTCCTTTCGGGCTGGGTCATCGCCAGCGTTCGATCCGATCCAACGTTTCACGCAAAGACGCAAAGACGCAAAGAAGATCGCCAGGTTCGAATTGCTTGTTTGCAAGGCTGATCGCACCGGAGCAGGACGATCGATGATCTGCACGTCAATTCTCCGCACAGTCCCTCGATGATTCTGGATTGCATAGCATTGGCTTCTCGCACGATCCTATATGCGTCCGCATGCGATCACCGCTTTTGCATGACGCCTTCGGTTTTCTCCCTTTGCGTCTTCGCATCTTTGCGTGACCACTCGTCCATTCCATCCGCAGCGATCCGAATCGAATTTTTTGACGGCCCCATTTGGAGACTGATATCATCCTGGATGGGACAATCCAGACCGAACGACACGATGCACCAAAGCCCTCGGTCGACTACGTTGACTTGCGTGGAGTCATCCCGTCGGGCTTGGTGATCGTACACGTTCGGCGGTAGCGTGGCAACGGTTGCGATGCCTGTGGCGCAGCGACGATGGTACCGGCAGCTACTGCCGACGTTTTCGCGTAAACGATAAGGTCGCCGGAGCGAATTACTCTCCGGTAG
>JBKCUI010000164.1:0-19733 GCA_046318495.1 Pirellula sp. | reverse complement strand
GACCACTGCCACCCGCGCGCCCCCCCCCCCGCGCCCATACCGCCACCGACCCCGCCCACCGCCCTGCCGGGCTGAGCACGAGCACGACCAAAACCGAATCGCGGCCAACGCCAACGCGGCTGTTGAGCCGATCCGCTCGCGCGGATGGCTTCCGATTGTCGAACGCAGGATATCGCTTTCGCTCTTGAGTTCGAGGCGGCGGCTTCGAGTAAGAGTACGAGTACTGCTAACGCGGAGTACGAGTACGAAGAAATCGGCGGGACGCTCGCACCCCTCAACCCCAGCCCCGCACCCAGCGTAAGGGGGTGAAGGGAGCCAGGACCAAGCTGTCGCGTCTTAGCTCACTCAATCCACCAGTTCATCGATCGCAACGCGATTGCCAATCGTTGTCATACGCCAAACCCATCTTCGGAATCGTTTGCCAGCTCAACCAATCGCAACTCGTAACCAACTTCTGGTTCCTTGGCTTCATGGGTGGAGTCATGTTCGATGCGTTCCGTTTCGACAAATCCTTGCGCCACAATACTTCGCATGGAGCGAACGTTGGACAGATGATGGATGGTCGTGACGCGTTGGAAATGGTTGCATCGAGCCCAGTGGATTCTCGCTTGCCACAGGAGTTTCGACAGCCCGAGTCCTCGGTATGCAGGCCGGATGTAGATCCCATCCGCGACCGCCGTTGTGGGGTCCTCATTCGCCGCAGAGATTCGGGCTTTCCCAATGGCCTCGAGCGGCGATATGGATAGGTCAAACAAAAGAAAAATCGCGTGTTCCGGACCTACCGAGTATTCAACCCAATCATCCTGACCATTCGAGGCCCAGCTTTCATTTCTTGTCAAGTATAACGGCGGCTCCTCGCAGGACTCCAAGCACAGCGTGCGGACCGACATCCAGTCCGAAGGACGTGCCGCACGCACGGTGATATCAGTGGCATTCGCCATCGGTCCGCTCCCCTGGTCCCCAATCCAACGGATTTCCTATCACGCCAAGAATACTCCAAAGCGGGTCTTCATCGTGCCCGGCACCCATTAGATAGGTTCTGGCTTCCGGCTAAAATAGGCATCATACGGCCTGCAAGTTGGATGCTCCCCCAAAATGGTCGATGTGGTTTTAGAGCTAGAGCCTCGCAGCAAGGCAAAAGGATGTTCCAATGAACGAAAAGCGAAAGCGACTTAGCCCGGAGCAGATCGTGGCGAAGTTGTGCGAGGCGGATGGGTTGCTGAACTCGGGAACGGATCTTGCGGTGGTTCTGCAACGCTTGGAAATCAGCCACGCGACCTATGACCGCTGGCTCCATGAACACGGCCATGCCATGGGCGAACCGATCAAGCAGATCCGACAACTCGAAAGCGAAAACGCGAGCCTCAAACGCAAAATCGCAGATGCTCAGCTCGACCAAGCGATCCTCAAAGAGGCCTTGCGCTGCATCGACGATGAACAACGCGAGTAGTGCCAGGATCGTGAGACGGGTCTCTCTCCGCGCCTTCGCGCCTCCGCGTGAAAACACGAGTCGGACTGAGCTGCCAGCGCGATAGGAAGAGCCGTTTCACGCGGAGACGCGGAGCCGCAGAGAAGTGGATATGTTAGGGTGGCGCATTGAGAGTGCTGTTGCGAGTGAGATCGGGCCCGATTCTCCAGGGGACGGTCGAACCCCTCATCTCCGGCCCTTCTCCCCTGGTTAAGGGGCGAAGGGTGCCAGGATGGAAATGAGTATCGCGATCGCGGCGATTGCTCGCTGAGAAGAAAACCCTTCGGAGATCAAGGCGCGAAGCTGAGTTCGCCGAGCTTGGCTTCGACGTCGATGCTCTGGTCGTCCCGCCGCAAGGTCAAGTGAACCGTTGCCTCCGCTGTCGCGTCCCGGATCGCATCGATCAACTGCTCCACCGACACGACGGTGTCTCCTTCGAAATGCGTGATGCGATCCCCCGGATAAATCCCGGCCCGAGCGGCCGGAGAATCGGGGACCACCGCTTTGACCACCACCGATGCAGGGGTCTCCCGTTGGCCGTCCGGCCACTCCATCACCAATTCCACCCCCAGCCATCCCCGACGTACACGGCCATGCTTCATGAACTGTTCGAATACTTCTTTGGCCAATTTGGAAGGGATCGAAAAACTTACCCCGCGGTACGATTCGCCCACAATGGCCGTATTGATCCCAATCATCTCTCCCCGCGCATTGACCAACGGACCACCGCTGTTGCCCGGATTCACCGCCACGTCGCTCTGCATCAAATCGCTATACCTCGACGAGATCCGATCGCGCGAACTGCGGTACTGAACATTCGCATTCAAATCGACCCGATGCTTGCCGCTCAGAATGCCAAAGGACACCGAACCGGTCAGGCCAAACGGGCTTCCGACCGCCCAAACCGGCGCCCCGACGTCCATCGCATCGCTGTCTCCCCACGCGATCGGCATCAGTTCGCCCGCATCGATCTTGAGCAACGCCAAGTCGGTCGTGCGATCGACCCCGACGATCTCCGCCGCGACCATGCGATCGTCGGCCAAGTACACCGTCGTATCCACCCCGCCTTCCAGGACGTGGTAATTGGTCAAGATGTACCCGCGGGCATCGACGATGACGCCGCTACCTTGGCCGGATGGATTGCGGTAATCGCGCAATTCCGGGTTGCGGCCCGGCTCGCGGTTCGGACCGGAACGGGGCATCGCATCCAGCGGTTCGCGACTCAAGTACTGTGACTGCGGATTGCGATTGGAGATGGTGATGTGGACCACGCTGGGACTGACCCGCTTGGCTACCGCGCGGGAGACTTGCGACAGCCCTTCCCAAGACACACGCTCCAGTTGCTCCCCAGCCATCTCGTATTCGGCTCGCAATTGCCCGCGATGCCATGAGTAGCGCGACGATTCCAACATCGGGGGGAGCAAGTACCGCAAACACACCAGCAGCACCAACACCACCCCCAAACTCAACAACGTCGAGACACAAAGACTCGCGAATGTCGGAGCAGGGTTGCTCGCTGTCCGGGCTGCCGGAACGCGAGAAGTCGCCGGAGCATCAGCGTTCGAACCAGACACAGGCCATGCCGGAATGCTGGCCGATTGCATCGATGGGCGATCCACGTCGGTCTCCCCGGACGCGGGATGCGCTGGGACGTGATCCTCCCCATCGGACCAGTCCGTCCGATCGGGATCTTGAGATGCGTTGTCGATGTTCATAGCAATCGATCGCTAGCCGCGAATAGAGATCACAACTCCAAGCAATACCACTTGGAATTGGAATCTCCCGACGTGCGCACGACAAGCAGATTTTTCGAAAGAGCCGGCAAAGCCCGATACAAACCGGTTGGCAAAGTCGTTTTCCAATACGGCTCAAACCCGTTCGAGGTAGCCGGCAGATACCAAAGTCGGCCGTCTTCCCCGACCAGAAGGAGATGCGGTCGACCCGACATGGGGGCAATCGCATTCAAGTTTGGATTGTTCCCATCTGGATCCAGGGCGATGGTATGGCAAATCGGCATCCCCGTTTCAGACCAAATCTCCTTGCCATCGTCGCTGCTCAAGCAACGGTAAGTGCCGCTCCCGCTATCGGAGCGACCATCGCACCCAAAGATCCACTTGTCGATCGCTACCGGGGTCGCAAACTGGCTCGAAATGGCATCGCCCTTTTCCAGGATTCGCACCGACTGCGGGTCCGGCTTGACGATCAATTGGCCAATGCCGTAGCTTGCGGTCAAGAACAATCGACCTTGGCCGATCTCGATCGGAGACGCCGCTACCACGGTGGGCCCGCGCTGGCCAAAGGGGAATTGCCACCGGACTTCTCCGGTTCTCGGATCGAGCCCATACGTCACCAACCGCGTAGGGGCGACCACCGTCTTCAATCCTGGACGGACCGTGGAGTCGATCAAGATCGGCGATGCATAGCTCGCATCGCTATCGGTCGATTGCCATAGGTTCTTCCCGTCGGCAAGGTTGACCGCCACGATGCCGGCCCCTTTGCGCCCACCCACGCAAACGATGACCGAGTTGCCGACGATCAAGGGGGCGCTGCCAGCTCCAAAGTATCCATCCTCCGCGCCGAATTCGCGGCGCAGCGCGCGGCTCCAACGCTTGGTCCCGTCGGCGCGATTGACGCAGTGGAGAACACCTCCTGCGGAGTAAGCGAGAACGAGATCTTTAGTCAACTGAGGCACGCAGCGCGGGCCGTTGTCGGGATCGACTCCGCGCCCATAGGTGGCAGGAAATCGCACGCTCCAAACGGGGCTGCCATCCTCCAGCGATACCAATCGCAATACATCTTCGCTGCCGTCGCGGTCGAACAGGGCGACTTGTCCCGATTCGATCGCAGCTCCAGCGTAACCTTGCCCGGCTTCCAATTCCCATCGGACTTTTGGCGGTGTGTCGGCGTGGTCTGCCAACGGAACCGATAAGGTTGTGTGGCCATTGCGTTTTGGCCCCAAAATTTCAGGCCAATCCGCCTGGGCTCCCGACGCAAGCCCGATTCCGAATCCAACGCAGCAGACAACGCGCACTGCATGGAGTGCCATCCGGCTCCAACGCCCCTGCCATCCGATGTACCGAGAGTCTCGAAAGGTTTCGGTAGCCTTCACGCGGGCTAATGGAGTTGGTGACCAAGGCATCCAAGGCATCTGTAGATCTCTCCGGAGTGCGAACGACAAATCGGCTGGCGGATCGCGCGGCAACTTCGCCGATCCTGATTGCTGTCGCATTGTACCCCGATCGCTAGCAGCTCGGGTACCTAGGGCATTGTACCCTGATCGCTAGCCGCTCGGGTATCTAGGGGAGTGGGGATGCTTGGAGGATCGCAGAGCAGAAAATCGAACGCAGAACGATAGCAGCCGAGAGATAGAGCGCAGCCCATGTAGGGCGGTGATTGCTCAGCCTACTTCGAGGATGTCGAAGGGGTCCGCGATTGGACGGGTGGCAAGCCTTCGCTGTCCTTGCGCGGAACAGGCTTCTTGTTCGGAGCGGGGGACACGGTCTCGCTGTCAGGTGGCGTGTATGCGGTCTCGTCGATCATGCTCTCGGGATCCCCTGGCCGGCTGCGTGTGTTGATGACTTCCCAGGGTTTGGGATACATGTACAGCGGCACGCATCGGCCCGCATGGTTGCGGTAGTTCCCGTTTTTGTAGTTGGTCTCCCACGACATTGCTTCTTGGCTGGTCGGTTCGATGATGTTCGCGATCTTGCCGCCGAAGTACGTCGGACGGTTGTAGACTTGCCGATGCTCGGGAATGCTGCGCAGGATGTGGTAAGGCAGAATGTTGGGCCGTTGGATCGCGGGATCCAGATACGTGCCTGCCAACACTCCTTCTTTGGTCTGTGCGACGGCGGACGAGGAACCGCACGCCATGAGCAAGAGTCCCAAACAAGCGTTGGCCGCAACCTGAACATGTCGATCCATGACTGTCCCTGATCCTCGTTAGGGGCTGACTCGAACACTGGGCGGCCGAATTTCCGCCTGCTGGAGGCCGTCTGACCGCGCCAGCCGGGGAGCGGTTTCCGATGCTTTGAGATGCCCACCCGAAATTGTCCTGGTGTATCATCAGCATGTGGATCTGTTCCGCTTGAGCGGATTTTTCCACGAAACGGGATTCCAAAGAGGGGCTTTCGACGTGGCGCCATCCAATGCAATGATGGCAAACGCAGTTGGGATCGCGTCCGAGGCGTCGGCGAGCCGATCCCGGGTGCAAAAATTCCCGCCGCGGCCTTTCCAAGAGTGAGCGAGCGTCGCCGAATTCAGGATGGCAAACGAACGGTCGGTTGAACCGAGGAAGCGGCGGCAAACGCGTCGCTTGCCTGTCGCTGTTCAACGGTCGGCGAAACAAACCCCGGAGATCAGGATTCATGTGCGAGAGCCAAGACCCCAACGCAGCCCATACGCATGCCGATTCGGAACCGGAACGCGAGAGCGGTTGCTCGTCCTATCGGCGATGGATGCGGCGCGATTGGCTGCGCGGGGCGGGATTGGGCGCTGCCGCATTGCAGGCAGGCTTTTTGACCCGATTCGCCGAGCACGTGGCGCAGGGTGCCGATCCCTCGACCCGAACCAGCACCTCACGTAAATCTGTCGGTCGCCCCAAGAGCTTGATCGTGCTGTGGTTGCAAGGCGGCCCCAGCCAACTTGAAACCTGGGATCCCCATTCGGGTTCGATCATCGGCGGTGACACGCAATCGATCGGCACGTCGCTGCCTGGACTGTCGATCGCCGCGATGTTGCCCCGCTGCGCAGAGATCATGCATCAAGCCACGTTGATCCGCTCGATGGTGTCCAAAGAAGGGGATCACGAACGCGCCACCTACAACATGAAGACGGGCTGGCGGCCCGATCCGACTTTGATCCATCCCTCGATCGGCGCCGTTCTGTGCCACCAATCCGAAAGCAACTTGGAGATCCCGCGGCACATCTCCATTCAAGCTTCCCAATGGGCGCCGCGCGGTGGGTACTTGGGGAGCGAATGGGATGCGTTCAAGTTGCAGGACCCGAAAGATCCGCTTCCCAATCTCAAGAGTTACACCGATCCCACCGTCTTCGACCAGCGGATCTCCGACCTCGAATTGGTCGAATCCCAATTCCGAAAAGGTCGTCGCAAGGACCTCGATCGCGCCAAGACACTGCACTCGGTGTCGACCGAGCGCGCTCGGATCATGATGTCGAGCGAGCAGATCGCCGCCTTTGAAATCCAACGAGAACCCGACTCCGTGCAAAACGCCTTTGGGGACACGCCGTTTGGCCGAGGATGTTTGGCTGCCGTGCGGTTGATCGAACAAGGCGTCACATGCGTTGAAATCGAACTCAACGGCTGGGACACGCACATTGAAAATCATGCGCTGCAGACCGGTCGATGCAACATTCTCGACGCGGCCTTGCACGCATTGATCCGGCAATTGGAGGAGCGGGAGTTGTTGGATTCCACCGTGGTGATGTGCGGTGGCGAGTTTGGGAGAACGCCCAAAATCAACGTAGCCGGAGGCCGCGACCATTGGCCAACCGGATTCTCCTCGGTCCTTTTTGGAGGGCCCTTCCGCCGCGGGTTCGTTCATGGGGAAACCCTCGGTGAGCCACTGCGCGACGGGCAAGATCCGATGGAAGGAGTCCGCTCGCCGGTGCGGGTCGAGGATTTGCACGCCACCGTGCTGGACGCCTTTGGAGTCGACTTTACCAAGGAATCGATCACGCCCATCGGTCGTCCGATGGCGGTGAGTGCCGGCACGGTCATCCGCGAACTCTTGCAACCAGCGTGAGCAGATTGACCACCGCTTCGGACGATGCGCTGCGAATCTGGACGGCCGGTGTGGATGCGGTCCGCGCCGATCGCGTGGTACAGCAAAACGTGCATTGGGATGGGCGATGGCTATCGATCGCCGGGCAGCCATTGGATTTGGCCGACATCGATCGGTTGATCCTGGTCGGGGCGGGCAAAGCCACAGCCGGGATGCTGCGCGGCGTATTGAACGTTTTGGGAGCGCTGTCGCATTCCCGCACACGTCTCACGGGCTGGATCAATATTCCAGAAGGAGCCCTCGAGCAAGACGACGAGGCCGTAGCCCGCCAACATGGCATCACGCTATGCCAAGCTCGCCCGCAAGGCGTCAACGAACCGACCCCGAAAGTGGTGGAAGGGACGCAAGCCATCTTGCGATGCGTGGAGCAAGCGGGGCCGCGCGATGCGGTGCTGGCACTTATCAGCGGCGGCGGTTCCGCGCTGTTGTGCATGCCTGCTCGGGGTATCGATCTCGCGACCAAGCTCGCCATCACGCGCCGCATGTCGGCAGCGGGGGCTGGCATCGAAGCGCTCAACGCAGTACGGCGCTGCATGAGCCAAGTCAAAGGAGGTGGGCTGGTCCGGCGATGTCGAGCTGCCCAGATGGTGACCTTGATCTTGTCCGATGTGTTGGGAGATCCCATCGAGATGATTGCATCGGGACCGACGGTACTCGAACCAGCCCCGGATTTCCATCGCGCCACCGAGCTGCTGCAATCGTACTTCCCAGGCGAGTTCCCCGAGCTCCTTGGGATGTGGCAGATGGCAATGGAGCGGGGAGGCCTTACCGATGCAAACACAACAGCGCTCGCCCCTTGCCCTGTTCGCCACTATGTCTTGGCCAACAATGCGACGGCCGTAGCAGCAGCCCAACAGATGGCATCGCAGCTGGGATATCGGCTAGAGGCATGTCCGATGGGGCTGATGCCGCAAGCGGAGAACTCGGCGGCGGCCCGGGGTGAAGCGCTTGCCGACGGCGTCATGGCAATGCGGGGGGAACAGCAGCCAATCGCGATCATCGCGGGTGGCGAACCGACAGTCGTACTACCTGACGCAACGCAACGCGGGCGAGGAGGGCGCAACCAACAGTTGGTGTTGGCTGCTGGATGTCGCTGGCTGGCGGAGCAATCATCGCGCGCCGCGAGGGATGTACGGCGTGAGCCGATGCCGGATTGGGCGATACTGTCGGGCGGTACCGATGGCGAAGATGGTCCCACGGATGCGGCTGGAGCATGGATCGATGCAGACTGGATCGCGTCGGTCGAGCCACGGGAAATGGAATGTCGTACGGCTTTGGCGAGTTGCGATGCGTATACGCTATTCCAGAGCACCGGCCATCTGATTCGCACCGGCCCGACCCATACCAACGTTTGCGATCTTTGGGTGGGGCTGCGGCGAGCTTGATCGGTTCCCCTGGGTGGCGATGCCCTGGTTTCTACCGAATGGGCGGTTTGCGACGTCGACCTTTCGATTTTATTGGCAGCGAGGAATCCGCGTTTCAACTCCAGAAAATGCAGGGTTCGATATCCATTTTCGCTCATCCGAGTGTTACACTCAGGCAGAAGCTTGGACGGTTCGGAACGACTGAATTGGAATTCCCATGCAACGCGGCGAACAAATGCGAATCTTGACGGGATGCGTCTCGGTCGCGTTATTGTTTGCATTCGTGGTAATGGTGTTCGAGCCCTGGCTGACGCGTCAAGATGCGATTTGCGTTGCCAAGCTGCTTGAGCTGGCCGATGAAGATTTGGAATCGTCAGAGGACGAGCTGCCATCGTCGGAATCGGTCGATCCGGCGTCAGGCTGGCTCGGCTGGAGTTTCCCGAAGTCTTGGCGTTGGTTCCAGGAATGGCGTTGCGATCTTTCAGTAGCCATAGCGCGGATCGAGAAGCAGCACCCGAGACCCCCACCCTGCCTGAGTTAGTCCTCAGGCATCGTTTTCTCTAAAGGTGGGTTGCTTTCTCAATGTTCGACGGTCTCCATGCCTTTGCTTGGCGGGATCCGATCGGATGGGTTGCTCAATCCGTTTCCAGCTTACTAACGCTATTGCGAGTTCTAACCAGTGGTTCAAAACAAGTCTGACGTCCCTCGGGGGAACGCCGAGGGGTTCGTTAAGTATCTGCGCTACGATTTCTTGGCGGGGCTGATGGTATTCATCATCGCCCTGCCGCTGTGCCTGGCGATTTCATTGGCCAGCGGTTATCCCCCGATGGCAGGGATCTTTACCGCAGTCATTGGAAGCATCGTCGCAACGCTCATCAGCAATTCGGAGTTGACGATCAAGGGGCCTGCGGCTGGGTTGATCGTCATCGCTGTCGGATGCGTGAGCGATTTTGGAGGGGACGGCTTTTCCAACGGGACCTCGCCGGCGGACATCGAGGCCTATCGGGCGGCATTGGCGGTAGGAGCGGTTGCCGCCGTATTCCAGATTCTTTTCAGTTTGTTTCGCGCAGGGATTCTGAGCGAGTTCTTCCCCAAGTCGGCGATTCACGGCATGCTGTCCGCGATCGGCGTGATCATTATTGCCAAGCAGATCCCAAACGCATTGGGAGTCACCACCACGACTCAGGAGCCCCTGGAGCTCTTGATGGAAATACCCACCTTCGTGCGCGAGGCCAACCCGGCCATCGCATTCATCGGGCTGATCAGCTTGCTGTTGCTGGTGAGCTGGCCCACGATCAAAAAGAAATGGCATGCCTTCACCGTCGTTCCTCCGCAATTGGTGGTGTTGGTAGTGGCCGTTTTGATCGGTTTGTACTTGCACCTCGCTCAGAAAGAGCACCCGTACCTATGGTTCGGGCGAGAGTACACGCTCGGAGAGTCGTTTCTCGTCCCGTTGCCGCAGGAGATGTTCGGTCTGTTCGGTCAGATCATGACTCCCGATTTCCAAGCCTTAACGGCACCCAAGGCATGGAAATGGATCTTCATGTTCTTCATCATCGGAACGTTGGAATCCATTCTCAGCGCGAAGGCCATCGACTCGATCGATCCATGGAAGCGCAAAACGGACATGAATCGCGACATGCTGGGTGTCGGAGTGGCCAATCTCCTGGTGTCGCTCGTAGGTGGTTTACCGATGATCTCAGAGATCGTTCGCAGCAAAGCCAACATCGATAATGGTGCGCGCACGCGATTCGCGGACATGTGGCACGGCATCCTTCTATTGCTCTGCGTCGCGCTATTGCCAGCAACGTTGCACATGATTCCTAAAGCTGCCTTGGCAGCCATGCTGATCTACACCGGGTTCCGGTTGGCGCATCCCAGCGAATTCATGCATATGTTTCAAGTCGGACGCGAACAATTGATCATCTTCGTGACCACGCTCTTAGTCACGCTAGGATCCGATCTGCTGATCGGGGTGGCGGCAGGCATCGCTATGAAGTTCTTCATTCACTTGCTCAATGGCGTACCGCTCAAGTCGTTCTTTAAAGCCTATTTGGACGTCGAGCAAGTCTCCGAAGATACCTGCCGGATTCACGCGAACGAGTCCGCGGTGTTTAGCAATTGGATTCCCTTCAAACGTCAGATCGAGCACATCGGGCTAGTGCAACGCAACAATATCATCGTCGATGTTTCCAACGCCAAGCTGATCGACCATACGGTGATGGAAAAACTGCACGAGATGCAAGGAGAAATGGCAGAAGAAGGCTTGCGTTTGGACATCGAAGGGCTGGAGTTGCACCAAGCCCTTTCCACGCATGGCGATGCCGCCCGCAAACGGGGGCTGGCGAGGATGCGGCGAATCACCGTCGTTGCAGAAAGCCGTCTGGCAGACATGTTGACTCAGGCTTGCGTGCGTTATGGCGCTACCGGCTTCACGTTGATTGAATCTCGCGGCATGGGCAAGCACGACCTTCACGAAGGCAAGGTCGAAGCCCAGCCGAACATTCGCCTAGAAGTCATCGTGCCGTTCTCGGTTTGCGAAGAGATCTTGCTCTTTCTCAAATCCCAAGTCGTCAATACGTATCGCGCAACGGTCACGGTAGAAACCGTCGAGGTCTTGCTCGCCGGCCAATTCTCGGGGAATCAAGCACCCGTCAACGAGCCGCGAACGACAGCCCATGCGTAGCTTCGCTTGGCTACGATCATCCCTGCTATCCCCCCGGCCCTTCACCGACTGGTGAAGGGCTGGCCGAAGTGCGGTGCGACTATAGAGAACTGTTCAGCGGAACAAGAACGGGTGCGGGTGCGTTGGGCTCAGCACCCAACGCTTCCAACGTCATCGGCCCGTTTTCTTCGGAGCATGGCAGACAGAATTCACCTTCGCTGCGTGGAGGTAGACCGAAGGTCTCCGGCGTGATCTTGCCCGGGTCGACCCAAATGTTTTCGGGGTCGACGCGGATGGTGCCGAGGTCTTGGTCCAAGTTGCGTCGTTGGGCTTCATAGAAGACCCACACACCGAGGAAAGTGTTCTGCGCATTGAGCAAGTCTTGCAGTGCCGAAACGCTATCCCGAGCTGCCGTTGGACCGGAGGCTTGGTTCAAGCTCTCGCGGATTTGACGCAAGTCCTCGTTGATGGTGATTTGCTGGGCGGCGATGCGAACCGCATAGCGCTGCAACTCAAAGTTGTATTGGTTGTATTGAATGTTTCTCAACTGCGATCGCAACGTTTGCCAGACACCGTCTTCATACCGGTAGTAGTTGCGTTTGGCTTGTTGGTACTCGATGAGCACTTGGCGATATTGGTTTCGCTCTTGCATCCGGGTGAGAGCGGTATCCCATTGGAAACCGGCCCGCAGCCGTCCGGTGCGGCCTCGCAACGACAACGGATTGTCGGTGTAGTTTTGGACGTCGCCGCTGAAGACGACGTCCAAGGTGCTTTCCAAGTTGTCGGCGACGACTTCGATGGCTCGCCACGAGTCGACCAAGGAAGCACGAGCGTTCATCCAGTCGAGTCGGTTGACCCGCGCCAGTTCGACGGCTTCCTCGGGCATCAGATCGACAGGCGGCAAGATGACGCTTTCGATGCGAGCTCGGGCTTGCAACACTTGCAACGCCAACACATCTTCGGCGAATTCGGCCAGCAGCGATTGGCTCGGCAAAATGACTTTGTCGCGCAGTTCGTTGAAGCGTTCTGTGTCGCTGCCATCTCCGGAAGCCGCCAGCGCAGCGTCCGCGTCTGCTTTCACTTGTCGGATGCGGGCATCGCGATCTCGGAATCGCTTTTCCAGTTTGTCGAGGTCTTCGCTGAGCCGATCCGGCAGCGCGTCCAACCCAGTGGTGTCGAGCAACGCAGCATCGAGCGTCTCGGTGGGCAAGAGATTGCAGATCGACTCTCGCTCTTGCAAATAGATCTGTCGCAACCGCGCCATTTCCGCTTCACGCAATGGGAGCGATTGGCGCAATCGTTCGATGTCTTCTCGGACGTTGTTGAAGTCTTTGCCCAGGAGCGTGGTGCGAATCTGTTCGAGCGAGCGGATGCCCTCTTCGATCTCGGACACCGATCGCTGCGATTCAGCCGTCCATGGCAACGATCGCACTTTGACGGACGTTGCGGGATCGGTCTCGACCGGGCTCAGTTCCAAAAGCCGAGCGTTGTCATCCCCAATCGCGTCTCGCAGCGAAGCGACTTGATCGCGGCGTTGCTTTAGCTCGGTGCTGATCAAGTTGAACTGATCGAGAACAGGGTCTTTGATCTCCACGCAAACGTACGGCGGCAATCCCAAGAGGACTTTGAAGTTGTCGAGCGATTGCTCGTAGTTGAACTTGAGCTGCAACAGCGTGGCTTGCGACGAGATCAAAGCTTGCCGCGCCTGAGCGACTTGCAATTGCTGGCTGGGAATAGCGTCTTGAGTCGCCGGAATGATGGTCAATTGTTCGCGCAGCGTGTCTTCGAATCGGGCCAAGTTGTCCCGGAGACGCGCGACGTTTTCTTCCGCGTTGCGGATCTGCAGTTGGTTTTGAACCAGACCGAGGAAGCCGCCGACTTGAGGGACCGCACCCCCGCCACCAAAGCCAGCGCCGCCCGCGTTGTTCTGCACGTTGCCGACGGTACCAAAACCGCCACCGAGTCCGGTAAAGCCTTGCAAACCCGCGCCACCAAACAAACCACCGCGGCGCGTGGCACCAGGTTCTGCCGTCCGGCCGATGGTGATGGTCATGTAGAAGCCGGTGCGATAGCGTTCAAACGCTCGCACGTTGTAAAGCAACGTTCGCTCTGCCAAGGTCAATCGTTCCAGCGTGACGTCGCGCCCTCCGTTGCGGAGCAGCGGCTGCACAAAGGTAAAGTCGAGCAGCGTGTTGGCGCTTTGCGTGTCCGGTCCGCTCAACTGCCATGTGAGGTTGTTTGCAAGGCCGACGATCAAGTCGGATCCGGTGGAGAAGGTCCGTCGCAGCGCGACTCCGCGCGGGCCTCGCGAGAAAAAGCTGCTCGACCAAGTGGAGCTGCTTTCTCCGCCAGCGCCGCGTCGCAGCGGTCCGTCGGACGTGTAAACCATCCCGTAACCGGCAAACAGTTGGTTGCTCAGCAAGAAGCGTTCGGAGCTCACATCCAGCGCCGAGAGATACAGGGTCTCGATTTCGGATTGGTAGTTGGTGTTGTGCAGCGTCGCTAAGCGGACTGCGGTGTCCGCGTCCATCACCAACACACCGCGCTGATCCAAGGGCAAGTACTGCCACCAGACCGGATTCTCGGCGGTATTGGTGCGACCGTTGACATCCCACAACGGGTAATGGTTCATCCCGTTGATGACCCGCATGTAGCGATGGGAAACGTCATCGTCCTCGGGCATCGGAGGTCGGTCCGGGTTGAAGGGATCGAACATCCGCGACGCGCGATCCATCTGGATCGAGCGGATCGGAGGGGTTGCCGAATCGGCGATCTTCTCGGAAATCAAATCGGAGACCTCTTGGTCAGCCCGAGTTCGATAGTGGGCTCGGTTGCAACCCGAGCCGGTGGAGATCGCCATCGACATGGTAGCCGAGACAATGCAAGCGTTCCTCAGCCAGGCTCGAAGACGTGACTTGGCACATTTCTGGTTCGACATGAGTACTTTCCACACCGAGGTAGGGACACAATCATCCGTTTTTTCGGTTCGCGGAGAGCTTGCGGTTGATTCCGGTTAGAGAATATGCGCCGGATTTTCCCAATAGGTGACCCATGCGGATGCGGACCGGCCAAAATGGCATCGCACATTGCCAGCAATCCTCCTTTGGCTTGGTAGCCATGCAGCCAAAACGTCGTGGTCCCCGAGAAAAGACACTGGCGGCCGACCGACCCTAGACACCGACCGATCCAAAAAGAGCTAAAAAAGAAATGCAACGTGTCCGAACGGAGCGGCCACCGTCGTCAT
The DNA here is from genome assembly GCA_046318495.1 of Pirellula sp. GTDB lineage: Bacteria > Planctomycetota > Planctomycetia > Pirellulales > Pirellulaceae > JBKCUI01. Next base: position 5,188 of record JBKCUI010000164.1, on the reverse strand, counting down.
GCTCGTGGTTGGAAGCGACGGCTGTTCGCCGCTTCCCGTTTTTTCTTCCTGTTCCCGTGGGACCTACCTGCGGGAGCAAACGTCGGCCCCGGGGCATGTACGCCTCACCCGACGATGCATTTCTAGGAGTCCATCATGGCCAAATTCATGCTGATTTATCGCGATCCCTCCGAACCACGCACCCAACCTTCCGCCGAAGAGATGCAAGCCTTCCTCGCCTTGTGGGGCGAATGGTTTCAAAAGTTCGGGCCCAAGATCCTCGACGGCGGCGATGCTCTGCTTCCCACCGGACGGGTGGTGCATCCTGACGGCAACATCGCCAACGGTCCTTACGTCGAAGCCAAGGAAATGATCGGTGGGTATTCTGTGGTGGAAGCCGAACACTACGAAGCGGCCGTTGCCATCGCAAAAGAGTGCCCGATCATTCAAGTCGGAGGGGCGATTGAGGTTCGCGAATTCGCCGGTTATGCCTAACTCTTTTCGCGTCGGCTGCAGGAGGCTGGGATGACCTCCGCGCAGACCTCGATTGAGCATTCGTTTCGCCATGACTACGGGCGCTTGGTCTCGATCTTGACCAAGCGCTTTGGCGTTCAGCAGATCGATGCAATCGAAGATGCCGTGCAAGGAGCGATGGAGCGGGCGCTCAGTACCTGGGGGCGACAAGGCATTCCTGCACAAAGCGCCGCATGGCTTTTGCGCGTCGCGCAGAATATCTTGATCGATCGATTGCGGCGCGAACAGCGCGAGCGCAACCGCGCGGCGCATCTCGCCACCCAAATCGAGTCCGAGACGCACGGCGATGCAAGGCTGCACGATTTGCCTCGCGAGCTCGACGATGCGGCGCTCCGATTGCTATTCCTCTGTTGCCATCCCGAGTTGCCACTCGAAGTGCGGGTGGCGTTCGCGCTCAAGGTCGTCAGCGGATTCAGCACGCGCGAATTGGCTGCCAGCTTCTTGATCACTCCTGCCAGCGTTGAAAAACGGATCGCGCGGGCCAAAGACAAACTGCGATCCGCCGGCGTCGAGCTTTCCGACCTGGACCCGACAAGCTTGGAATCGCGGTTGGAAGCCGTTCAGTCCACGCTCTACCTATTGTTCAACGAAGGCTATTGCTCCTCGCAAGGCGACCGCGATCTGCGTGCCGATCTATGCGATGAGGCCATCCGATTGATGCGCTTGTTGGCGAACTCGGCCGAAACCGCCCTGCCCTCTACCCATGCGCTGCTGGCGCTCATGCTGATGCATCGCGCCCGAATGCATGCGCGGCAAAACGAAGATGGATCGATCGTGACGTTGGAAAACCAAGATCGAAGCCGTTGGGATTGGCAACAAGTGCGCGAAGCGATGGAGTGGATGCAACGCTCGGCGACTGGCGATGCCTTGAGCCGCTACCATTTGGAGTCCGCCATCGCTTGGGAGCACACCCGAGCGGCATCGCTCGATGCGGTCGATTGGATCTCCATCGCCGGCTTGTATCGGCATCTGGAAGACCTGGCTCCTACCCCGATGGTTCGCCTGAATGCGGCCATCGCCATCGCGTATGCTCACGGACCCGAGCGAGGACTCGCGGAACTCACAGCGATCGAAGCCACGGATCGCGCTCGCATCCGACCGTGGTGGGATTGCGCGATGGCCCAAACGTACCAGCGGCTCGGCAACACGGTTGCAGCGCTAGCCCATTGGATCGACGCCAAGGCGTTGGCCGGCAACACAGCCCAGCGCGACCTGATCGATCGGCGCATCGAAGCCTGCCGAGAGACGTGATGCTTACCGAGCGAAGGGGGCGCCATCACTTGCTAGGGGGTGGCGCCGGCTTCGGATCGCCCGATGCAAGCATGGTTTGATGTACCTTGGCGACGTCCCCCATGTATCCAGAGACGTTCTCGGCCACGCACTTGTCGATCCAGAGCTTGGCATCCTCGGTCCGTCCGAGCGCATCGTAGTAGAGTCCGACATACAAGTAGCCATAAAAGCGATCGTAATCGGTTCCTTGGATGAGTTTGCGTTTGCGCTCCGCGGCTGCGATGACATCCTCGGGAGTCGCTTTGCCTTGGATCATGTCTTGGACCTGCATCATCGGAACGCGCGTATCGCGCCCCGAGAGCAACACGTCTTTTTGGGCCGCTTCCAAACCGTTGAGCTTCACCGCACACAAAAAGTGCCAAAACGCGTTCTCCACATCGTTGGGATTGACTTCGCGGTGCACGACGAATTGATCGAGGCCCTCTTGGTACTTGCCCGCGTAGTACAGCGCAATCCCTCGTTGCCATAAGTACGGTTTGATCTGCGGATCCAATTCGATGACTTTGTCAAAGTCGGCCAGCGAGGACTCGACCTTGCCACTTCGAAACCGCAGCGATCCGCGCACTAGATACAACTGGGCCTGCTGCGGCATCTTGGCGATCGTCGCATCGATTTCACGCAGCGCTTCTTCGGAACGTCCTTCGGCCAAGGCGCGTTCGATGCGCAGACTCCATCCACGGATGTCCGGCGAGTCGGCTTCTTGGGCGAAGGCGACGGTGGTCAAACTCGCGGTCACCACCAAGGTCAATGCGAGTAAACATGCATGAACAAGGCAATGCAGTCTAGGAAAACAAGAGCTTTGGGTCCGCATGAAAGGGCTCGTTCGATCGGTGGGAACAGAATGGGTCATCGGAGGAAGGGGGCACGCGCGGTATCATAACCGGAACGCGGTGAAGCTTGATCCAAGCGCTCCGCGCATGGAACTCTATCATACACCATCGCCATCGCTCACGATCCCAGCCGACACGGTCGCTTGCTTCAACTCGCCACTCTCCGAGACCAACATCCCTATGTCCAAAACACTGATCCGCAATGCGAATGTTGTCTTCCCGAACCTGGTCGCCAAAACGAATGTGCTGCTCGATGGCGATCGCATCGCCAGCATCGATGCGGCGGATACGACCTCCGCGGATGAGATCGTCGATGCAGAAGGTTATTTGCTGTTTCCGGGATTGATCGATGATCAAGTCCATTTTCGGGAGCCGGGGCTGACACACAAAGAGGATTTAGCGACCGCCAGCGCGGCATGCGCCGCCGGCGGCGTCACCGCGTTCCTCGAGATGCCCAACACCAGACCCTCGGCAACCACGCAATCGCTCATCGAGGCCAAGTACGCAATCGCAGCCGGCAAAGCCATCGTCAATCATGGCTTCTACATCGGTGCCACAGCCCACAACCTGGCCGATTTGAAAAGCGCGACCGGCGTTCCTGGGATCAAGATCTTCATCGGATCCAGCACGGGAGATCTGCTGGTGGATGAACAGGAAGCCCTAGAACAGATCTTCGCCGAAACGACCTTGCCAATCTGCGCGCATTGCGAAGACGAATCGACCGTGCGCGCCAATCAAGAGGCGCTTGGGCCGGATCTGAAGATCGAAGATCATTCGCGCATTCGCGACCATCGGGCGGCCGAGATCGCGACCCGCCGCGCGCTGGATTTGGCGATACGCCACAAGCATCGATTCCATGTATTGCACGTGAGCACCGCGCAAGAAGTCCCGTTGCTGAGCCCGCATCATGGGCTGATCACCGCCGAAGTCTGCCCGCACCACTGGGAGTTTCACGTCGGCGACTACGCGCGGCACGGATCGCTGATTCAAATGAACCCATCGATCAAGTTCCAGGAGGACAACCAAAAGCTCTGGCAAGCGTTGGTCGAGGGCAAGATTCAAGTTGTGGCGACCGACCACGCGCCCCACACGTTGGAAGAAAAGGCCAAGCCGTACCCGCAATCGCCAAGCGGACTGCCCGCAGTGGAGAACTACTTCGCCTTGTTGCTCGATCGCGCCAACCGTGGGTTATGCACTTGGCAACAGATCGCTGCGTGGACCAGTGATGCGCCGGCCCGAGTTTGGGGGATCGTTGGCAAGGGGCGGATTGCAGTGGGCTACGACGCCGATGTGGTGCTCGTCGACCCGAATCGGGTGCAAACGATCGACAATGCCAAGCAATGGACCAAGTCGAAGTGGTCGCCGTGGCACGGGAGAAGCTTGACCGGGTGGCCGATCAGGACATGGTGCGGTGGCCGATGCGTTTATCGCGACGGCCGGGTCGAAACCAGTGCGCGCGGCAAGCGATTGGTTTTCGATCATCAGCGCGGAGGATATTGGAACACGCAGGACGGGATCGGCACCTGAGGCACCGATCCCGGGTTGTGGTATTGGCGGTTTCAAAAGCGTCCTTGCCTCCTGGAAGTTAGGAGGCAAGGGATCGCGATTCGATGCCAGGACGCTTATTCCGGACGTTGCGGACGCGTGGGGCGTTCGCCTCCATCGCGACCTTCCGGTCCTCGGCCAGGGCCATTGGGTCCACGACCACCAGGACCTCGAGCTTCTGGCCCTCCGGGTCCTCCAGGGCCCCCTTCGGGACGACGCCCTTCAGGTCCGCGCGGTGGCGGTCCGAAGCCTTCAGGTCCACCGGGTCCGCCAGGTCCACCGGGTCCGGGTGGCATGTGCCGCGCGAACTCGAGCAGTTCGTTGCGATCCAATTTGCCGTCGTGATCGGCATCGAATTCAAACGCGTGATCGACCATGCGTTCGGGGGAATGCCCTTGAGGGCCTTCGCCGGGTCTGCCATCACGGGGTCCACCTTGACCGGGGCCACCTTCAGGTCGCACTCCGCGAGGCCCATCTTGAGGACCGCGTCCTCCGGGGCCCCTTCCTTCGGGGCCCCTTCCTTCCGGCCCCCGTCCTTCAGGGCCACGGGGTGGTCCAGCTTCTGGTCCGCGCGGCGGTGGACCGGCTTGCGGGCCTCGCCCTTCTGGGCCGCGACCTTCTCGCCCTCTGCCTTCAGGCCCTCTTCCGTCAGGACCGCGCGGCGGTCCACCTTCTGGTCCGCGCGGTGGTGGACCGGCTTGCGGGCCCCTGCCTTCCGGACCGCGTCCCTCGGGCCCTCGTCCTTCAGGACCTCTTCCCTCAGGGCCTCGGGGCGGGCCACCTTCCGGTCCGCGCGGAGGTGGTCCAGCTTGCGGGCCGTGCCCTTCCGGTCCTGGTGGCGGTGGCATGTGGCGTGCGAACTCGAGCAGTTCATTGCGATCCAATTTGCCATCGTGATCGGCATCGAATTCAAACGCATGCTCCACCATGCGCTCCGGCGACGGAGGACCGTTGTGCGCACCAGGAGGTGCGCCGTGGCCTGGGAAGCCGCCAGGCCCCCCTTCGGGTGG
>JBKCUI010000163.1:0-7430 GCA_046318495.1 Pirellula sp. | reverse complement strand
GATGCCACCCGTCCAATGCGATCCAAATCGTCCGAGCGATGCGTCACCACGAACTCGGTGGTGTACTCCACTCCTGGCTCCCCTTCGATCGCGACGCGCAACGTCTTGCTATCCCCATCCCAATGCACATCGCTCAGCGTCACCCCGCTCGATCCATAAAAATCCCCCGCCTTCATCGCCCGGATCAAATGCTCCGGTGTCAAAAACGCCGAGCGCACCATCACCCATCCCCGTCCAGGGTGGCTGCCCGGTTTTCCAAAGTACTCGTGGCTATCGTCGGTCGCCACTCCGAACAACAAACTGCCCCCGAGTTTGTGCACGCGCAAATGGTTGGCCAAATCCCACATGCGCTCTACGCCCGGATGGTCTTTGTCTCCGCGATGATTGACCCCAGGATGCCCGTTGTACACTTCAAAGAATCGCTCCGACATCACGGCCGCCAAATCCTCAAACGTGATCCCATAGCCAAAGTTCGGGTGGTTCAAGTGCGGCAGAATCTCGCGACCCAAGGCTTTCTCTTGCTCAAGCACCGCCCGCAGATTGGCTTCCATCGCCTCGCGCACCGTCGCTCCCCCCAAAGGTTTGATGACTTGATCCAAGTTCGTGGCATTCATATGCACCGGTTTGCCTTCGGCTTTGTCGGTGATCTCCTCCGCAGGAATCAAAATGAACTTGCCTCGCTCCTCCATCAAATAGCGATACTCATCGAGCGGTTTGAGACGAACTTCGTGCGCAGCGGTTCCAGGCTCTCCGCGCGTCTCCACCCACGTCTCCCCAAAGCGTTTCATGTACGCATCGAAGGCTTGATCGCCACTGCGGGATCGCACCGCGCTGACCGGCATCCAACGCGTCCCCTCTTGCAGCACGTTGTGGTCTGAGATCGCTAGGAAGTTGTAATTGCGGACGCGGTACCACTCGGAGATCATCTCGGGAAAATCATTCCCATCGCTCCACAGCGAATGCGTATGCAGATTCCCTTTCCACCAACGGGGTTGGGGATTGGCGACAATCGGATCGCTCTCGGGACTTTGAAAGAATCCGTGTGCCAAGCCCGATGGCAACGCATGCACCGACACCAGACAAAGCCACGCTGCAGCCAGCGCTCGAGCGATGGGCAGGCCAAAGGATGGAAACCGCATATTGAAACACTCCGAGAGGCAAGCAAAGAGGACAAATCGATGGATGGCGATCATATGCCACTGCCATCGTAACCTAAGCATCTACCCATGGGGTACCGATCGCTCGAAGACGAATCGCTAGGACGTATCCCAACAGCCGCACAGCACCCGAAGAAGTCTGTTAAGATAGCTCGCTCCTCACATTCTAGGAGTGTTCATCATGCACCATTGGCTGCGCTGCGGTTGGTTTGGACTGCTGATTCTTCATGGGATTTTCGCGCACTCGCAAGAACCCCTTCGCCTCGCCACCTTCGATACCGATGCCACCCCACCCATCGGCAGCGAGCTAACGTACAACACCGCTCGATCGGTTACCGAACCGTTGCGATGCCGCGGCATCGTTCTGTTCACTCAGGAGCAACCGGTGGTTTTGGTGGCCGTCGATTGGATCGGAATTGGCAACGATGCCAACGTGATCTTCCGCGAACGGATCGCTGCTGCGGCCGGTACGCTGCCCGAACGCGTTGCGGTCCACACGCTGCATCAGCACGATGCTCCTTGGTGCGATTTCGCCTCGGATGCCTTGGCCCGCGCGCACGGCGCTTCGGGCAGTGTGTTCGATTCGGCCGTATCGAGACAGATCCTCGACCGGATTTGCGACGATGTCCGCCGCGCCGTCCAAACCCCGCAAATCATCACGCATATCGGGTACGGATCGGCCATCGTCGAACGCGTCGCTTCCAACCGGCGCGTCATGGGGACCGATGGCCGGATCGCGTCCGTGCGATGGACCGCGACCAAAGACCCCGCGGTGCGGGCCGCTCCAGTTGGCGTCATCGACCCATTGGTCCGTTCGATCACCTTTTGGAACGGCGATCATCGCGCCGCAGTGCTCACGTACTACGCCACCCACCCGCAAAGCTACTACGGACAGGGAGACATCAATCCCGACTTCCCGGGCATGGCCCGCAACGCTCGGCAAGCCGAGTCGGGTGCGCTGCACGTCCACTTCTGCGGCGCGGGCGGAAACATCGGCGCTGGCAAGTACAACGACGGCAGTCCGGAAAACCGTCCGAAGCTTGCCCAACGACTGGCCGATGGCATGCGCCGAGCCATGGCCGCCGAGCATCGCATTCCGATCGCCGCTTCCGATGTGACCTGGATCGTGCGTCCCGTCCTCTTGCCACCGACCCAACGCATCGACATTCCATCGCTCGACGCGCTGTTGAACAGTCCCGATCGCTCGAGCAAGGAAAAGATCTACGCCGCTACACAACGGGTTTGGTTGCAGCGCTGCTTGGATCGCGATCCGATCCTCACCAGCAGCCTGAACCTCGGACCGGTAACCATTCTGCATCTCCCCGGCGAACTGTTTGTCGAGTATCAGCTGGCCGCCGCCGAGATGGTCCCGGATCGCTTTGTGGCGGTCGCCGCCTACGGAGACTATGCGCCTTGCTACATCGGTACTGCAATCGCATACGATCAAGGGGGTTACGAAACCGAAACGCGCTCTTCGCTGGTCGCACCGGAAGTCGAGCCCGAGCTCATCGGAGCCATCCAAGACCTCTTGAGAATCGAACGCCAGCCTTGGAAACCGCTTGGTGTGGATGCGGCAGCCCGTGAGGTCGACGAGGCAAAACGGGCCGCTGCCCACTCCGCCCCAGCAGCTAGCCCCAGTCCCTAACCCCACCCAGTCCCTAACCTCCCTGTCATCCCCACCGTCAAACCCGGCTAACATCCCGCATCGGTGTCGGTGCCAATGGCCTTTTCGGCCTGCAACCCCCCCCCCTGAACCCGGATTTTATGGATTCTTATCCGGATCCCCTCGTATTTAGCTAGAATGGGGAGCCCGCGCACCGCGCGAGCGTTCCCGCATTCGTTGGGATCCGCTCGCAGCCTGCCACGATTCCAATCTCGCGCCCCGTGCTCACCGGCCAAGCCTTGGCCCGTAGCCTGCGGAACCGGCGAAACTCTCTCCTGGAGGAAGTTTTTTACCCACGATGCCTGAAGTCTCGGATCTCGTGAAGATCCTCACGGCCTTGCTCCTCGTCGCCATCAACGGTTTCTTCGTGGCCGCCGAGTTCGCGCTTGTCAAAATCCGTCTGAGCCGCATCGAACATATGGTGGCCGAAAAGCGTGTGTTCGCCAAAACGGCCCGCTGGCTCGCGCAACGCCTGGAGCGGTCCTTGTCGGCATGCCAACTCGGGATCACCATGGCCAGCTTGGCCTTGGGCGCGATCGGAGAACCGGCCTTCGCACACTTCGTCGAACCGTTGCTAAGGGCTTTCGGCATCCAGTCCGAAGCCATCGTGCATGCGGTCGCGTTCGCTATCTCCTTCACCCTGGTCACCGCGCTGCACTTGGTGGTCGGTGAACAAGCCCCCAAAGTGTTTGCCATTCGCAAACCGGAGGGCTTGCTCTTGGCTTGCGCGCTCCCGCTCAAGATCTTCTACGTCCTGTCCTTCCCCTTGATGGTCATTCTCAGCGCATCGACCGATTGGCTGCTGAAACTCCTCGGGGCCACCGAAAAATCAAAAAGCGCGATCCCCTACACCGAAGAAGAGATCCGAGCCCTGCTCCGCGAAGCCCACGTCCATGGAAACTTGACCCGCAGCGAACACAGCTTGATCAATGCCGTGTTCGAATTCGACGATTTGGTCTGCCGACGCATCATGGTGCCTCGCAACGACGTCGATATCGTGGACATCAACGAAGACGCCGAACAAATCCTCGCCATGATTCGTCGCACCAAACACACGCGTTATCCCGTGTGCGATGGTTCGCTCGACGAAGTCCTCGGCGTGCTGCATGTGAAGGATATCACCGGCGCCAACATCCATTCCGGGTTCGATTGGATGCCCTTGATCCGACCGCCCAAAAAAGTCCCCGAAAACATGCCGATCAGCAAACTGCTGCGGCACTTCCAAGGCACCCATCAGCACATGGCCTTTGTCGTCGACGAGTACGGCATGATCATCGGAATCGTGACGCTGGAAAACGTCATGGAAGAAATCATCGGTGATGTGGCCGACGAATTCGACGTCGTCGAACCCGAAATCGTCCCCGATGGTCCCGGTGCCTTCGTCGTGCTGGGCTCCACCTCCGTCCAAGCGGTCGAAAACCGATTGGGCCTGAAATTCGAAGAAGCGGACGTCGATACCGTCGCCGGACTGCTGGTCCATCAAGCCGAACGGCTGTTGGTGGCCGGTGACGTGATCGAATTGCCAGGCGTTTCCGCTAGAGTATTATCGGTATCTGACGACCGCGCGACCAAAGTGCGTTTGACCCTCTCTCCCACAAAGGACGATTGACATGCGATTGAGCAAACTCGGGTTTTGTTTTGGCCTGATGCTATGCGGCAGCCTGACTGCGATGGCACAAGAAAAACCCAATGCAGCCTCGGCCAAGGCCACCGCCGCTTCCGATAAAGCCGTTTCGATCTTCGATGGCAAGAGCTTGGCCGGCTGGTCGGGTTCGGCGGACAACTGGCGTGTCGAAGACGGCGCGATCACCGGTGAAAACAAAGCCGACGCACCCATCGCGCAAAACACCTTCATCGTCTACGAAAAGCCGGTCGGCAACTTTGAACTGACCCTGGAGTTCCGCATCCAAGGTGGCAATTCGGGCATTCAGTACCGCAGCAAGCTGATCGACAAAGACAAGTTCATCGTGGGTGGCTACCAAGCCGACATCGATGCCAATAAACGCTACATGGGCATCAACTACGAAGAACGCGGCCGCGGCATCCTGGCCGAACGTGGCGAAATCATCGCCATCGACGAAAAAGGAAACAAGAGCCGTGTCGGTTCGGCTGGAGATGCCGATGCGCTGCTCGGGCAAGTCAAGTTCGATGGTTGGAACAAGTACCGCATCGTGGCCCGCGGCAACGTCGTTCAGCATTTCATCAACGATGCTCTCATGTCCGAAGTCCAAGACGGTCAATCGGACAAGGCCGCCAAAGAAGGTGTCCTAGCATTGCAATTGCATGCTGGCCCGCCGATGAAGGTGCAGTTCAAGAACATCCTGTTGACCAACGAATAGCCGACCGCACGGTTGCCTCGATCGTTCAACCTATGTCGACCTCGCAAAGCCGCTTTGCGAGGTCGCTTCGTTTCGGCATCTCGGATCAGCACTGCTGAAGCAATGGCCCGATGACGCGGCCTTCTACATTGGTCAACCGACGCTCGATGCCGTTGTGTTCAAACGTCAATCGCTCGTGGTCCAATCCCATCAAATGCAAGATGGTCGCATTGAAGTCGTACAACGAGCGGACATCTTCGACAGCCTTGACGCCCAGTTCATCGGTTGCGCCGTGACTGACCCCGGGACGAACCCCGGCCCCCATCATCCAACACGTAAAGCCATCTGGATTGTGGTCGCGACCTTTGGCCCCCTTTTGAAAGAAGGGCATGCGGCCAAACTCGGTACACCAAACGACCAACGTCGTCTCCAACAGCCCTCGCTGCTTGAGATCCTGGAGCAGCGCCGCGGCGGGTTGATCCAAGATCGATGCATGGACATCGTACTGAGCCTTGAGATCGCTGTGACCATCCCAGTTGAGTTTGCCCGCGCTGGCATACGCGCCGTTGAACAACTGCACGAAACGCACTCCCCGTTCGACTAGCCTTCGCGCGAGGATGCAGTTCTTGGCGAACAATGCCTTGTCCGGATTCTGGCTGTCGTCGGCGCCGTAAGCGCGAAGCACATGTTCCGGTTCGGTGCTCAGATCGCTGATCTCGGGAACGCTCAATTGCATGCGAGCCGCTAACTCATAACTGGCGATGCGAGCCGCGAGCAGCGCGTCCCCTGGGTCCTGCTCCAATTGCTTGGTATGCATCTGATCGAGCAACCGTCGGGCGGCCCGGTCGGATTCTGCGGAAACGCCAGGGGCATGCAGATGCCGAATCGGATCCCGCGCGCTCATGGTGGTCCCTTGGAATGCCGCCGGCAAGAATCCCGGCCCCCAGTTGTTCGATCCATTCTGCGGAACGCCGCGCGGATCGGGGATCGCCACGTATGCGGGCAAGTCGCTGCATTCACTCCCCAGCGCATAGGTAAGCCATGCACCCAAACTCGGAAAACCATCCAGAACAAATCCTGTCGACAAAAAGTTCTCCGCAGGTCCATGCGTGTTCGATTTGCTGGTCAGCGAGTGGACAAACGCGATCTCATCGGTCCACTCCGCCAAATGCGGTATCAAATCGCTGACCCATTTGCCCGTCTGTCCGCGCTGCCGAAAGGAATACTGCGGACGAGCGAGATTACCCGCGGGGCCTTGAAACGTAACTTCAGGTCCTCCGGGAAGCGGGCGATCATCCCACTCGATGAGCTTGGGCTTGTAATCCCATGTCTCCAATTGGCTCACCGCACCCGCGCAAAAGATCACGATGACGTTTTGGGCCTTGGCTGGAAAGTGCGAAGCCCTTGGCGCATACGGCCTCGCCGGATCGATCGCCGGCCGCGAAGCACGATCCTCCGCCATCAATCCATCGCGCCGCAACAAATCGATCAATGCCATCGCCCCTGCGCCGGTCGCTGCATTTCCGAGGAAGCCGCGTCGATCGAGCAAAGGATGCACGCTTGGCCGCACTGTAGGTTCCATGATGGGTCGGCTGATTCCTAAGGAAAGAAAAGGAACTCGCTGCTATTGAACAGCGCGCGGCACAGCACCGCCAATCCATGTTCGCGCACAATCGGCAGTGCTTCGAGGACTTCCTCGTCGCGCGCAGAACGCACCCATGCCATCTCGATCGCCAAACGAATCTGCGCACCGACGTCTTCACCAGCCATCGAACGGACGCGCTGCGCGAATGCTTCGGATTGCTCGAGGGTAAACGGGCTATTGAACAAGTTCAGCGCTTGGATCGGCGTCGTGGACAGCCTGCGCACCGCCGCGCTTTGACCTGCATCCGGACAATCAAACGCCCCGAACACCGCATCCCGTTCGCGCCTCACCTTATGGGCATAGATCATGCGTCGGCGTCCCTCTCCCCGGGCCGATTCGATCGGACGAAATCCACTCAGACCACCGCGCTGCTCAAAGAGATCGAATCCCCGACCATGCATCTTCAAATCGAGCTGACCGCTGAGCGACAGCATGCAATCTCGAATCGTTTCGGCATCGATGCGTCGGCGCGGATATCGCCATAGCCAGCGGCTTTCGGCATCGCTGGCCAATCCATCCTCGCGCGAACGGCTGGATTGACGGTATGTCTGCGACAAGACGATTTGCTTGTGCAACCACTTCATCGACCACTTCGATTCGCGCCACCACGTATCGGCGAGCCAGTCGAGCAGTTCAGGATGCGACGG
>JBKCUI010000162.1:0-2488 GCA_046318495.1 Pirellula sp. | reverse complement strand
CATCAACGGGGGCGAGGTTGTTGAAGCACCGCAGCCGTGATCGGTGCTGCGGTATCCATCTGAACAAGAAGTGAAACAAAAAACGGGCCGAGCGATGAGCACGGCCCGTTTTCGTAGAGGGATCCGCGAAGGCGGATGCTGGATTAGCCGGGGGGTTAGCGTTAGCCCCGGTTGTTGCGAGGCGTGGATGCTCGAGTGAACGTTGCGAGAAGGATTGCGCACTCGCACTCGTGCTCGTCGCGCGGCGATTTCTTGCGGAGGGGATTATCGATCCCCTTCGAAGTTGCCTACCCCGTTGGCGTCTGGGTGCACATCGCGGCGATTACGAGCACGAGCACCGTCCTGACGGACTGAGCACGAGCACGACAAGAAAACCGAACCGCGGTGGATTCTTCCGAATCGGATGCGCGTCCTAGACCTTGGGGATCTCGAACCCGGCGCGTTGCACGCGGGCTTGCATGGCAGCGGCTGTGGCATCCCCTTCGATCTTTTCGGTGGCTGCATTCCACTTGAGTTTGCGGGCCAGCCGTCCTGCGATGGCCGACAGGTGGCACAGGTTCATGGTTTGCAGGTGGGAGTACACGTCGGAGACGGGGAGCCCTCCTTCGCGAATGCAGCGATAGAAGTTGTCCTTGTGCCCTTCGTGTGGTTTGCCTTTGTACAAGGCGGACGCGTCGGCATCGGTGAAGGCGTCTTTATCCCAACCTTCTTCGATCGGCTTGCCGGTGATGCGTTCGCGGTTGACGAAGATCCGGCCTTTGGTGCCTTCGATGAGCAAACCGTTGTCGCCGCGGCTGGTGACGTGGATCTGCAATCCGTTGGCAAAGGTATGCACGATGTTGAAATCGTTCGAGGTATTGAACGAGTCATCGCGGAGCGGGTTGCCGTCCTTGAACTCGACGGGGTGTTTGCAGTCGGTCCCATCGACTTCGACGGGTCCGGTTCCTTCGTCGGTGAGTTTGGCGGCCCAGATGGCGATGTCGATGTGGTGAGCGCCCCAGTCGGTGAATTTACCGCCGGAGTATTCGTACCACCAACGGAAGTCGTTGTGGCAGCGTTGTTGGATGTAGTCGACTTTGGGGGCTTGTCCGAGCCACATGTCCCAATTGAGGTTGGCGGGAGGAGCCGATTTGGCGAAGGGACCGCCGGTGGGGCTGCCGTTGATGCCGCAGGTGATCTTCTTGATGTCGCCGAGCAGGCCCTTGTGGGCCATGTTGACGGCTCGCATGAAGAGCCGACGATCGGAGCGTTGTTGGGTACCGATGAAGAAGACGAGTTTGGGGTTGGCTTTGCACGCCGCGCGGATGGCTTGGTTTTCGGCCAAGGTGAGTGTCAGTGGCTTTTGGCAAAAGACGTGTTTGCCGGCTTGCAAGGCTTCGATGGCGATCTTGGTATGCCAGTGGTCTGGGGTGACGATGCTGACGACTTCTATTTCTTTGTTGTCGAGGACTTTGCGGTAGTCTTCGACCGAGACGGCTTTGCCTTTGCCGATGCGTTCGTCGTTGCGAGCGCGTTCGCGATGGTTGGCGTCGACGTCGCAGACGGCGATGATGTCGCCGAAGCGGTTATGGTCGTGGGCATCACCGGTCCCCATGCCGCCTAGTCCGATGCACCCGATCTTGAATCGATCGGCGGCGGAAACAGGACGCGCCGAAGCGCTGGTGGCCCAGTAGGGGATGGTGGCGAGAGCTGCGGCGGTGGCCGAGGATTGCTTGATGAACGTGCGGCGGGATGGACGGGACATAGGGAGAGATCCTCAAGGGGGGAGAGACAGGGAAGGAACGTCGGCGCGGCGATCGCCAGATGCGCTAGGTCGCTCGGACGCCTTGGCTATTTTGGTCGCCCCGAGCGCGGGATGTCCAGCATGCAGTGTTGAGAATCCAACGCGATTGCCCTAGAAATCCATCGCGATCTTCCCACCGGTGCGATCCAATTCCATGCCGATCAATACGCCCTTGTCGCCGACTCCGCCAGCCTTCACAGGATGGTACTCCCAGCTGGGTTCGCTTGCGTTTTTGCGGGATCATCGCGGCAGTAGTGGAGGCTCGACTTTCTCGGGTGGAGTACCATGTGGATGGTGGCTAACAACTTGGCGATCGCGGTCACTGGGTGCACTTCGTGAGGTTGCACGATGGCTTGCAGTCGCCGCAACAGGTTCTTCACCCTACCGAGAATCATGGCACACAAAACGCCTCCTTTGTTGAAGCGGATCGCGGCTCAAGTGGGTGTCCTCTATGCGCTTTTCTGCGTTGGATTGTTCGCATTGCAGCGATCGCTGTTGTATTTCCCATCGCACCACACGTCACCCAGCGTGCTAACGGCGTGGAGGGTAGAAGACGAAGTTGTGGGGTATGCGCGCGAAGTGTCGCATCCCAGGACGGTATGGTTGATGATGCATGGCAACGCAGGGCAAGCATCCGATCGGGAGTATGTGCTGCGGGCTATGCAAGAGGAGGACGCGCTGTACGTGCTGGAGTATCCAGGATAC
>JBKCUI010000161.1:0-2506 GCA_046318495.1 Pirellula sp. | reverse complement strand
TGTTGGGGCTGTGGTTGTCGGATGCGATGACCGGGAAAGCAAGCCAGGTTGCGGGCAAAGCGACGTGGACGGCAGGACTTCGATCGGTTGTCGCTTGGTCGGCTGCTGGAACCGTCGCCGCGCTTTGGGGGCTGTGGTGGTGGACGATGTTTTCGCCCGTCTCGCAATCGATGCAGAAGCAGTTTGAGTGGACTCAATCTCCGGTCGCAGGGGCACCCGAGCAAATCGTCTCCGAGGTCCAAGTCGATCCGTACGATGCGGAGATCGCTCGGGTGGCGTTGGAACTGGCAACCTCGCAGTTCGAACGCACCGGGGCCAGCGACGCCCGCAAGAAATGGGAGCAGACGTTCCTGCGATTGCGTGAAGCCTTTTTGGCCCGCGACCCCGGACATGCACAGGCGTTGGGTGAAGTCGGGCAAAAGGAGCTGCGCATGGCTGCCGCGATTCCCGATCCGGGCCAGCAGCGGGAGTGGCTGCAACGCGCGGCGGACGACCTGGCGGCGGCTGCGGAAGCCTACCCTGCGTCGGCCAACGCGTCCTTGCAAGCCGCCGTAGCGTGCGGATTGGCGGACCGCAGCGAGGCCATGCAGCGGTTTTCCCAAGCCGCAGACCGCATCGACGCCGCCACGCCGCATCGCGATCGCAAGATTCAAGCCGTGCAGATCTTTTGGCCCAGACGGTTGGAGCGAGCGGGTGCTTTTGCGCTCCTGCCTCCCCTGGAAACTGCGGCTCGCCGCGGAATTCCCGAGGATTTTGTGCGGGGTGAACCGGTGGCCGAGGTTTTGCGTAGCCAATCCCAACCCGAAGTGCGCCAATAGCTCGCACCCTGGTCGGCTTCTTATCCCTCTTGCAATCTCTGACTTTTGATGCGAACGCTCCTGCTCATCCTCGCTTGTATCGGCATCGGTTTTGCGGCCGCCAAAGTCCGCCACGATCAACGCGTGGCCGGCATGGTGCACCTGATGGGGGCCGATGAAAAGGTTCGCGTCGGCGAAGACCAATCCAGCATCCAGTCGGCCATCGGCACGCAAAAGGCGAAACGGGTCGGCAACATCGAGGTCGTCAATGGAAACGAAATCGATTTCGGGATGATGATGCGGGGCACCAAACGCACGCACACCTTCATTTTCAAGAACACCGGGGATGGCGACGCCTTCATTTGGTTCAAGAACAGCACGTGCAAATGCACCGTCGGAAACTTCAAGGAAGCCACCTTATCGCCAGGCGAAGAAACCGAAGTCGAGCTCGAGTGGAAAGCGGAATCGGCTATCGACGAATTCTCGCAGACCGCCACCATCGGCACCGACATCCCCAATCAAGAAGAGATCAAACTCCTCATCCGTGGCCGGATTGGTCAAGCTTACATGTTCGATCCCCCACCTCACAACTACGGGGATATCTTCACGAACCAAGAGACAGTCATTCCTTTCACCGTGTATAGCTTCCAAGAAGCACCGATGAATATCTCTAGCGCGCAAGTTCAAGATGCGGTCTTGTCCAAGAAGGTCAAGGTCGAGGTCGGTGAAGAGCGCGTGCTGCAAAAGGATGAGATTCCATCCATGGCCGACGCGCGGCGCATGGTGGAGTGCAAGATGCGTCTATTGCCCGGCATCGCCGCAGGTCCGATCAACATCGAACTGAAGCTGGCGCGCAAGAATCCCAAGGATGATTCGGATGAAACCGAGTTCTTGATGTACAACATTCGCGGTCGATGCGTCACACCGGTGCGGATCATCGCCGGTGACGACTACAACGAATCGCGCAACATCTTGAGCCTCGGCACGGCGAAATCGTCTCAAGGATTGAAAAAGAGCTTCATGCTCGCGATTCGCAATGAAGACGCTGCTGTAGAACCCAACGTCCGCGTCACCAAGACCGTCCCGGACCGTGTAACCGCCACGTTGGGCACGCCAAAAATCTCCGCGACCCAGCGGATCTACCCTGTTACGATCGAAATACCTCCTGGATCTGAACCGATCGAACTAGACGGAACCTTTTCCAAAGATTTTGGTCGGATTGTGATCGAAACGGATATCGAATCCTCCCCCAAGATTCCGATCTTTTTGAAGTTCAGAATCACTGAGTAGCCTTGCATTGGGTGGCGATGCGCCCAGGAGAAATGTGTCGAATATGCGTTCTATGGATCGGAACCTGACCCAAGATCCGCCACAGAATTCCACACCCCTAGAACGAAGCACGCGATCTGCATCCAAGGCGATCGCGGCGAACCGCAAGCATCGTCGACCCAGACGTCACGGTCGCGCCATCCGTGGACTGATCGTGCTGGGGGGAGTGATCGCTTCCCTCACCACGCCAGCACTTCTAAGCATGGGTCAGTCCCCTCAGGATCGATCCGGTAGGCAGCGGTTGCGCCAACGTTACATCTTGCGGCAAGACCCTCCGGCGAATGTCCCCAAACCGGTTTCCGCCGCTCCGCAAACCGGCCAAATAGCATCGCAAGCCAGCGACAAGAAATCGCAGTCTGGCGACAAGAAGCTGACCGACA
>JBKCUI010000160.1:0-12267 GCA_046318495.1 Pirellula sp. | reverse complement strand
CGCCGCCACCGCCCCCCCCGCGCCCCCCCCCCCCCGCCATCGAAGCATCCCGCAGCGGCCCGAATCCCGGGCGCGTGGAATCCTTCGATCGACGGTTACAGCGATCAACGTTCGAGCGGGACTGGCCGTTCCTTTTGGATCGGTTCCGAGTATTCCCAAAACGCATTCTTCTCTTCTTCGCTGGGTTCTTGGAATGGGCGGACGACGCGGAACCCAACATGCAAGGCATCGGTCAAGTACCAAATGCTCACAGGGGATTGCGGGTCCTGCGCGATCCAATCTTCGGTGGAGCCTTCGCGGGCTGCGCTTCGAAGGGCCGTCGCAGGTTTATCCCATCCGCCGCCTCGCACCACGCGCGGGTACAACGTTTTGGGAACCAAGAGCGGATTCTCTTTGCGCAGATCGAGCGGGTATCCTTCGGGCGTGTGTTGATCGAGCACCCACTCGGCCACATTGCCATGCATAGCGTGCAGTCCCCAAGGATTCGGTTTCTTCAAGCCGACCTTGTGGTAGCCTTCGCCCGCGTTGTCGGCGAACCAAGCATGCTCTTCCAACTGCGCCGGATCGTCGCCGAAGGAGTAGGCAGTCTTGGTCCCGGCGCGGCATGCGTATTCCCATTCGGCTTCGGTCGGCAGGCGGTAATAGCGTCCCGTTTTGCGAGACAGCCACTTGCAGTACACCCGAGCCGCATGTTGGGTCATGCAGATGGCGGGATACCCTTGCTTGCCCATCCCGAACGTCATGTCGGTGTACGGCTTGGTCGGTTGGCTCTTTTGAAACTCTTCCGAGAGTTCATCCCGCTTGGTCGCTTGGACTTTGTTGACCTCGCGATAGAACACGTCGAGGTCGGACATCCAAACGTCGTAGGCGTCCCAAGTGATTTCGACTTTGGACATCCAGAACGGACCGACGGCGACTTCATGCACGGGGCCTTCGTCGGCGTTGCGGCCTTCTTCGGAATCGGGGCTACCCATTTGGAAGGTGCCGGCGGGAATGGGCAGCATCTCGATCTTGGCTTGCGAATGCTCGATCCGCTCGACGTATCGTTTCATCTCCGAGGGAGTGGCCGCGACGGCGTCCGGGACTTGCATCACGGCATCCGTTTTGCTGTCCTGCGAAAATCCGTTCGCCGCATTGCCGAGGAGCACAATCAGGGCCAAAGAACCGCATCGAAATGGATTCATACGTTTCAAAAGACAGTCCTTAACAAGGGTGATGAATCAAGCGTGGCGAGGGGTTCGCGAGGCTCAGTTTGCGATGGGCAAAATGTCGACATGGCGGAATCGTACGGGATCGGAGTGCCCTGCGAATCCGATGTGGCCTGCGGCGCGATCCTTACCCGGGTGTGGAGTGTTGGCCATGAACTCGCTGACGTTCGATAGATCGGCATCGAGGATGCGAGTGCCGTTGAGTTCCACGATGATCTTCGAACCGGTGACGGTCACGACTTCGTGGTTCCATTGGCCGACCGGACGCAGATAGCCGCGTTTGGCTGCGACCATGCCGTAGGCGCTGCCGTGGGCTTGCCGCGGGTCGATCTTGGCATAATTGGCATGGCCATCATCGAGGATCTGCAATTCGGTCATGCCGACGTATGCAGCATCGCCGTGGCGTTGTTCCTTGGGCAATTGTTCGATTTCTTCGACGCTGGGATAGCGGATGGCCAAGCCGTTGTTGCCAGCAGGTGGCAATTGAAAATCCACGCGGAATACAAAGTCGCCGTAGCTCTTGTCCGAATACAGCACGCCCCCTTTGCCTTCCAAGCACTGAATCGCCCCTTCGGTCACGGTGTAATTGCCGACCGCGCCCTTCCAGCCAGCCAGATCGGTTCCGTTGAACAAGCGATCGAACTTCTGGTTTTTTGCGGCGATGCGAGCATCTTCGGCTTTGCGCAACACTTCGTTGGACTCATCGGCATCGAACTCATGAATGACGATGTTGCGAAAACGAATCTCGGCACCGTGCGTTTGCAATTGGATGGGGCCTTTGGCGATCAACGGACTGCCCGGTGCAAAGTAGTCGTGCAGACGCGCATCGACGACGACGGCTTTGTCGTTGAGCCATACCCAGCAGCGTTCGCCGACCAATCGCATCTTCATGGTGTTCCATTGTCCGATTGGCTTGTCAGCGCGGACCAGGGGATCTTTGCCCTCCCAACCGGCGGGGTTGTTCCAGAGGCCGCCGCTTCCTTTTTCATTTCCGTTGGCTCGATTGTTGGCGGCATCGGGATCCCAGATTTGAACCTGAGGGATCCCGCGCAGATAAATGCCGGAGTCGCAACCTTCGACGATTTTGAAGTCCAGGGTCAGATCGAAGTCGCCAAACTCTTGATTGGTGGTCAAGTAGGCACCTTTGCCATCGTTGACGATCTCACTGCCGTCGACGCGCCAGTGGTCTTTGATCTCTTGGTTCCATTTGGTCTTGTCCGCTTCGGGGGTGCTGTCCCATTTGCGAGGATCGACGGTGGTGCGGCCATGCCAACCGGTGAAGTCCTTGCCATTGAAAAGGTTTACGTTGTCTCCGGCCAGCGAGGAGCCGCACGCGGTCCACAGGGAGAGGCCGGCGATCGCGCCGGCGCGAAGCCAGTGCATGGTTCGATTCAATTGCGTCATGGGGAACATCCTAAAGAGCACGAGGGTGGGAGGTGGGGGGAAGGATCGCGAGGGGGGAACGCGTCGTCCGCATTTCGAGAGGTCAGCCGCAAGCGATTCCTGGTCCCGCATTGTAATCACTCCGAGTGGTCGGAGGTACGATGCGAGGCGCGAACGATTCGCCTTTGCCGCGCGAGCGATCCCGTATGCCGCGAACTTGAGGCGAGCATTGTAAACCTCGGCAGGCTCGTTTGACGACACCCTGGCGACGAATCGCCGATCGAATCTGCCTGGGGCAGCAGAAGATTCCAAGAAATCCTCTTCCGCATCGAATGCCGATTAGCCCGCTGGTTGAAGCACTCGATAAACTAACTCTCTGCAACGCCAGCGAGCCTGCCCGATCCGATCCGGTGGCCCGCTCAGCACCTTTTCCCTGGGCCCGAACGCCTACACCCCAACCGACCCATCTCCGATGCATCCCCCTTCCGCACCGCCGCTGGCGATTGACGTTCAGAACTTATCCAAGGTCTACAAAGAAGGGTTGCTGCTCCCTCGCATTCATCCGGCGCTCAAGAACGTCTCCCTTCAAGTCCGATCGGGTGAAGTCTTCGGTCTGCTAGGCCCGAATGGTGCAGGCAAGACGACGTTGATCAAGGTTCTGTTAGGTATCTTGCATCCAACGCAAGGAGTGGCCCAAGTACTAAGTTTGCCCGCTGGCTCGAAGGCCGCCCGTCGCAAGATCGGCTACTTGCCGGAAAACTTGATTTTCCCCCGCCACCACACCGGCCGCAGCGCGCTGTATTTCTATGGCCGGCTCAGCGAGATGTCGGACTCGCAAATCGCGGCCAAAGAGAAAGAGCTGTTCGATCTGGTCTCGTTGACCGGTCGACAGCACGAAGCGGTTCGCCGTTATTCCAAGGGGATGCGACAGCGACTGGGACTGGCACAAGCCATGCTGCACGACCCCGATCTGCTGATCTTGGACGAGCCGACCGATGGTCTGGATCCGATGGGACGCTCTCAGATCCGAGATGTGCTCGATCGCCTCAAGCAACGCGGCAAAACCGTCTTTCTCAACAGCCACATCCTGCAAGAAGTCGAGCTGATTTGCGATCGCGTGGCCATCATGGCGCTGGGGGAACTGCGCGGGATCGGGACCATCGACGAATTGATTCGGCAGCATGCCAACGACAACAAGAGCAGTCTCAAGATGGAAGTCCTCGCCAGTCGCGAACGGATCGCACCGCTGCTCGATGGGATGCCTGCCAGCAATTTGATCTTTATTCCGTCGACCTCCGAAGCCTTCCCCGACATCACTCGCATCGAGATCCCTTCCATCGAGCAATCTAGCGTCGACCGGCTCGTCGATCTATTGCGAAGCGAAGGCATCAGCCTCGTGCGTATGGAACGGGCTCGCCCGAGTTTGGAGCAAGTCTTCATGAACATCGTCGGGGCGGTCAGCGCGGCCGGCAAGCCGAACGCGACTGGCCCCAAGGTGATCGTGCCGAATACGGTACCCGCCGCGCCGCAATACCCCCATCGCAACGCGCTGTAGTCCACTTCGCCGTTGCCAAAAACCGGTTGCGGACTGCAACCTACTCTTCCTCAAATCACCAACTCGCTCGCAGACTCGAACTCCATGAAGCCTTACCTCGCCGTCCTCTACGATAGCCTGATCGAATCGATCCAATCCAAGGTGCTTTGGATTCTGTTGGCGTGCTGGACACTGATCTTGCTCGCCCTCTTTCCTCTGAGCATCTCGGAAGGAGAGAGCTATCAAGTCCGCATGGCCGACATCGCGTCGCCCAAAGCGGTCCTCGACCAATTGGCAGCCGCATCGGCAGGCAAAGGAACGCGAGCGCAGCGCGCGGTGTACGCCAAGATCGATACCGAGTTTCAAAACACGCTGCAGGATCGTCAACGCAGCGGTCGCAAGATCCTTGTCGGCCGATTGGTCTCATCGCTCAATGAAACCCTCACCAAGGACGACCTCTACGATGCGGAAGCTTGGCCCAATGCAACGCGTCGAACCGAACTGAAGGAGTTGATCGACAAATCCAGCAAATCCCCGCAGGAGATTCAAAAACTCAATCGTCGATTGCTGGATCTCGCCTTTCCCGGCTCGATCAAATCCTCCGCCGGACAAGCTACGTGGATCACGTACGCAGGGATGAAGTTCGCGGAGCCCTTGCCGTTCACCGCTCGCCAAATGCGGCCATTTATCGAAGCCAACCTCTTTCCTTTCATCATGTGGATCGGCCTCGGGTTGATCGCCATGATGGTCGCCATCGTGATCACCAGTTCGATGATCCCGGACATGTTTCAAACCGGTTCGCTCCACTTGCTCTTGAGCAAACCGTTGTCGCGCAGCTTGCTCTTCCTCAGCAAGTACCTCGGCGGCTGCATCTTTGTCGCTATCAACATCGCATTCCTGGTGACGGGCTTGTACTTCTATGCCGGTATCCAACTGGACATTTGGAACCGAGGTATTCTCTGGTGCATCCCGTTGTTTATTTTTGCGTTCATGGTCTTTTACTCCGTCTCGGCGTTGGTGGGTCTGATTTGGAAGAACCCCATCATTTGCGTGGTGGTCACGGCTCTCTTCTGGGGGGCATGCTTCACAATTGGCATCGTGCGCAACATCACCGAGGGATTTCTCAAAGGGCCTCCCACCATCCAACGATTGCTCGCGATTGGAGATGAACCCGTCGTAGCCAATCAGCAAGGCCGCATTCAGTTCTGGAACGCAGCGAGCAACAACTGGCAGACCGCGTACGGCGATGTGAACGGCCAGCGCGTCATCGGTCCGATCTGGGATGGCAAAGAGGGGACGCTTTATTTCGGTCGCCCGCCTTTTTTGCCCTTTGGCATCACCACAGGCGAAACCATTCGTTTAGAAACCGCCAAACTGCCCGAACTGGCTAGTCCCGCAGCCACATCGGACAAGAAGTATTGGGACGACTCTCGATTGGATTCCGGCCCAGATCTCCCAGCCGACACGTTCGAGTTGGTCCCATGGAAAGAAAGTTTCTTGGCGGTCAATGGCGATGGCATCTTCCTGTTTGACTCCGAAGCCGCAGCCAAAGCGGAGCAGCAAAAGGTCAGCATGTTTGGATTCGATGTGAAGTTGCCGACCGGCAACGAAGCCTACCGACGATTGACCGACGCGGAATGGGGCTTGAAAAAGCCGATCGCCATCGCTGCATCGGCCGCGGACGAACGTGTCGTGCTCGCATCGCATGGCAAAGTTATCGTGTATGCGCTCGAAGGCAAAAAGCTCGTAAAGAAGAACGAAGTGGAACTCGATGTCCCCGCCGATGCCGTGCTGAATCTGGCGATCGCGGGCAATACCGCCATTGTCTGTCCCAGCGCCCATGCTCCGATCGTCATCGATCTGGCAACCGCTGCATCGGTCCGCACGGCCGATGAAGTCGGAGTGACGACCATCAAGCGCGCGGCATCCAGCGGACAAGGAAGCATGGCCTTGCTCGATGTCGAAGGCAATCTGTGGTTGGGCAAGACGGCCAGCGGGAATGCCGCAGACCTCCAGATCTCACGACCGTCCGGTACTGGACAGGGCGATATCTCCACCATGTCGTTCGACGCGCTAGGACGGCTGTGGGTGGCGCACCATGTCAAGCAAGTCGACGTCTGGGACCTCGCGGCCAACCCGCGATCGGTGCTTTCGTTCCGCCCGAACTCCACCACGGCAGAACTGATCTACAACTACTTCATCAATCCGTTCTATCTCGTCAATCCCAAGCCATCGGCTATCAACGACACCATCCAGTATCTCCTTCGCAATCCAGAGAACAAAGTCGTGGCACTCGACCGCAATGACTTAGAGATTCCGCAAGTCGAACGGGACCCATGGCAACCGCTTTGGAGCAATGCGTTGTTCATTGCAGTCATGCTCTTGGCGGGATGCTGGTATCTGTATCGCCAAGACTTGTAGCGCGTTCGACGGCCACCGCCGACCAGCGGGGTCGGTCGATGGCATGTATCGATGCGAATGGTGAAGGGCCTAGGACGGCAATTGCCAGGTCGTTCCAGTTTTGCCGTCTTGCAATGCGATCCCGATTGCACTGAGGCCATCTCGAATGGCATCGGAGGTGGCGAAGTCCTTGCGAGCGCGGGCTTCGGCTCTGAGTCGCAGCACCAGTTCCATCAAGCCGTTGACTGCTTTCGCACCGCTTTCCGAGCCAGCAGAGCGCGGCACCGGCTTCATGAAGATGCCTAGCAAGGCCGAGGTTTCTCGCAGAATCCGCATGCCCGATTGCAATGCAGCGATGCCGTCGGCCGATTTGGTTTCCTCGAGCTTGTCGGCATCGATGGCACGATTCAAAGCGCGGGCCATTTCAAACAGATCGGCCGTTGCGCCTCCGGTGTTGAAGTCATCGTCCATCTTGGCCAGGAACGACTCGCGAAGCGCGACCAACTCGGTAATCCACGGTGCCTTGGAGGTGGGCGGAACGAAGTCCGCGCGACGTCGCGGGTAGTCCAGCGCGTAGACCGAACTGCCGACAACGCGTTCGTACCTTTCGAACAGTCGATAAAAGGCTTCGAGCGACGTCCCCGCTTCGGACAGCGGTTCGTCTCCAAAGACCGTTGTCGAACGGTAATGGGAGCGAAGCAAAAAGAATCGAATGCGTTCGCCCGTGTGCTTGGCGATCAGAGCGGCCAAGCCACCGGCTCCTTTGCTGCGCGAGATTTTTCCGGAGACGGCGTCTTCTCCCCCCTCGCGATCGGAGCGACCACCGACCTTGCCCGAATCGTTCGCTGCCCGCATCAGTCCGTTATGCATCCAGTAGGTCACCATCGGTTGACCGTGGCAGCAACGGCTTTGCGCCAGTTCATTTTCGTGGTGGGGGAACACGAGGTCCAAGCCACCGCCGTGAATGTCGAAGGTCTTGCCGAGGATCCCGCGGCTCATGGCGGAACATTCGATGTGCCATCCTGGACGTCCCGCGCCCCACGGACTATCCCAACTGGGTTCGCCAGCTTTAGCGGATTTCCAAAGGGCAAAGTCGCCTGGAGAGCGTTTTCGTGAAGCGGCTCCACCGCCTTCGCCTTGCTGCTCATCGGCGCTGCGATTGCTGAGCCGACCGTAGAGCGGATCTTTGGTCACATCAAAGAAGACATCCCCGCCGCTGGCATACGCATGACCGCGCTCGATCAGTTCTTCGACGAACCGAATGATCTCCGGCATGCTGTCGGTGGCTCGGGGCATGCGGTCGATTTGATCGACTCCCAACGCTTGCAGATTGGACAGGTAATCTGCGGTCATCTGCGTCGCCAGTTGGAACATGGAGATACCGCGTTCCTTGGAACGGACGATCAGTTTGTCGTCGACATCGGTGATGTTGACGACCCAAGTGACTTCGTACCCGCAGTAGGTCAAGTAACGCTTGACCGTATCGAAGATCACCGGGCCGACCATGTGTCCAATGTGGGCTTCGGCGTAAACCGTCGGCCCGCACAAATACATGCCGACTCGCCCTGGGACGATGGTGGCGAACGGGTCTTTGGTTTTGGTAAGGGTGTTGTAGACGCGAAGTGGATACGCGGGTTGGTTTTCAGACATACCTGGATTCCGACAACATACGGGGCGAAAATCGCGTTAGATTATACGGAAGTCATCCAGCGGGGAGGTACACTGTACCCCCTGCTAGAAAAGTGGACATTTCGCAGCCGAAGCGTAACGATTCGGCGCAATATCGTCCATTGCATTTGGTTGATTTCAAACTCGGAGTACAGGCGACCCCCTACGATTTTCAAGATAGAAAACAACGCCATGATGAGTTCCATTCGGGTCGAAACGTTTGGCTTGACCGATCAAGGGATCGTGCGGCACGAAAATCAAGATCAGTTCTTGATCGCCGAATTGGCGCGTGAAATGCGACTTCAGGGCAGTTCGTTACCTCTCGCTCCCAATGCCATGCTTACCGGGGATACGCTCGGGCATCTCTTGATGGTCGCCGATGGTATGGGGGGGCATCGCGCCGGCAATGAAGCCAGTTCCCTGGCGGTGCATTACTTTTTGGCATCGATCCTGAACAAGGTCCGCTGGCACACCTTGATCCAACCCGGAGACGACTCGCAATTGGTCGAAGATCTCAAGGAGATGCTTCGGCAAGCCCACGATCTGATCGTGCGCAAATCGACTGAAGAAAAGTCCCTTTCGGGGATGGGGACGACGTTGACCATGGCCTACATCGTGTGGCCGAAGATGGTGGTGCTCCACGCCGGTGACACGCGGTGCTACTTGCTCCGCGACGGCAAGCTGCAACTGCTGACACACGACCACACCTTGGCCGAGGAGATGATGCGCCGGGGCGAGCTGGATCGGAAAAGCGGCGAGCGATCGCCCTGGTCCAACGTCTTGAGCAATGCCTTGGGAGCCAACGCGCAGATGGTCCATGCCGAAATCGCGCACGTCGATTTGCACCCTGGCGATATCGTGTTCATGTGCAGCGATGGATTGAACAAACACGTCTCCGACGAACGGATCGCCAAGGAATTGCTCTATGGAGCCAACATCACCGATGCAGTCACACGCTTGGTGCGGCTGGCGATTGAAGAAGGGGGTAGCGACAACATTACGGCACTTGCTGCCAAGTGGATTTCGACGCTCCCAGAAAAGTATCTGCGAGTTTCCTCCATGCTCCCCAGCGAACCCAAGATCTTTACAGAAGTCGAACACCCGGTTCTGTCGAGCGAAGTCTTTGAAACCACATCGAATGGAGAAATCGGCGTTTCGACCATCGACTTTCAGATCATTCCGACGCCTCCGCCCCGCAAAAAGCCCTAACGGGCCACTGGTACGCCATGCACCCGACCTTCTCACGCGCCCTGTTCGTCCCCACGTTTGTCTGGAACTACGGCATGGCCCGGGTGTTGCATCGCAGGCATTGGTGGGACGACGTCGACGAGTATGTGATCCTCGGAGCTCTGCCACTTCGTCGGGATATCAAGAAACTCGCCGATCTCGGAGTTCGCGGCGTCATCAACATGTGCCGCGAATATCGAGGGCCGTGTGCGGAGTACGCCAAGTACGACATCGAGCAGCTTTGGTTGCCCACCGTGGACTTCAATCCCCCCAGCCTCGATGACGTCCGACGCGGCGTCGATTTCCTCGAAGCCAAAACCTCGCTCCGTCAGAAGGTCTATGTCCATTGCAAAGCGGGTCGCGCTCGCAGCGCCACCATCGTTTTGTGCTGGCTGGTTGCCTGCCGTGGCATGACGCCTGAACAAGCCCAAGCGCACTTGCTCGCGTGCCGCCCGCATGTGAATCCAGAGCTTCTCAGACGCCAAGTCGTCCGCGAATACCTCAAGATGGCGCAGCGCCCTTAATCGATTGGCCATAAGAAATCTGCGGATACGCCGGCCAACGATGCCTTGTAAGGAAGCATCGTCGGCGAAAAATCTTCCCCTCGGCGCCCACTTCCTCGAAACTTTTGCGAGCCTCGTTCGTCTGCTCTAATGCAGGCGACAAGTGTAGGCTATGCCGTTTTGGTTTCTTGCCGCCCCTTGCTAACTCATCCCCATTGCCCATCAGGATCGGATCATGAATCGCGGCATCGCTGGCTTGCTCCTTTGCGTGCTCTGCACGGGTTTTGCGTTTCCTTTCCTCGCCCCCCAGGACCCGCCCGCCGGGGATCGTGCCACCATGTGGAAAAAAGTGGATGATGCCGTCAAGCAAGGCTTGCCCAAATCGGCCCTCGAAGCCTTGGAGCCCATTCTTCAAAAGGCTCTCTCCGAAAAGGACTATCCAGACGCGGTTCGAGCCTTCGCCAAACGCTCGCTCCTGCAATCGCAAATCGAAGGGGGCGATCCGCTGATCGCGATCAAGCAGCTCAAGGGTGAACTGGAAACCGCCCCGGACGCTCTCCGCCAACCGTTGCAAGCCATCCTTGGTCATTGGTACTGGACCTACTTCCAACAGAACCGATGGCGATTCGCCAACCGCAGCCAAACCGCCAGCCCCCCCTCCGAGGACATCGCGACGTGGGACCTCAAGCGATTGTTCGACGAAATCGATCGTACGTTTGCTGCCGCGCTGACACCGGCCGAAGCCACGCAAAA
This sequence comes from Pirellula sp., assembly GCA_046318495.1. GTDB lineage: Bacteria > Planctomycetota > Planctomycetia > Pirellulales > Pirellulaceae > JBKCUI01. The sequence goes on along the minus strand of JBKCUI010000160.1, from coordinate 1,591 downwards.
GATCCCGATCGCCTCCTATGATGCAATGCTCACATCGACCGATTTCCCAGACTCCTATCGGCCGACCCTCTATGACTTTCTAGCGCACACGGCGATCGACTTCTATGCGGCGGGCGAACAAGCCGGTGTTCAATCGTTCGATGCTTTCGTCCTCGATGCAGACAGTCCCGCTCTCGGATCGGCGGGCGAGTTCTTGGCATGGAAAGCTGAAACGACCGACGACCAGTCTCCCTACTACAAGGCCATTTCGCTCTACCAAGCCTTGATGCAGTTCCACGCGCAGGATGCCGACCCAAGCGCTCGGCTCGATGCGGATCTCGATCGCCTCCAGTTCGTCCATGCCCATGCCGTCGGTGAGGAAAAAACCAACCGCACCCTAGCAGCCCTCAAGCGATTTGCGGAGACGAACGCATCGCACCCTCTTTCCGCGCTGGCAAGGCATCGATGGGCTTCGCTGCTTCGCAACGACAATCACATGGTCGATGCGCATGCAATCGCCACGCAAGGCAAAAACGCCTTTCCGGAAAGCATCGGAGGACGTCTGTGCAGTCAACTGATCGCAGACATCGAAGGTAAATCGCTCGATGTCCAATCGGAGCGTGTTTGGAACGCGCCGTGGCTGAAGCTGCGCGTGCAGTATCGCAATGTCACGCAAGCGCATTTCCGCATCGTTCGAGCCGATTGGCGATCGCGTTTCACACGCCAACGATGGCATTCCGATCAGTTCCTCCCCGATGAGTTGGCGAAGCTCAAACAGTCGCCCACGGTTGCGGCGTGGTCGGTTGATCTTCCCGCGACGGACGATTACTTGCCCTCCACACACGACGTCGATGTGCCCAAGGATTTGCCCCCCGGCTTCTATATCGTGCTCTACAGCAATCGCAAAGACTTCGCGGTCGGAGAAGCGGTCGAAAACGTTATCGGTGCCGTCACCGCTTGGGTCTCAAAACTGGCCATCGTCACGCAGACCGACTGGAGCCATTCCGGCATCCGAGGCTTGGTCGTCGACAACCAGTCCGGCGCCCCAATCGCTGGCGCGAACGTGCGAGCGTTGCATCGCGATAACAACACAGGAATCATGCAAGATGGAGCCAGTGTCACGACCGATGCGAACGGTGCATTTAAGTTTGAGGCGACACCGAACAACTCCTTCTTGCTCGCCACCCATGACGGGCACTCGTTGAGCACGGCCCGCGAGTTCTCTTCATATCCGCAGCAATCGCCCGAACCTCGCCCACAGGTGGTCTTCTTTACAGACCGAGCCATCTATCGCCGCGGCCAGCGAGTCCAGTTCAAAGGCATCGCCATGATCTTGGATGCAAAGAAGAACCGATATGAAGTCATTAAGAACACTCCCACCAACGTTGAGCTCATCGGCCCCAACGGGCAGGTCGTAGAAACGCTAGAACTGCGCACCAACGAGTTCGGTTCCTTTGCAGGCACCTTTTCCGCTCCTCGCAACGCCGGTACCGGCATGATGCACATTCGCGCCAGCGCCTTCGAAGGCTCCATCGCGCATATCCGCGTCGAAGAGTACAAACGCCCCAAGTTCTATGTTGAGGTGGAATCCCCCAAAGATACACCGCGACTC
>JBKCUI010000159.1:0-24363 GCA_046318495.1 Pirellula sp. | reverse complement strand
GGGTTTTCAGAGGGGTCTAGCGACATGATGGTGCGCGATTGCAAAGGCGGAGAAAGGGGGGATTCCAAGTCCGACGGGTCGCGTGAGAGCTGGACGCCGCGACGGAGATGCGGCCGTAAACTCCCCGCAGTATAGCAGGTTGCTGCGGTTGCAATTCGAGCCAAGGGAGGGCTGTCGAAGCACGCGGACGCCATCGGACGGCTCACCCGGTGCTTCGCGAGTGTGATACAATCGCAGCCTATGGAGCTGATATGCCCGCTCCAAATACGCTCATCAATTCGCTCATAACGCTTACAAGTGCACGCTCCATGACAGTTGCTTGGGACCGCCTTATCCCCATCCTTCGATCGCACCAGCGATTCATTTTGACCAGCCATATTCGGCCGGATTGCGATGCGCTCGGGAGCGAGCTGGGCATGGCTGGAATCTTGCAAGCCCTGGGCAAGCAAGTGACCATCGTCAACGGGCACCCCACGCCTCCGATCCTATCGTTTTTGGATCCCAGGCAAGTCATCCGCGTGCTCGGCGAGAACATTCATGCCGACGAAGTGACCGGGGACTGCTTGATCATCCTCGACACGAGCGCCTGGGCCCAATTGGGTCCGATGGCCGAAGTGGTGCGGCGATTTAATGGTCCCAAGCTCGTGATCGACCACCATGTGGGAGAGGACGAGTTGGGTGCCGAGCTGTTTAAGGACACCAGCGCCGAAGCGACGGGGCATCTGGTGGCCGTATGCGCCAAACACGCTGGGGTCGCCATCACCAAGCCGATGGCCAATGCTTTGTACGCAGCGATCGCGACCGACACGGGTTGGTTTCGGTTCGCATCGACCACCAGCGATACGTATCGCGTGATCGCTGAACTCGTCGATTGCGGCGCTTCGCCGAGCTCGATCTACGGAGATCTTTTCGAACGGGACACGATCGGCCGCGTTCGGTTGCGAGGGCGAATCCTGTCCCGGGCTACGGTCGAGTGCAACGGGCAGTTGGTGCACACCTACGTTCGCAAAGAAGACTTCACCGAGTCTGGCGCGCTGCCTAGCGACACCGAAGACGCGATCAATCTGACGCTGGCGGTGGAGGGTACGAAGGTCGCTTTGATCATGATCGAGCAGATGAAAGGAGGCTACAAAGTCAGCTTCCGGTCTCGATGCCAAGTCGATTGCAACGAAGTGGCCAAGCAGTTTGGTGGGGGAGGGCACCGGGCCGCAGCCGGGGCGTTTCTCGAAGGGGAGTTCGGGGATGTTCAAGCCCGCGTGTTGCAGGCCCTTCGGGCCGCGTTGATCCGGACGCAGCAGTAGCCTGCCCGGGCGGCGTGTTGCCGCGGTGAATCGCTGTCGGCAGGGTGCATGGCTGAGGGGTGCTTGAGATTGCTGCAGGGTGTTGCATCTGCCCTCGCCGCGGCGTCTGCTAGGTCGGTGGCGATACAGGCCCGGCGACCGGCAAATCTTGCCTATTTACCTTGAATTGCCCATCTTTTCAGGTATCCTCAGCATTCTGTTGCGGAGGGACGCAACACGAACGATCCATCGATTGGATTCAAGAGGAGCGACGAGAGAAATATGATCAGGCGATGGTTTGCAACAGCCGTAGCGTTGTCGACGGCAATGGTGTTTGGGGGTTCTGCCTTGGCGGGTTTCGGATTGCATCGCGGCGCCGGTTCGGGCGGTGGCGGTTCGAGCGGATACTACACCGGTTCGGTGGGTGGCGGTTCCTCGGGAGCGGCTTACTACGGCGCTTCGACCGGATCCTCGGGTGGTGGTAGCTCGGGTGGCCACGTTGGACCATTGCGACGTTTGCATGACAAGGTCCATGCGCACATGGCCGCCAAACATGCTCGCCATGCGGCTCGTTGGGGTTCGAGCGGTGGTGGATCGTCTGGATACGCACCGAGCTATGGCAGCTCTGGCGGATACGGTAGCTCGGGTGGCTATGGCAGCTCGGGTTCCTACTACGGTTCGTCGGGTGGATCTTCGGGCGGTTCGTCCGGTAGCAGCTACTATGGCGGTGGTTCGTCGGGTGGCAGCTCGGGCAGCTATGTTCCCACCAATGGTTGGGGACGTACCATGTCTTCGGGTCGCGTCGATCCTTACGAAGCTCCGATGAGCTACAGCATGAACATGGACAACGCCGTCGCCGCCAATCGCATGGTGACCAGCGAAACGGTTCCCGCGAACGAAGTGCAACTGTTGGTCAGCGTTCCTACCGATGCCAAAGTCTTCGTAAACGGCAACGCCACCACCTCCCAAGGAAGCTTGCGCCGCTTCGTCAGCCGAGACTTGGACACCAACGAATCGTATCGCTTTGAAGTCCAAGCCACCTACACGCGCGACGGCAAAGAAGTCACGCAAACCAAAACCGTCATCGCGCGGGCCGGCTCGAGCGAAGAGATGGAATTCGATGGAACGCAAAGCGACGATCCCGTTGAAACCATCCTGACCCTCAACGTTCCGTCCGATGCGACGGTGGTGTTGGCCAACAACTCGACCAAGAGCGACGGCCTCACCCGTGTGTACCGAACCAAGCAGCTCAAGACTGGAGAAGCGTGGGAGGATTACAAGATCCAGGTCACTCACAACGGTGTTACCAAGGAAAAGACCATTCGTCTGATCGGTGGTGATAAGTTGGAAATGACCTTCAGTTTCGCAGATCATCAAGCCAACAAAGTCGCTTCCAACTAAGCTTGGGTCGACTTGCGTTTTGAACGACGAAGCCCTGCCGGCGGTTGCTGGTGGGGCTTCTTTTTTGCTTCCCTACCGCAGCTCCGGTACCGCAGTTCCCTCTCAGGCGTCTCCCCAGTTCGAAGCGCACGATCCTGGGAAGTGTCGGTTCCCGTAAGCAGCCTTTCCGTTGGCGATTTCGCTCGCGGGGCCTTGCCGTTTTTGAATTTCATCGGCGGCTGAGTTCAAGAACCCCAAAAAACCGGCTACACTTACGGTATGGGGTTTTGCCCCCTACGTCCTCCCCTGCGTTACGGCTTTTCCTGGAGCAAATCATGTCTCTCGAAGTTTTGGATGAGAACAACCGCCGTTCCGATGCCTGTTGCCAAGGGCTTGCATGGCCTCGCATGGCAGGTGCATGGAAACCGTTTCTTTGGGGGACCACCGCAGGGTTGTGTTTGTTCGGACTGCTGGCGATCGCATACGGTGTAGGCCGTGCGACCGCTCCAGAGGGCCGTGTGTCAGCCCTTCCTTCGCAGGATGGGTTGTCAGCGTTGGGCCTGGGCAATGTTCCTATTCAAAACATTCCGCCGGAACTGTTGCGAGCATCGGCGACGCACGGCGGATCGACGATGGCGGTTTGCACCGCGCAAGTCGACGAGAACGCCGAAGGGTTCTTCACCCTGGATTACTTGACCGGAGATCTGAAGGGTTGGGTTTACTACCCTCGATCGGGTGGCTTTGGCGGTTTGTTTGCGACCAATGTCATTCAGTACCTCGGACCTCCAGGAAAAAACCCGGAGTATCTGTTGATCAGCGGTCATGCGATGCCTCCTGCCTCCGGCACCAACGTGCGAGCCGCCGCATCCTTGATCTACGTCGTTGACGTCAAGTTGGGTCAGTTTGTCGCCTTCACCATTCCATGGAACCGCGCGATGGAGAACTCGGGAGTCCAACAGGCCAATCCGTTTGTGCCCGTCGGCGGCGATGTGATCCGGCCGATGGTCGGCCCAGGCGTGCGCAAGCCCCCTGCGGTCAACCCGAATGCCAATGCCGATCCGAATGCTGATCCGAACAACGCCGCCAACGGCAATCAGCAACCTGCTAAGAACAACGGCAACAACGTTCCCAACAACCCAGCCAATAACAACAACAATAACAACAAAAAGCCCCCGAAATAGTTATTTGATATGCCAATCAGCGAATGGGTCAGCGGACGCGTCTTCCGCTTTGTCCACGGGAACAACCTTGTCTACAACACGTGCTGGGAGGATCCGCGACTTGATCGACAAGCGTTGGAATTGACGTCGCACGACCGGTTGCTGGTGATCACATCGGCCGGTTGCAATGCGCTCGACTATCTCCTGGCTGGTGCGGGGCACGTCTATGCCGTCGATATGAATCCGCGGCAAAACGCGCTGTTGGAGCTCAAGGCTTCTGCGATTCGGAACCTTGAATATCCGCAGTTCTTCGAGATGTTTGGCCACGGGCGGTTGCCCGGCGTCGAAGGCATCTACGCAGCCAAACTGCGCAGCTCGCTGTCCTCGGTCAGTCGCAAGTATTGGGATCACTGCATCAAGTTCTTCGATCATCCCAAGAAGTCGTTTTACTTCCGCGGGACCTCGGGTGCGTTCGCCCACATGATCGGCAGCTACGTGCAGCAAGTGGCCCGATGCAAAAAGCAGATCTTGGAACTCTTGGAAACGCAATCTCTGGCTGAACAGCAAGAGCTGTACCCCAAGCTGAAAGAGAAGATCTGGTCGAAGACGTTGCAATTCGCCATGAATCGCGACACGACCCTGAGCATGCTCGGCGTGCCGAAAGCCCAACGCAAGCAGATCGACGAGCAGTATCCAGGTGGCATCGTCAAGTTCGTCGAGGACTCGCTCGATGCGGTCTTTTCCAAGATTCCGCTGCAAGACAATTACTTCTGGCGCGTCTACATCACGGGTTCATACACCCCTGCTTGCTGTCCAGAGTACGTCAAGCCGCACAACTTTGAGAAGCTGCGCGAGAGCGGTCTGGATCGCCTCACCATCTCCACCGATTCCGTAGAGGGATTCCTCAGAAAACACACCGGGCAGATCTCCCGATTCGTGCTGCTGGACCATATGGACTGGTTGAGCGATCATTACTTCCCATTGCTGGAATCCGAATGGCAAGCCATCCTGAATCGGGCCGCACCCAACACGCGGATCTTGTGGCGATCGGGCGGTTTGAGAACGGAGTTTCTCAACGATGTGACGGTCCGTCATCGCGGTCGCAAGGTCCTGTTGCCCGAATTGCTGACGTACAACACGGAGCTGACGCAACGGTTGCACCAACTGGATCGCGTCCATACGTATGGCAGTTTCTACGTCGCGGATTTGGTCGGCGGCGAATGATCCGCATCGGGTTGTGCTGTGACCTGTGCGCCGCGACCCATGTGCTGTGATCTGCACACTGTGATCTGCACACCGCGATCCGAGCGAGGCGGTGTTGAACGCTCCCGCGCTTTTGCTATTCCCACCCTTTGGAGTTGAAATCGTGCATCTTCCTAACGGCTTTCGCTTTGCGGGTGTCTCCGCGGGCATCAAGACGCGAGCCAACACCAAGGACATTACGTTGATCGTGTCGGATGAACCGTGCGTTGCGGCGGGGGTGTATACCACCAATCAGATCGTGGCAGCACCGGTGGTGGTTTCCAGGCAACGGACCCCGAGCGACCAGATCCGAGGCATCGTGGTCAATAGCGGCAATGCAAACGCGTGCACTGGCACGCGCGGACATAGCGATGCGATTGAAATGACGCGGCTGGCAGCCCAAGCCATCGGCGGAGATCAGCCGTTGGAACCCGAACAGTTCGTGGTGATGAGCACCGGCATCATCGGACGATTCTTGCCGATGGACAAGATCCGCGATGGCATCCAGCGCGCCGCCCAGGAGTTGGGATACGCCGAAACAGATTATCTCCATGCGGTGGATGGCATCATGACCACCGATGCCTTTCGCAAGATCGCGCATCGCAGCACGTTTTCCACGCGGGGTGAGCATCGCATCGTTGGCATGTGCAAGGGCGCAGGGATGATCGGACCCAAGATGGCCACCATGCTGGCCATCGTCATCACCGACGCCCCGCTGGAAGTCGCTCAAGCCCAACGGCTTTTGCAAGCCGCCACCAATCGCTCCTTCAACTGCATCAGCGTGGAAGGTCACATGAGCACCAACGACTCGCTGGTGATGCTGGCTCGCAAGCCCACGCTCGAGGAACCTGCTCTGGACGATGTCGATCAAGCGATTTTCGCGGCCGATCTGACCGAGCTGTGCATCGAGTTGGCCAAGAAGATCCCCGATGATGGGGAGGGAGCTACCCATTTGCTCGAGATCCATGTGCAAGGTGCCAACAGCGACGCGGATGCCGATGCAATCGCTCGCAACATCGCCTTGAGCAACCTCGTGAAGACCGCCATCACCGGTGGCGATCCCAACTGGGGACGCATCGTGTCCGCAGCAGGCTATGCAGGCGTCCCCATCCAACCCGCCCGAACCGCGCTCAAGCTCAATCGCATCCCGCTCTTTGAACGGGGCGAACCTATCGCCTTCGATGCCAAGAAAGTCAGCGAGTCGATCCGATCGCAGAAGCTGACCTTGATCGAGTTGGAAGTGGGGCTAGGCCCAGGGTCCGCCGTGCACTGGACGACCGATCTGAATACCGAGTACGTGCGCTTCAATTCGGAGTACACCACCTAGAGCGTCTCAAGGAATTGGGGATTCGTGGTGCAAACGCTCAGTTCGCGTCATGGTCTTCCTCGTCTTCGTGGTCGGCCGCTCGAAAATACGATTCGAGGAACAGGCGTCGATCGTCGGATTGAACGTATTCCACGATCGCGTATAGCCGCTGTTGGTCGCGGCGCAGTTTTTCTTCGCGGTGCTGGGAATCGATGAGGATCTCCGGCAGCGGACGCTCGACGCGCATGTTGAGACAATCGTCCGTCGACGCGATCACGTCATGCCGCTCGAACAAGGCCAGTGCGGTTTCCAGTCGATGGTCGGGCCGTTTCGGATGGCATAAGCGTTTTCGCAACCAGTCCATCCCGAAAGCGACGACCGAGTCGCGCTGCTCTTCGAGCACGTGCGCGAGCTCTTGCATGAATGCCGCATCGGGATTGCTCCACTGCAGAAATTCCATCTGCGTCATGAGATCATCTTGGTCGTAAAGGAGTCGGCATTCGGCGGGCTGACCATCCCGGCCCGCGCGCCCGATCTCTTGGTAGTACGACTCCATCGATCCTGGAACTTCTGCATGGATCACGAACCGAATGTCTTCTTTATCGACTCCCATCCCGAAGGCGTTGGTGGCTAACACCAAGGGAGACTTGCCTCGCATGAAGCGCTCTTGAACGCGCACGCGATCGGCCCTCGGCAAATCGCCATGGTAGACGACGTGTTCGATACCGTTCTTCCTCAATTCGTCGCTCATGGCTTCGAGGGACCGAATCAAAGTGAAGTAAACGATCCCGGAGCTTGTGGGTTTCCAGCGTTCGACCGCAGAAAGGATATGGGAGAGTTTGTCGTTTCGATCCCAGACCGTCGACACGAGCAGCTCGAGATTAGGTCGCGCGATGCCAGCATGGAAGATCTGAAGCGTATCGAGCGAGCTTCCGAACGCAGGGAGTTCCAGTTGGCGGAGGATGTCTTGTTGCACCTCGACGGTAGCGGTTGCCGTTAGGGCGATGGTCGTCGGGTTGCCGAGCGTTCGCCGAATCTCGCCCACACGCGAGTAATCGGGACGGAAATCGTGTCCCCATTCGCTGATGCAATGGGCTTCGTCGACGGCGAGCAGTTGCACGCGCCGATGAGCGATGGCTTCGAGGAACTGCGGTTTTCGGAATCGCTCGGGCGCGACGTAGACCATGGCGTGGCGGCCGCTTGAGAGCGCTTGCATCCTCGCCGTGCGCTGTTCGCTTTCGATCAACGAGTGGATCGTGATCGCATCGATGCCGCGGGCGCGCAGGGCATCGGTTTGGTCCTTCATCAGGGCCACCAAAGGCGAAAGGACGACCGTCAGAGGTGCTCGTGGATCCTGGCTGGCAGGGGAGGCTTGGGTTGCCAAGGCGGGAATCTGGAAGCATAGCGATTTGCCACCCCCGGTCGGCATGATGACCAGCGAGTGCCCGCCGGCGAGCGTGCGCTCGATGACGGCTCGCTGAAATCCACGAAACGAGGAGTAGCCGAACGATTGTTGCAACAGTTGTTCGAGCGACGGTGATGGCACGATGGATCCAAAGTTGCGAGCAAACGAACGCCGCTCCGATGCGGTGTTGGCCGGCGCGTTTTCCGGCGCGATTGCGTGAAGCGGGCCTGCGAAAGCGGCGTTGATGCATGCCGCAATGGAGGACTGAAGAGCATTGTCGCATGTTTGGGCCATGTCAAGGATCGAATCGTCGCCATAGAGCAAAATGACAGGTCGTTGTTTCGAAGCCCTCAGCGATGTGCTAGACTGGAGTTGTTCTTGGAGTTGCTCGGAGTCGGCGCGATCGCTGGCTGCGTTGGACTCCCGGGGCAACTGCTGGTCCATTACGAGAACGCAACCGAAACCGCCTTGCTGCAAGCGAGCGGATCGGCTCGATCCCTTTGCTAGATCTGTCGCATGATCCTTTTTGTTCCTGCTCTCCTGATCGCGCTCGTCGTCCTGCTATGGATTACGTGGCTCGCCGTTGGACCGACTGCGGTCGCGATGGAGCCCAAGCGATTTCTTTTCGATGCACGGAAAGAAACCGCAGACGAGTCGCCCGAATACGAAGGTTCGCCCTCCAAGGCGAATCACGAATATCGCGAGCATGTGCAAACAAGGCTAGACTCTCCTCATCCGCCATTGAGTTCTTTGGTCGGCGGTCCCGGATCGTCCCAATCGATGCTTTCGCACCGCGAAGCATGCCGCATGGGAGATCGTTCGGGTTTGGAATGCTGAGTCGCTGCGCACCCTGGCTGGAATCGAACGATCGCTGTTGTAGCGGGTGTGTCGAAAAGAAAGATGCCTGCTGTGCTCAGTTTATTTTCCCTCCAGGGTTTGGCGTGGGCTGAACCTTTCCAGGCGGGGTTGGCAACCGCTAATTTATCCTTGCGAATTGTCCTGCCCGCATTCCCCGCGGAGTTGGCTCAAGCCGCAGCAGCTCCTGCGTCCAATGGATGGATCTTGCCGTCCATTTTGGGAGTCGCTGCGGGCGCGGTCCTGGCTTTTGTTGTCAACCTGCTTCTAGGCACCGATGCGAAGACGCAGTCCAAGCGATTGCTCGATCAAGCGCGCCTCGACTCGGAAAATCTGGCCAAGCAAGCCGAACTTGAGAAGAAAGAAAAGCTGCTTCAAATGCAGTCGGCCTTCGATGCCGAAACGAAGAAACTGCGCGAAGAGCTGCGCGATCGCGAAGCCCAAGTCGTCACCAAAGAGCAGTCGGTCAAGCAATCGTTTGACGATTTGAGGAAGCAAGAAAAGCTGGTCGAAAACACCCAGCGCAAACTCTCCGAGAAGCTCGAGGACGCCAACAAAAAGAACGATCAATACAACAAGCTCTTGGCGCAAGCCCAGGCCGATTTGCAGCGCGTCACCGGCCTGTCCAACGAAGAAGCCAAACGGCAATTGATGGCGTTGCTCGAGAAAGAACTCCAAGGGGAATTGGGCACTGTCATCCTGCGACATGAGAAGAAAGTCGCTGAGATCGCCCAGCAAAAAGCGCAGGATATCTTGCTCACAGCCATGCAGCGTTATGCTTCGGCCCAGACGTCCGAAAGCACGACCTCCACGATCGATATTCCCAACGACGATATGAAAGGCCGAATCATCGGTCGCGAAGGCCGCAACATTCGGGCCTTTGAGAAATCATCAGGCTGCGATCTGATCATCGATGACACTCCAGGTGTGGTCATCGTTAGCGGGTTCGATCCGGTGCGCCGCGAGATCGCTCGGCAATCGATGTCCAAACTCGTTACCGATGGACGTATCCATCCGACGCGAATCGAAGAGATCATCGCCGCGACGGAAAAGGAGATGGACGCATTCATCAAGAGAAAGGGTGAGGAGGCCGCCCAAGAAGTCAATCTTCAAGGGCTGCATGAACGCGTGATCGAAATGCTAGGGCGATTGCATTTCCGAACCAGCTATTCGCAAAACGTGCTTCGCCATAGCGTCGAAGTCGCCTTCCTCTCTGGATTGATGGCGGAGATGATCGGACTGAATCCCAACCTCGCTCGTCGCTGTGGATTGCTGCATGACATCGGCAAGGCTGCCGACCACGAACTCGAAGGGGGCCACCCCAAGATCGGTGCGGATTTGCTCAAGCGGAGCGGCGAGAACGAGCATGTGGTCCATGCGGCCCTCGGCCACCACGACCAACTGACGACCGAGTATCCCTACACGTTGCTCGTGGCCACTGCGGATGCGTGCAGCGCTTCGCGACCTGGTGCCCGGCGCGAATCGCTCGAACGCTACATCAAACGCATGGAGGAGCTCGAATCCATCGCCAAAGGATTCCATGGTGTGGAACAAGCCTTTGCGATCCAAGCCGGTCGCGAATTGCGAGTCATCGTTAGCTCGAAAGACACCGATGACTCGGTGGCTGCCAAAGTCTGTCGCGACATCGCCAAGGCCTTTGAAGAGCAGCTCACGTATCCCGGCGAAATCAAAGTGACCGTGGTCCGCGAAGCCCGCTTTGTCGAAATCGCTCGTTGATCATCCAATACGAATCGATTGCGACGATCCAAGCGATGGACAGCAGCACGAGTGTGGGCAGCCACCATCCGGTCACCAGCCATTGCACCGCAGCGATCGCGCTCAAGTGCCACCAGGGACTTTGGAGGAGTCGGTCTTGACCTCGTTGCCATAGCCAAACCGCCAAGACCATCGAGAGGAGCATCGACAACAAGCCGATGTTCTTGCGCAGCCAGCTTTGCATGGGAATCGTCTGCAGCTCGGCCTTGGTCGGGTCCATCGCAACCAGCTCCTCGCGTTGCCAAGGGGTGAGTGTTTCGAACGCCATGCGATTGTGTCTGTCCATCCACGGTAGGTAGGGACTGTTGGCTCTCGGCATGAGCGATGCATGAAACGGCGATTGCTTTCGAACGTCCAGCCAGCGATCCAGGATCGCAACATAGGACGAGGATGCGGATGCGTCGCTAGCGTCAGCCAAACGTTGCAACGATTGATGCGCGGCTCGCTCGTAGAATCGCCCCCAAGGTCCAAGCGGGCCCAGATGGTCGGAGGCGAGCGACGGCTCGGTTTCGCTTGTTCCCTTGGTGATGATCGATTGCAACTGAGCCAATCCATCGAGCCAAGCTTCCGATTGCATGGCTTCGACTTGGCTCCGGGCGATTGCGCGCCAACCGCTGGCGTTTGAATTCGTAACTCCCGGTACCGAGCCATCATCGGCTTGGCCGGAGGACATCCATGCGGTTGAGGTTCCCCACGGAATGTAAATCGATGCAACCGGCGAGGAGGTGGCCAGTTGCGGGATCTGGAACCGTTCTTGATTGCCCAATTCCGACGCGGAGCGTTCGATTGGAACCGTGGTCCAAAGCTCGATGAAGCAGGGCGCGTCCAAGGACTGGAAGCGGACCGTCACGCGATCGTCACGAGTCTCCCACGGAAGACTTTGACCATTGCATTGCACCCAAACAACCGCGCTCTCGGCGGGTAGGGTCCAGGTCCATTCCGATAAACCTGTTCGGGATCCAGGTTGCGCGGAAGGGGCCATCCAGAACTTGGATTGCACGATGCGATGTTCGGGCTGTCCGAACGCTCTACCGCGTTCCGTGTGTGTGCTCAAGCGAGGTACCGCTGGGGATGCGATCGAGGCATCTGGGCGGTTCGCAATCGCATTGCGACCTGTTGACGGTTCGGTCGAAGCGATACCCGTGGAAGGGATCGATTTCGGGCGAACCAATTGATGGTTGAACAAACCCGATTCCTTCAGCCACGATGAAGCTTGCGCATCGTCCATGATCTCATAGTACGTCGGGTCCAGCGAAGCTGCGACTTCGTCGCGATCCATGGCGAACCAACATCGAAACTCAGGATTGCCCCTAAGGCTGATGTTCGCGACCGAAGCGGGCGTGAACCGCGTGTTTGGGGCGGCGTTGAAATCGAGTGTCATGGAACTTGGCCCCGGCGCATCAATAGGTTCTGTGCGGAGCAGCAAGATCCGTCGCTGCAACGTTAGGTCGACCGATTCCCGCCAGGCCATGGGTGTCGTCCAGCGGCTGGCAAGTTCCGTCGGAACAGACAGTTCGATTTCCGCAACTGCATCCGCAGACGGTTCCGCAATGAGTCGCAATTCCCAGTCCGAACCGGTGGCGCCAACGTCTTGTGGATAAGCGATCATCAAGCCTTGCCATGGTTGCGCACAACGGGTCGCGGTCCAAACCGGGGCTTCCAGGCCTGGGATAGCGGGAATGGTGAATAGGCTGCGCGGCGAAATCGCCGATTGGCGCAAGACCTTCGTTGTATCCGAATCGATGGACGTGGAGATCTTCCAATCCGCATCGGCGGAAACATCGGTCGACTGATCTTGGACCACCGCCCCGTGCAATTCGAGGAATGGAACGACCGAATGGACGTGTTCGCCCTCGATGCTTGGGCCATCGCAGGCCAGCGTGAGTTCGCTGATTTCTCCAGCATCGCGATCGATCAAGAGTTGTACGTGCTGCTGGCCTTCTTCCTTCCATTGCAGCATCGGGACCGCGATGTTGCGGGAAGTGGCTTTGGTGGCGCGGTACCCCTCGGGGAGAACGACCGTCAGCGATGATCGATGCGACATCACGGTGGAGAACTCCAGTTTCGAGCGCAAGCTGGCTGCGTGGCGATCGACGTTGAGCAGGTTGGTGATGCGAACGCGTTGCCCCTTGGCTTCGGGTTGTTGTCGCAGCACCCCAAATCCACCGCTGGGAGGGATCTTCAGGCTCGTCGCGAGGGGCTTTTCGGAAAGCTCGGGCCAATCGATCCGTTCGCGAGAATTGATCAACGGAATCCAATTCGTATTGATCCCATCGATGGTCCAATACGACCCGGCAGCCCGTGCGTAGCGCAAGGTTCCAGGGCGGACGCGACGATCCCGGCATTCCGCGAACAGAACGTTGCGCAGGGGGGATTCCCCGACGGGGATCCAAGTTGTGCTCACGACGCGCCGCGTGGATGGAGCGGAGGAGCTGGTCGAGCCCTCGGTGGAGTCCGGAGCCCATCGCAATACAAATCGCTTTCGGTCCAAAGTGCTACCGGGCCGAACATCGACGAGCAAGGCATCTCCCCAAATCGAGCCGATCGGTTGCCATTGGGAATCGGCTTCGATTTCCAGATCCGCCAACGTGTCGGCGCCGCGTGGAAACTCCACGGTCGTGCGGGCCATCAACTGCTCGCGGTCGATCCATAGTTCCGTGTTCATCACTGGCACTTCGGTGGTGGCCGTGGGGCTGTCGGAAGGCATTGCGATCAAGGGTCGCGATGCTGCATTCGACGCCGGAGACACGACGCCAGCGATACGATCGATGTTTCCCAGATGCAATCCAAACCGACCGATGGAGGGATTGGTCGTCTTGCCGCGCGCCGATAGGTCGATGTTCCACTGGCCGTCGGATTCGATCTCCAGGATCGCATTGGCACACGGCAAAATCATGGCTTCGACGCTCCAGCCTCGCGGGGGACGCGAATCGCCTGCGCCCGTGAGCGATGGGTTCGAGTTCGCATTGCGTCCGACCTCGGCAGGCCGTACTCGAATCTGCGATTCCACTTGCAAGACCCTTCGCCCCGTGCGGTCTGGATACCACAGCAATTCCGTTTCGGTGCGGCTCACACGGCTTGAGATCACTTCCGTGCCGTCCACGGTAAAGCGACTGAGCCGGGTTCGATCGGATTGGAGCGGGATCCGAATCGGACGGTCCACAGCTTCCTCTCCAATCCAGAACTCATAGGTATGCACACAGGCTTGTTCCGTGTTCCCAAAGCCGATGGAACGGCTATCCAAGCGAAGGATATGTCGCGCGGAGATCAAGTACGCATCGCGTTCTAGGATGCGATCGTCGTCGTCGACGCTGGAGACGATCTTGAAGATCGAATCGGGCACGTACACGGTGGTACCGACGGGAACGCTTTGTTCATCGACCGGGATCAAGATGTCAAAGGGCTTGGGTTGCGATTGCGCCGCGAAGTCGTTGGGGTCCTGCGCTTGTAGATGCGACTGGAACGGTCGGGACAAGCCAGCAGGAATCGATAGGATGCAGAGGATGAGGGTGGCCAATCCCGCCCGCGACGCAGAGCGAGACCCCGAAGCGGTGTCCAGCGAGGTGTCGGCTGCATCATTGGGTTCGTTCCAGGGCACCCATCGATCGCCGCGTTGAGCGCGCTGGCCGCGCTTTCCGTCGACGGAGGTGGTGACCAGATAGAGTTGGTACGCGAGCATCCCAGCGGCGACCCCCACCACCATGCTCCGGCAATACTTGGCGAATGGTTCCGGCCCCCAAAATCCCAAGACGACCAAACCGATTGCGAACACGAAGCACCACCAGGGGCGCCATCGCGTCAGACGCGGTGTGAGCAGCAGGGCGATGACAAAGCACCAAGCGTTTCCGGGTTCGAGCGTATCTGCAACGATCCATAGCCCCTCGGCCGGTGCGTTGGGAGTGACGGTTCGTTGCCACGCGATGCTCCAATGCGATTGCATCCATCTAGGAATGAGGCAATCCGGAGGGATCGCGGTCGAGTCGGGTCCGGCAGATTGAGGATCGGGCTGCGATGTCGCTGTTTCCGGGCCTTGAAACGATTGCCAAACCTCGTTCGTCCAATTCCACCACGGCCATCCAATTTCCAACGCTGGACCACTTGGAACCGTCGTGAACTCCGTCGGACTGCGGTTGGCTTCGGTTTGGACGCGATGCGCACCATCGAGCCACAACGTTTGCTGCGACTGAACCACCGTTCCGGAAACTTCGATGCGAGGCCATGCGAAGGAAAGTCCGCGCTCCGGCCAGAAGCCGTACTTCCAATGGCGAGTTAAGGAGCGTTGCGGGCCTTCGAAGACCACTTCGATTCGATTGGGCGTAGCGTTCGCATCGAGGTCGCCCGCCGCATCTGCGAGCAACGGCGTGTCGCATTCCGCAGAGGTTTGCGGTTCGGCTCCAGAGAGCGTGCGAGCGGGCAATCGCAAGTCGCGGCCTTGTTGGTTCCACGTCAGTGGTCGGCGCTCGCCATTGGGCAATCGAAGATGCGCTGAGATGGCTTCCCATCCGTAGGGGACTTGCATGCGCACGTCCTGGCGATGCCGGCTCCATGCATACCAATCGGCGATCCAAGCGGCGCGTTGATGTCCTTCGTTGTCGATGGCTACGTGCCATTGCGTCACCGCCACGGACTGCGGCTGGTCCGATTGGCGCACCATGGGTTCCAGTCGCACGGTGGCTGCTGGTCCTTGGGCCGTGCGCGGCGGCCAAGTCAATTGTGCGCGGCCCTCGGACTGGAGCTGCCAAGTTCCGAGTGGATCGATGGGGATGGCGAGTACCGATGGGTCTGCGCGAAAGGTTCGACGCAACGTTTCCGCGCCGAGGACTTGGGGCAACAAGTGATTGGAACCGGTTTGCGGAGGGTCGTTGGACGTGGCGATCAGAACGATCGGTCCCGTTTCCCCGAGGGATGCGAGCACGGTAGCATCCCAAAGCCAGCGTTGGGAACTAGCATCCCAGTGGGCGGACAGCCTTCGTTGTCCTTGTGGTGTAGAGACGCTCCATTGGCTGTTTGGCGAAGCATCGATGGCGATCTTCTCGTTGCGAGTTGCGGGTAGGGATGAAAGTTTCGGAAATGCAAATCGATGTTCCCAACGCCAGCGATCGCAATCGAGAGTCAATTGCGAGTCGATTTCGACGGTCCATGCGGCGGAATTGGAACGGACGTGGAGGGGAGGCAGTATGCCGTGCGGCATGCGATAGACAGCGTATTTGCCGAGCCGCGGCAACCGATCCTTTTGCCATGGCGTCAGGGATTCTTCATCGAGCCCCCACTCCGCAACGGGACCGTTCAGCTCCAGTCTGAGCGATGCGGTGGGTTCCATGATCAAG
Organism: Pirellula sp.; assembly: GCA_046318495.1. Classification (GTDB taxonomy): domain Bacteria; phylum Planctomycetota; class Planctomycetia; order Pirellulales; family Pirellulaceae; genus JBKCUI01. The sequence goes on along the minus strand of JBKCUI010000159.1, from coordinate 8,632 downwards.
GCATCGCGCCGCAGCCATCCTGGGAGTTCCAGGATGGGCGATGCGTTCCAGTTTGGATCGGACTCGGTCGGGACCTCGCGAGATAGCTGCAGCTCCAGGGGAATCGGCGTGGTATCCGACGGGCTGATGGTGGTCAGTTCGATGGACACGCCGGAAGTGGCCGTCGCTTCGTTGCGTCGGACTTCGAGGGACTTTGCGTTGATCTGCGAGCCGTCCAATCGCCAGCCGCGGGCGATGTGGATCGTGCGCGGTCGGTGGTCGGTCCACGGCGACAGCTGCATGCGAACGGTCGCCGCGATGCGCTCGGTATCGTTAGACAGCCGCGTCACGAGTTCGGCCGTCGCGACCCGATCGTTCGCTGCGGTTGCAAAGCTGATTTGCGGCATGCGTTGGAACCATGAGTAGTCCAGCCGATACGCGCCATACGGCAGCGCGCGAGCGCTTTCCAATCGACCGGAGCCTGTGGCCACATCGAAGATTTCGCGGGGTGCGGATGGGATCAACGAAGTGGTCCCGGCCATGACGTAGGCATTGGCGATTTCGATGGGTTCCATGCGACAACGGATGGCAGTCGCTTCGAGCGGCTGGGGTGGACCGGAGTTCTCTGAGTCTGCGGCCTCATCGAGCGGCGTGAGCAATTCCATGACCAATCGCATCTTGGTCCCGTTGCTGGGATTCGCAGCGGTGGAAGATGGAAACGCGGGGGGCGTTCCGTTGGACGCGTCTCGGGTGGGAAGCAGTACTTCCATCGTCCGATCGGTGATTTGCAAGTTGGGTTCGCGGTCGTTGAGTGTCAAGCTGCGGAGCCGCGCGTCTTGAGGCAATACGATGCGAAGGGGCGCGTCGGTGTTGGGAACTTCGGTCCATTCCCATTCGCATGTCGTGCGCAGCGCATCGCTGACGACAAAGCATTGAACCGATTGACGCGAGATCAATCGGCTCACCGCGTTGGCGGGGTCATTGTTCACGGCGTTGCCCAACGCGCTGGACGCGCCCAACTGGATAGAGAAAGACGCTTGTTCCTGCCCGGACAGCTCCAACATCCAAAGCGACTCGGGGTTGTTCAGTTCGCGACCGAGTTCGACGAGATTGGGTTGTACTGGCCAATCGTTCAAGCGTTGCGATACGGCCGACCAACCCTCCACTTGCCGAGCGACCACCGTGGCATCGGTGACGCGAGCCCCTTTGGGTAGCTGGAGAAGCAGGCAGCTATTGGGCGTTCTCGGGATTGCTAAGCTGTAGTTCAAACGATTCGGGGTGCTATCTTTAGCGGGCCGCAGGGACCAAGTGAACCACTCATCGGCGTTGTCGTTGCGGACCGAAGGGCGACCGCTTTCATCGAACAACCAAGTCGGACTCGAAGACGCATTGATGGCAGGACTACCGCTTACCGGAAGTGAATCCATCGATTTGAAGATGGGATTGTCGAGCGCTAGCGACCAAGGCGTCAGCAGCAAACGCGTCGGTGAAGGCGATCTGGGGCTGCGCGGTGCAATGCGTTCGTCCCATCGGATGCGAGACCTTTCGGAGATGAGGTCCGCTCCGACGAGTTTGGCTTGCGCATGCAGCCCGGCGATGCCATTGCCCGAAGGTCGATCCGGATCCGACGGATCGACTGCATTGCGTTGCATGCGCTTGAGTGCACTGGCCAGTTGGTCCAATTCGATGGCTTTCCAGCCCTCGATACTGAGGCTCGAGAATTGGCTCTCTGGAACGAAGATGCGGCGATACGGCAACGGCGCATCGTCGGACGCCGCCGTCGGTGCGGAGCCAATAGCCTCGACCTGAGCCTGGGCCGCCAGACCGTGGATAGCAATCCATGCAAAGGCGATGAGGCATGGGATCCAGACGGCCAAGCGATTTCCTTGGAGCGACGATCGCAAGGGATGGCTCCCTGCATTGCGGATTCGACGCGAGGTCATTGGCTGTCTCCTGAGGCCGCCGGCAACGCCGGACCGGATGGATGGCTTCGGGAGTTGCTTTCTGGAATGGCCAAGTTGGAGCCGGAACCGGCGCTTGCACGCGATGCATTCGCTGCGGTGACACTAGTGCTGCGGGATACAAAGATGCTGCGTCGACGGGCTCGCCGATCGAGCAACCAACGGAGCAAACCATACAACAGCGCGATCAGGATGGCCACGAAAGCGGCTTGGGCCGCGATGACCGAGATGTCCCAGGCCCATTGCGAGAACAGCATCGCAACGCACAGGAGCAAGACCCAAGACCATGGCCATCGCAACCAGTGCTTTTCGGTCATGAGCGCCGCCAAAACCCACACGGTGATGGCAATCGGAAACCAGATCAACGAGCTGGGGACAAACCACGTTTCCAGCGACGCATTGCCGGTCATCGAGCACAGATCGTATTGATTGGTTTGCAGTGTGACTTCGGCTTGATGGGTGGCTCCGAGGGATTGTTCCATTTGGATTTGGCTGTACTCGCTCGCGCGCACTATGAATAAGTCTCGCCACTTCCATCGATACAGCGGCGAAAGCAAGTTGGAGCTTGAAATCAAGTGCTCGGTCCTCGGGACGATGATCTGCCAAACCAACGGGCAGGAATTGGTCGCGACGTCCAGCCGCGGAGGCTTCAGTTCGATCTTTCTCAACCATCCTCCTTGCGCCGGGCGCAAGGTAAACACTTCAAGCACATGCGTTCTGGGATGGGAATTGGCTAGCGTGGTGTTGGAGGTTGGTAAGGCCGTGTCCTTCAAGGATACGCGGACACGGTTGGGAGTGTCGTCGGGTAGATCCGCCACGTTGGCGCGTTGGCCATCGAGCAGCCATTCGGCATCCTTGCGCATGCTGGGCAGGATTTCCAAATCTACAAACTCAGCGTTCGTCGCAAAGCGTACGACATAGCGATCCCGTTGGTAGATGGCATTGAGGATGGTTTGGACCCATTGGGCTTCGACCATGACCAACGGTTGGAGCGAAGCGGTCGACGCGAGCACGCGCGCAGACCATCGCGGTGCATCGGGATCGAGAGTCCAGGCGCGCGACTCCGTTGCGTTCTCAAAGGATTCGGTTGGATCGACGGATGGATCCGATTGCATGTCGATCGGATCGAGAATCAGGCCTGGGCTAACCGCAGCCGTCATCGTCGCAGCATCGCATACCAAGACGTCGACATTCTGGTCGGCTGCGAGGATCGGCAACGATTGAGCGACTGCTATCCAGGATTGCTCCTCCCACACGAGGGGTGCATCGGTGGTCAATTCAATCAAGAATCGGGTCCGATAGAGTCCATCGTTGGCGAAATTGGGGATCGGGAATCGAATCCACTGCAACGCATCGTTTGGAACCTCTTCTGCAGACACAGATTGGTCGTTTTGCGTTGGTGGGTCGGGTTCGATCCGTTGGTATTGGACGGATTGGCCATCGACGCGCAGCGATGCAAAGACATCGTCATCGCCATCGGAGCCATCGTTGGACAGCCAGCTCTTTGGTAGCCCCAACCGCAGTTCCGAAGGTCGATTGCCGTAACTAACGCAACTCCATCGGTGCTGGATGGAGATCGCATCGCGCTGAACGCTGGCGGATGCTCGATAGGTGGATGCCGTCGAGGAAGGTCGGCGAACGCGCGATCCGTTCCAGACGGCTGGCGCCGAAGCCTCCGGAATTTGGTAGGAGAGCAGGAATGGAGAAAAATGATCGGAGCCTGTGCGAAGCAGAGGCATGACGCGCTCGCCGGCAGCGACCGGGATCCAGCCTTCTGGAGGCGCGGCGGGTTCTTGCAATCGGAATAGCCAAGAGTACAGCGTCAGCGTCCCAGGGATCGTTTTGGCGATGCGCTGTTGGGAGTCTTGAGCCAGCCACGATAGCCGAGGCAGCGAGAACGCGATGTCGGTTTGCGCGTTGGTGAGGGGTTGGGACAATGCGAAATCGAGGCGTATCTTGGTCGCGGTATCGGCTGTCGCGTCGTTGGTATTGGCTGGGGCCGCGGGTGCGGCAATGCCTGCTGGGCTGTTGCTATCGGGGCGGGATGCATCGGTGTTGACCGAATTGCGTTCCGCCGGATTGGTGAGCCACAAGCTGGAGTTGATGGGGATCGCCACCCCAGAAGATGCATCGCTGTTGCGAGCCACCGTAGCGGGTTCGATTTCGACGTCGGTCGGACGCATCACCAATCGGTCGACGCGCCAGCCGGCGGCTTCGAACTGCAGCAAGGGCAATTGGATCGGGTCGCTGAGGAACTCGATGCTGCCGGTCAACTGAAGCTGTTGGTCTTTGACTTCGATGGATTGCTTGGAGAGCAATCGGGGACGGCTGGCGAGCGATGTCCAGGCACCTCGCACCCCTGCGCCGGGCCGATCGAATTGGAAGGAATACGACATCGAGTCGCTACCATCGTTGGATTGCGACTGGCGTAGCAATCGGACCGATCCCACCGGTTCCCACTCAAAGAGGACATTGCGAGGCACGAGGCATTCCAAGGTCCCGGTATGGCGCTGGGCGCCATCGATATTCGGTACCAGGAACGCCAAGACTGGACTGGTGGATGCGACCGTCCATTGCCACTCCATCGGGATTTCGATTTCCGAGCGCGATAGCGATTCTTCGAACTCCAAGATCCATGCGACCGGTGCATTGGGATCGGCGGGTGGGGCAGTATCGGCGAGCCCGTCTCCAGCCGCGCGCGACAAGCGATACGCTGGAAACCCAAGGGTCGGTGTCGCGGCTTCGCGCAGGACGCTACCGGACGGTAGTTCCAGCGTGAAGCGTTTGCCTCCGAGTTTGCGAGGGCCACGGAATGCCAAGCTCGTCACCGCGCGGAACACGGAGGCATCGGAGGTCGGGCTGAATTTGGTTTGGCTCGTGACTTCGACGGCCGCGACCGCGTCCTTTTCCGTTTTGCGGTTCCAGGACAAAGTCACCGTGCTGGCCGTCGTGCGAACGATGGCGATCGAATGGACGTCGAGGCGTTGGAAGGGCTCGACGACTTCGTTGCCGCCTCCCGTCGCAGTGAGTTCCCAATCCCCGACGGGGAGCTTGAGCCGAATGACCGTGGCTGCTGGGGGCAGATCGAATCGAACGGCGTAACCACCGCTCGAGGAAGTCAGTTTGCAGACAGCGCTCAGTTCGAGCGTCCTGACGGTCTCTTTTCCAGGTCGTACGCGCCACAGGTACCCGTTGGATTGAGGTGCGACAGCGATCTCATCCAGTGGACTGCTGGCCAAAGGATTGCTCGATCGCGCGGTAGACGATTCGGCATCGGCAGCCGCCTTGGGAACCCACTGCAATTGCCCTAGCGCGATCGGGATCGTTTGCCAAGTTTTCAAGGCTCGGCCGAGGCTCGCAGACGCTTTGACGGTGACGCGGGCGTACTCTTTGTCGGGTTCGACGACCACGTCCAAGCTGGAAAGTCCGGCGGGTAGCTGCGGTTCGGACGCGGCATCTTCGTCTTCGACCAGTCGCCGTTCGTACTCCTCGTAGCGCGTGCGAGGAACCAGGATGTCCTTGCCCTGTTCATCCCGCAGGACCATGACATCCGGCCGCAGGCCTGGGGGGAGCAGGTCCGACAGCGCGTCCTGCGGAGACGGCTTGTTCGCGGGCGGATCTTGAGCCACGGCGGCAACCAGCCACGCGAGAACCATGCAGCAAGCCATGGCTTGCCTGGTATGCATTCGATTCCGGACCGTTCCGAACAGCACAAGGAGACTCACGATCGAGGGTGGGATGCCGCCATCGGCTCGCGCCAAACGTTCGACGGAGTTTCCGGGCGGGACACGACCAGCCCATTTATTTTACGCAACCGCCAAGGTTGACGGGGCTGCAATCCTTCGAAGACGAGCGAGTCGGCCCTGTTTGAGTGGCCGCACGGGCGTTAAATCCGTCATCATCGGTGCACTGCCCCCATCCGGCCAGCAGCCAATTCTGAAAAGCTGGCAGACGCTTGTGTTATGATCGATGGAATCCCCGCCGCGCCGCTCCCCGCAGATTCCCTCCAACCGCTTGCACCGTGACTTCCTCTTCCCGCGTTGACGTAATTGGCATCGAAGGTTCTTCACCCGCCGCGCCTCAAGGGGCCGTGTGCCGTTGGGCGCCGTCTGCGTGCGAGCGCGATCACCGGCGTTTGGGCAGAGCGATAGCCGGCGCGATGTTGCTGTCGCTATGGGTGTGGAATGCGCTGGAAGGGATCGGCCGGGCCGAGCCCCCAGATTTCGTGAAGGATATCCGGCCGATCTTGGCAACGCATTGCTATGCATGCCATGCCGACCGGAAGAAAACGTCGGGCTTGCGATTGGACATCAAGGCAGCAGCCATGCGCGGCGGCGAAAACTATGGCGCGAGCATGGTGCCGCATCATCCCGATCAAAGCCCCTTGATCGCATTGGTCTCCAGCCGCGATCCCGCAGAGCGAATGCCGCCGGAAGGGCCAGGGCTGAGCCAAAAAGATATCGCGTTGTTGACCGAGTGGGTCGCCGCTGGAGCGGAATGGCCTGATGGGGTCGACTTGGCGGTAGCGCCCGATCCCAGCGCGCACTGGTCGTTTCAACCGCTTAGGCGATTCGAGGGAACGCATACGATCGACTCCTGGGTCGACGCTGCGCTGCAAAAAAGGGGACTGTCGAGATCGGCACCTGCGGAACCGTTGGCTTGGCTGAGGCGCGTGACGTTGGACCTGCATGGGTTGCCGCCTTCGGACGAGCATCGGCGCCGCATTTTGTCCGATCCTTCGACCACCACGATGTCCGGCATCGTCGACGAGTTGCTCGCCTCACCCCGGTATGGTGAACGCTGGGCGCAGCATTGGCTCGATGTCGTTCGCTATGCGGATACGCATGGTTTCGAAGTCAACACCGAGCGACCGTATGCCTGGCATTACCGCGATTACATCATCGATGCGTTGAATGCAGACACGCCCTACGATCGGTTTATCCGAGAGCAGATCGCAGGCGATGCGTTGGATCGCGATACCGCGACGGGCTTCTTGATCACGGCATCGGTTCTATTGCCCGGTCAAATCGGAGCCGATGAACCGAGCAAACGGTTGGCTCGACAAGACGCCATCGACGAGATGGTCGTCAACCTCGGCCAGACATTCCTGGGATTGAGTATCGGATGCGCCCGCTGCCACGATCACAAATTCGATCCGATCACGCAGCGCGACTACTACGCGATGCAAGCCTTTGTTGCAGGTGTGGAATACGGAGATCGCAAGGTTCGCACCGAGCATACGCAATCTCTCGAGCGGGAGATCGCAGCGTGCGCCGAACGCATCGCGAACATCGACGAACGCTTGAGCCGGCTGGAACCCATTGCGAATCCCAGTCCACCCACGCAGCGCACGCCGAACTCGGCGCGGAACGAAGAGAACTTTGCATCCCGGCAAGTCCGTTGGGTGCGATTCGAGATCTTCGATACCAATGTCCATCCGTCGCTCGGACGCTTGGAGCCCTGTTTGGATGAACTCGAAGTCTGGACGGATGAAGCAGCTCCTCGAAACGTGGCGTTGCCCATGCACGGAGCTTCGGTGACCGCTTCGGGTAGCCGCGAATCGGCGTCGCATCGCTTGGTCCATCTGAACGATGGCCTGTATGGGAACGAACACAGTTGGATGTCCAGCGAGGTCGGACGCGGATGGGTGCAGATCGAGTTGCGCGAACCGGTCGCGGTGAACCAAATCGTTTGGGGGCGAGATCGCAATGAACAGTACAGCGATCGCACGCCGAGCGCGTACCGTATCGCGGTGGGTGAGTCGCTCGACTCCCTGGAGGAAGTAATCGCCGTTGGAACGCAGCGCATGTCGGTGCAATCCGATCGGAACCAAGAGCGCATCGCGCCGCGACGGGCCAAGAAACTGCGGATGACGATTCTCGCCACCAATAGCTTGGAACCATGCATCGACGAGCTCGAAGTTTGGACCACCGATGGCCGCAATGTCGCGCTGGCAGCGCTCGGCACGCGCGTTGCATCCGAAGGGGATAACATCGCGCCGGATCGGCATGAATTGAGATTCATTCACGATGGCGTGGTCGGCAATTCTCGCAGTTGGATGTCCAGCGCGATGGGGCGAGGCTGTGTCACGCTTGAGTTCCCGGAATCCTACGAGATCGAGCGGATCGTTTGGGGGCGGGATCGTCTCAAGGAATTCCGCGATCGGTTGGCCAACGAGTACCGCTTTGAAATCGCGGACGTTGATGACCAGTGGGTCGAAGTCGCCAACCATCAAGACAGGCAGGCGTATCGCGAAGGGGAATCGCTACCTGCCAAACGCATCGCCACCCATTGGGCATTGCCGGCCAACGATCGCAGGCTGGCCGAGGATCTGGAGCGCGAACGGGAAACGTTCGAACGTCAGAAAACAGCTGCCGAACAGTCGCAGATGGCCTTCGCCGGGGTCTTTCGAAAACCCGACACGATACGTGTTTTGTATCGAGGAGATCCCGAACAACCTCGCGAGGATGTTCTCCCGCATGTGCCGGAGTTCTTGGGAAGCATGCAATTGTCGGCCGAATCGGATGAACAATCGCGGCGCATCGCGCTGGCCAACTGGATCGTATCCCCCGAGCATCCGTTGACCGGTCGCGTTATGGTCAATCGCATTTGGCAAGGTCACTTCGGCGCAGGATTGGTTGCGACTCCCAATGATTTTGGAATCAATGGATTACCGCCGTCGCATCCTGAAC
>JBKCUI010000158.1:0-5203 GCA_046318495.1 Pirellula sp. | reverse complement strand
TCACCTCCTTTCTAAGGATTATTAGAACGTGAGAGGTCAAACGACCCCTCATGATTAGTGAGCACGAAACGACAAAATCAGTGAAGCTCGTCCAAACGGGTTGGTCCTCACGACCAACCTCGAAAACCGGATTTCAAAATAGAGCCCGGCTTGGTAGAAATACCAAGTCGGGTTTTTTTTTGCGCCCGTCCGTCGAGTTTCTATTTCAACTCGGGCTTGGTGCGAAACAAATTCTCCCGTCCGCGATGGAGTGAGCTGAGTCGGCTTGGTGTTGACGTGTCGTTGCCGATCGATCGGTAGCCAACAGTGCAAGTGAAAACACAGAGGCACAGAGAGCACAGAGAAGAACGATTCACGGATCTCTGTGACCTCTTTGCCTCTGTGTTTCAGAGACCGCGCGGCCATCGGCGCGTGGCTCCGCTCAGTTTTTGGGGAATTCCGCAGGTTTCTTTTCCCCGGCCAAGATCGCAAACGGCAAATGATTCTGCTTGGGCGGCAGTGGACAAAGGGTATGCGGCGAGACCGCGCATGGCGGGTTGTACGCGCGGTTGAAATCCAAGTCGACCGGTTTTCCTTCCTCTGGAATCTTGGTGTCCAAGAATCGACCCGGCCCGTACGTGGTTTTCCCACTGCTCAAATCCCGGAACACGAGAAAGAGTTCGCCCGGTGATTCGGACATGGCATCGAGCCGATACGGTTTTCCTTCCCATTCGAATTCGACGTAACCGACGATTTCCACAGGTGTGGCGTCACCGCGAATGTTCGAAATCGAAATGCTCTTGGGGGATTCGTACGGATGGAAGGTCGCTTGCAGACGATATTTCGGATCCGCCTCAAACCATTGCTTGCCCGGAAAGTTTTTAATCCCCTCGCTGTGCGCGTCCCGCACGCGTATCGCAAATCGGCCGACGCGCCGAACCAATTGGAATGCGACGCGATCCTTCCATTCGATACGATCGGGGCTATTGGATTCGAAACGCGAAGCATCGATCGAGAGCTTGGCGGTGTCGACTTCCTCACCGTTGACCGTCAAGCCCGAGCCAGGTTCGATGCGGAGTTCGATGCGATCGCCGCGCACGACCACGAGTCCTCGGATCACTCCTTCTAGATCTTTGGGGACCGGGATCGCATCCCCCGGACCGTTGCCAAAACGATTTTCGCCTTCGGAGAGCCAAGCATGGGCGATCAGTGCCAACCATCCGCGCGGGGCTTTCAGTTTTTCTTCGTTCTCTTGACGCCAAGTTTCGGTGGCGTGTCGATAGGTTTGTTCCTCCTCGCCCGCATTCCCGGCTGTTTGAGTTGAGGGCGCAGCCGTGTTGGAGTCTTGGGCGGTGCAGCTAAGCGTTCCGATCGAGCAATGGAATCCGACGCAGAGGATGCCGAAGATGCAGTCTTTAACGATCGATCCGATCCGGTCTCGAGAGTTTTTCCAGCGTTGTTTCCCAGCGTGCTGCGATGTCATTGGGTGCGAAGCTTTCCGGATTGAAGACCGACGATTACCGAGATGGCCTTGGGCTGCTTTGGTCGTACGGGATTCATTGTGCATTCCGCGTACCCAGATCGCTAGGAAGGATACCAAGTCGCATCGTTCCGATCGTCGTTTTGGGAATTTGAAGTTGCGCACTGTGGGTTCCCCTCGTACTCAATGAAATGGTACTCGTACGCGTACTCGTTGCCCTATCTTCGAGTACGAGTACGAGTACTGCTAACGCGGAGTACGAGTAGGAAAAACCAAGGGGAATCGCGAAGCGAAATGGGATGAGATTCGAATGGCGCAACTTCAAAATCTTGGGACTGGGTTTTGCGATCGCACCAACGCAGGTTGAAGAATGCGTCGAAGCCGTTCGATTGCGGCCAGGAACGAGGGTGTTTGGAGGCAACTTTGACCGCCCAACGCGTCAGCGGCAAGGGGGAGATCTGCCACATAGCTGGCAATTTGTGACAAAGTTGACCCCTCTAGTGTGGGCAGTTATATTGCAGGAGTCGAAGTGTCGGCACGCTGAGCTTCGACGCTCCATCCAACGCCTGTCCCACCTACCATTCCTGCTGGTGCGCATCGCTTTCGGGCGAACCATCGGTTCGATTGAGCTCTGGCTCGATCGATCCTGACCCATGCGCCGCTGCATTTCCTAGGATACGCTGATGTTCGGTGTTTCGAATTCACCCTGCGCGTTTGCTTGTGCACCCTTGACCCGCATCTTCGCTAGTTGGTCCCGAGTGGTCCTGGGCGTATGCGTTCTGGTCGCACCTATAAGTTCGCTGCGCGCGGACGATCCCGCGCCACCCACTTGGTCCAAAGACGTCTTGCCGATCCTGCGCGCCAATTGTTTCGCTTGCCATCAAGAAGCCAAGCAGCAAGGTGGTTATCGCATGACGGAGTTTGCGAGTCTGCTTCGCGGTGGCGAATCGGGGGATGCGGCCATCGTTCCAGGCAACGCGGATGCCAGCCATTTGATCGCCGAGATCACGCCGGTGGATGGCAAGGCTGAGATGCCCAAGAACTTGCCACCCCTCAAGTCCTCTGAGATCGAGATCATTCGCCGCTGGATCGCTGCTGGGGCAATCCAAGATGTGGTCGATAGCGGTCCACGATTCACACTCGAGAATCCACCCAAGTACGCGCGGCCGCCGAGCATCGCCAGCATCGCCTTCTCGCCTGACGGTCAAGAGATCGCTGTGACAGGATTCCATGAAGTGCTTGTGTTCGATGCGCAGTCTTGGCAACCGCGCCATCGCTGGATCGGCATGAGTCCGCGATTGGAGTCGGTGCGTTATTCACCCGACGGCAAATGGTTAGCTGTTGCCGCAGGCGAGCCGGGAGTCTCCGGAGAGCTTCAACTTTGGAACCGCGAGACCAAGCAGCTCGAACGCAGTTTGATGCTCGGTGGCGATACGCTATTCGGTCTGTCGTGGTCGCACGAATCGGATCTGGTCGCGTTCGGTATGGCCGATAACTCGGTGCGGGCGTTGGATTTGGCGGGCAACCAAAAGCTCTACCAACGCACCCACGACGATTGGCCTCGCGCGACAGTCTTTACCGCAGACAGCAAGCACTTGGTCTCGGGGAGCCGCGACATGACCGTCAAGCTCACCGAAGTCGAGACCGAACGTTTCATCGACAACGTGACGTCGATCACTCCGGGCGCCCTGCGCGGGGGGATCCAAGCATTAGCTCGCCATCCGCTGCGCGACGAGATCGTCGTCGGTAGCGCCGACGGCGTGCCCAAGATCTATCGCGTGTTCCGTCAGACCGCCCGCGTCATCGGCGACGACGCCAACCTCGTCCGACAACTGGAGCCGATGCCAGGACGGATCTTCGATGTGGCTGTCAGCCCCGATGGCAAGTACTTGGCTGCCGCTTCGACGGTCGACTCCAAGAGTTTGATCAAGGTGTGGTCATACGACATCGAAGCCAAGCTGCCCGACGACATCAAGGCCATCCAAGCCAAGCAAGCTGCCAAACGCAATGCAGCAGAACGCAAGAAGCTACAAGAGTACATCACCGACGCACCACAACTGGTGGCGACGTTCGAAGTCCCCAATGCTGCCGTCTATGCGATCGCACTCGATGCCAACGGCCGGTTGGCCAGCGGTTCTGCAGATGGCAAACTGCGAGTCTGGAGCGTGGTCGATAGCAAGCCGATCATTGAGTTGGACGTGACTCCGCAAGGGGCCGCTTCCCCCGTCGATCAAGGCTCGCTCGCCAACCTTCGCCGCGAGCGATTGCAAACGTTGGCCGCAGTTCATCACGCGGAGCGAACGGCTGCTCCGCCGGCCGCCGGTGAGTTGGTGCATCATCCGGTCAGCCTCGATCAAATTGCAGCGATCGCTGTCGAGCCGACCAACATCGACTTCCAAGCGTGGAACGATTCCGCGCAAATCGTCGTTACCGCGCAATTGCATTCGGGCGAAAAAGTCGACGTCACGTCGCAAGCCACCTATGCCGTTCCCGAAGCGCTTGCATGGGTATCCGAGCGAGGTTGGGTTCAGCCGCTATCGAGCGGTGAAGGCACCCTCGCGGTCCGATTGGGGCAACACGCGCACGACATCCCGGTCCGCGCCGCGGTCCAATCCGATTACGCCGTCGACTTCATTCGGGACGTCAATCCAGCCTTGTCGCGATTGGGCTGCAACGCGGGGACATGCCACGGTGCGCAGGCAGGCAAGAACGGCTTCAAGCTTTCGTTGCGAGGCTATGACGCGCCGTACGACGTCCGTTCGCTGGCGGATGATTTGGCCGGTCGCCGCATCAATTCAGCATCGCCGATCGACTCGTTGATGTTGACCAAACCGCTCGGCATCGTGCCCCACGTCGGCGGCAAGCTGATCGAGCCTGGCGACAACCATGCGTTGGTCCTCAGGCAGTGGATTGCAGCGGGTGCCAAGCTAGAGTCGGCTACTCCTCGCGTCACCGGCATCAGCATCTCGCCGATCAATCCGGTGCTCGGATTGCCTGGTAGCATCCAACAATTGCGCGTGGTGGCTACGTATGCCGATGGCAAGACGCGCGATGTCACCCGCGAAGCGTTCTTGGAATCGGGCAACACCGAAGTTGGAGCCGTCCTCGAAGGCGCTCGTGTGCAAGCGTTGCGACGGGGTGAAGTCCCTGTGCTGGCGCGTTACGAAGGAGCCTATGCGGCCACGACGTTGACGGTCATGGGGAACCGAGAAGGGTTCCAGAGCGTGGCCGTCGCATCCGACAATCCCATCGATCGCTTCGTGGCCCAAAAGTGGGAACGCATGAAGATCCAACCCTCGGAGTTGTGCAGCGACACCGATTTCCTTCGTCGGGTGACGCTCGATTTGACCGGCATGCCACCGAGCTCGGAAGCGGTCAAGGCGTTCCTCGCCGATCCAGCAGAGAGCCGGTCCAAACGCGAACGGGTGATCGATGAGCTATTGGGAAGCGAAGCCTTTGTCGATCATTGGACCAACAAGTGGTCGGATCTGTTGCAAGTTAACTCGAAGTTCCTCGGCAAAGAAGGTGCATCGAAATTCAAAGACTGGATCCGAAATAGTTTTGCGACCAACAAACCCTACGACAAATTTGTCTACGAGATCCTCACTGCATCGGGCTCGAACCGCGAGAATCCTGCAGCCTCCTACTACCAGATCCTGCGGACACCCGAAGAGGCCGTCGAGAATTCAACCCACCTGTTCTTGGCCGTAAGGTTCAACTGCAACAAATGCCACGACCACCCCT
>JBKCUI010000157.1:0-4075 GCA_046318495.1 Pirellula sp. | reverse complement strand
GAAGGATACCAAGTCGCATCGTTCCGATCGTCGTTTTGGGAATTTGAAGTTGCGCACTGTGGGTTCCCCTCGTACTCAATGAAATGGTACTCGTACGCGTACTCGTTGCCCTATCTTCGAGTACGAGTAGGAAAAACCAAGGGGAATCGCGAAGCGAAATAGGATGAGACTTGAATTGCGCAACTTGAAAAATTGTGCGTCGGGATGGTATCCTCGCGACGTTTTCGATACGGGAGGGGGAGGCTCCTGCCGAACCGACACATGCGGGTTTGGTTTACCTGAAAGACGAATCGCATCTCGCTTTCGACGTTTAGCTCGGCAGGAGCCTCGCCCTCCCGATCTTCGTGCATTGCATGCATTACAAGCCCGACGCGCCAGCAAGGGGGAGGGTCGTCCAGAGGAGGAGCCACGTAGAAATCCCTCGCTTGCGCGTTTTGAAGTTGCGCAGGGTGGGTTCCCCTCGTGCTCGTGCTCAATGAAATGGTACTCGTACTCGTTGGCGTATCATCGAGTACGAGTACGAGTACTGCTAGCGCGGAGTACGAGTACGAAAAACCAAGGGGAATCGCGAAGCGAAATGCGCAAGGCGCGAGCAAGGCTTCGGGGTTGCGAAGGGGATAGGAGTGGAAATCCCTCGCTAACGCATCGGGTTGGGATGGGGAAGCTGCTCGATGCCGTGTCATCGAGTACGAGTACTGCTAGCGCGGAGTAAGAGTACGAAAAACTAAGGGGAATCGCGAAGCGAATTGCGCAAGTTCGCAAGGCGCGAGCAAGGGTTCGGGGTTGCGAAGGGGACAGGCGTGGAAATCCCTCGCTAACGCGTCGGGTTGGGATAGGCTGCGTTCGCGGCTAACGCCAAAGCGGCTGATGGGACCTAATCGAGTTTGGTCGAGCGGCCGAGGCACTCGAAGAGGAACTCGAGGATCTCAATGTGACGGGCGGCTTCGGCGAGGTCTTTGCCCCAGGTGTACATTCCGTGGCGGCGGATGAGGTACCCCCAGCAGCGTTCGTCGGGGTGATCGTTCAAGTACTGTTCGACTTGCACCGCCAACGCCGGGATATCTTGGGTGTTGTCGAAGATCGGGATCCAGACGCTGGCTTCGTGGGTGCCGATGCCATCGAGTCCCTTGAGCCTTTCAAAGCCGCTGATGCGAATGCCACCTACCGGCGCAAAGTGCTGGGAAAGGAGCGTGCCCCAAATGCTATGGGTATGAAGGACTGCGTTGGCGCCGTGTTTGGCGGCGAGGCAGTGCAACAGCGTTTCGGCGCTGCTTTTGGGTTGGCCTTCGACGGCGGAGCGGCCGTTCTCATCGACCAAGACGAAATCGTGTTCGCCCAGATGGCCTTTGTCCTTGCCGCTGGCGGTGATCAGCAATCGTAAAGGATCGCGTCCGACAACGACGCTGTAGTTGCTCGATGTTCCCAGCGACCAACCGCGAGTCCAGAACTGGTGACCGACGCGTCGCAAGCCTTCGATGGCATCGGAATAAGGGGCGAGATGTTGCATGAACGAGCGACGAAGGAGGGATAGAGGGTGAGGATGGATTGGGCGACATTACAACCCAATAGGACCGGCAGGATTCGAACCTGCAACCAAGGGATTATGCATACCACTGCAGCTTGCGCTGCCTCTTTCGAGTTTGGGGTCTGGACCATCCCTTCACGCGAGCTTCCGTGCCGAGCGTGTCTGCCGTCTGGTCTCTACACCTTTCCGCCGGGTGGCGGACTTGGCTCGGGATTAGCCACGGCGCGGGTCGCAGCACGCACTCGATGAGTGCATTTCGCATGCCGCGCCGGAAGCCTTCCCCGAATTTGACAGATTCTACGAAGCGGGCGAACGGACCGCGGAATCCTCCGCGATGGGTTCCGTTCGCGATTGCTTCGCAACCCAGTTTCGATGTCGGTGTACTGCGCGAGCAGCCCCCACCGGCATCGCTTGAGTCCCCTGCTCTAACCATTGAGCTACGGTCCCAGTCGGCCGCTAGTGTAGCTCATCGGCGCGGGTTGCCCAAGTCTCGAATGGGCGATCGGGGAGCTTGCTCACACTACCGTGCCTGGATTACGCAGAGCGACCGCGAAAGACGCGGAGGGCGGGTTGCATGGCCACGGCGGCTTCTTCTGGAGCCGGTTCGTGCGCGAACTCGACGAGCAAGCTGTTGGCGACTTCCAAGTCCGTTTGGGGTTCGGGGGATTGGTCGTTGGTCCAACGGTTGGCCCCCCAGCCGGCGAGCAAGATGGCTTCGCCGGGTCGGGCGGAGCGGATAGCCATGTCGATGGCGGCTTTGCGGTTGGGGACGATTTGCACGGCGGCTGGGCGTTCGCAGCCGTCGAGGACTTGCCAGACGGCCTTTTGACCGAAGCGCACCGAGCGGCGGCTTTGGGTCAAGATGACGTAGCTGGCCGCTCGTTCGAGGACGCGACCGAATGCGGAGAGTTGTTCCGGAGTTGCTGCATCGGGAACTTCGGCGACGCACAGCACCGGGGTGCCATCGCGGGAGAGGCTATGCAGCGCGACAGCGAGCCGGTCGGCTTGATCGGCCGCATCGACGTAGACGCGGCAGTGGATGTCGCCGGGAACGCGCTGCATGCGGCCGGGGATGCGCTGGAGCCGTTCGACTCCTTGAACGGTCTCATAGAGTTCGAGCCCCAGGGAGTAACCGACCGCGATGGCCGAGAGCATGTGGCGCATGTTGTGGTCGCCTAGGATGGTGCTGGTCAACGGTGCGACGCAGTTGCCGACCGAGACCATGGCCGATTGTTCGCCGACATGCGATCGCATGCGCCGGCCGGAGACATCGGCGTCCGCATCGAGGCCATAGCTGATGGCCGCGGGTTGGTTGCGATTCATCCAGCGATTGAGGCGCGCGTCGTCGGCGTTGTAGACCACCACGCCATGCGACTTGAGCTGATGCAAGAGCTTGCTCATGCCATGCTCGATGCCGCGAGACTGAAGCGTGTCGGTGCGTTGGCTTTTGCGAAGACTCGTAAAGACGATAACATCGAATTCCACGCCGCAGGCAGCATGGCTTTGCAGCATCTCATCGCTGATCTCGATCACGGCAGCGGGAGTTTCGTTCCCGACGCTTCGTTCCAACCATTGGGCGATCGACATGGCATCGGCGCACGGGTCGGCGGGAAGTCCCGTCGATTTTCCATCGCTGCCACCGAGGCTGGTCATGTAGGCGACGCGGTTGCCGATCTTCTTGAGCATCGAAGCGACCATCAAGGCCGAAGATGTCTTGCCATGCGTGCCGACCACGCCGATGGTCAGGATCTTTTCGCACGGTTGATTGGCGAGGGCCATGCTCAAGCGAGCGTAGGCATCGCGGACATTGGGGACGATGCATTGAGGGACCGAACTGGGGAGCAGTTGTTCGGTGAGGATGCCGCACGCACCGTGAGCGATGGCGGTGGCCACATCGAGGTCGGGGTGGGTCCAATCGCTGACACCGGCAGCGAAGACCCATTCGGTCATGGGGGACTCGGGATGCTGATCGCAAGCGGTGCAGATCACATCGTCGGCGCCGACCATTTGCGATTGAGGGAAGAGTTGCTTGAGCGAGACAGAGATACGAGCAGATGCGTCCACGTGGCCAGGCCTCCATGCCGAGTTTGCGGATGATCGAATCGAAATTGGCCCTCGGTCCTCCTGACCGGCGGTGCCTTACGATCGCTGCGATGCGTTCGAAGCGTTAGGCCTTCGAGCGTTGACGGGACTTGGGTCGCTCCCGCCGTCTCACAGCCTCAACAACGTGTCCCGAAACGGGGGTGCTCGTCAAGCCGAATCTCAAGAAAATCCTTGGTGAAACGCTAGCAAATGAGAGGCGGATAAGGGGTGTTTGGCCCCCGGGATAGCGAGGCTCCATCCGAGCTTGGAGGATGCTTTTATGCGGCAATGCGAGGGTAAACCTGCATCCGGGAGGGCGAGGCTCCGTCCGAGCCTGGATGCCGTTAGCTGACGTGATGATGATGAGAAACCGGCAAGCGGGAGGGCGAGGCTCCTGCCGAGCCTGGATGCTGTTAGCTGACGTGATGATGATGGGAAACCGGCAAGCGGGAGGGCGAGGCTCCGTCC
>JBKCUI010000156.1:0-39408 GCA_046318495.1 Pirellula sp. | reverse complement strand
CAGTAGTACTCATCCTGCGTGAACGGATCTAAATTGTGCGAGTGGCACTGCGCGCATGGCAGCGACATGCCGAGGACTGCTATGCCCCAGCAGTCCATGCGATCGAACAACTCGACCATACTTAACTGTTCGGGGACGATCGCTCCCTCTTCGTTGATCATGCTGTTGCGCAGGAAGCCGGTTGCGATGAGTTGCTCCTGCGTGGCATTGGGGAGCAAGTCTCCGGCTAGTTGTTCGATGACGAACTGGTCGTAAGGCATGTCGCGATTGAGGGCATCGATGACCCAATCCCGCCACGCCCACTGCTCGCGTTGAAGATCTTTTTCGTAGCCAATGGTATCCGAGTACCTTGCGACGTCCAGCCACGGCCGCGCCCATCGCTCTCCATAACGCGCATCGTCGATCAGCCGGGCCACCGTCGCGTCGATCCCTTCACGCTCGAACGCGAGGACTTGCTCGGGCGAAGGAGGGATACCGATCAGATCCAAGTAAACACGACGGCAAAGTTCCCACGATTCGGCTTTGGGATTGGCGGTCCAGCCGCGGGATTGATGGGCGAGGTTCACATGCCGATCCACCAGTCCGGCATTCGGCAAGCCCGCTTTCCATTGCAGCCGGAGCGGATCGGGAGGCACAAAGGCCCAGTGCTTCTGATAATTGGCCCCACCGTCGATCCACAGCTTGACCAGTTCGATTTCGTCCGCGCTCAATCGCGCGCCGTGCGTTGGCGGCGGCATGACCGAGTCGGGATCGGTCGAAGTGATGCGTCGGATCAGTTCGCTTTCGAGCGACTTGCCTGGAACGATGGCAGGCGAACCGGATTCTCCACCGGCTACCGCTCCATCGCGTGTGTCCAGACGCAGCCCTCCTTCGCGCGTTCCGGTATCGACTCCATGGCAATGCCAACAATGCTCGGCCAAGATCGGTTGGATCTGCTTTTGAAAGTCGACATCGCCGCACTGGGCGCGTGAGACGAAAAGCCCGAGGATGGCGAGTGCGATGCATCGCCCATAAGATCGCTTGGAAAATATCATGGTGGTGGACTGCACGAGGACAATTGGCCCCGCCGCAAAGGTTGGAGGGCTACGAGCGTCGTAGAAGGTGGGAAAGCGATTGCCAGCTTAGCATGGAGTCAACCCGCTACCAGCAAGGCTGCTCTCCATTATCCACGGAAATCCGCCACGGAAAAGCTGGACGGAGCAAGGTTTTTCGGCACCTCAGGAATCGCGGAGCCGGTGGTAAGCGATTGCGCAAGTCCTGCCCCATACCATGCGCGGTATCCGAGATAACTCGACGTCAACCTCGCATTGACTTCAATCGCGTGCCACTGCCCGGAGCGGGTCACTACAAAGTCGATTCCGATCCAACCCTGGGCCCGGCCTGGGATCGCAGCGAGGACTTGATCGGCAAAGGACTGCAGCCTTTCGATCGGCGCATCCTCGAGCGGTCCGGAGCCCCCTTGGTAGCTTATGCCTTGGTCGTCGCTCATCGATAAATGTTGTTGCATGGCTCCCAACACGGTGCGGTGCTCGCCGCTGGCAAGCACCGCCATGCTTGCTGGTTTTCCGTCGAGCCAAGGCTGCACTAGCCATGCTTGGCGATTTCCCAACTCGTACTCGTTGGTTGTGCCTTGTTGAAGTGCCTGCGCAAAGCGATGCACGTGCGATGCAGCCGGGCAGCGTTGCAAGTCCACGCCACCTGCCCCCATGCGTCGCTTGATCACCCAACCTTGGATCGCATTGCCCCGGTGCGGTGCGTCGGCGGACCATGTGTGCTCGACACGTTCCTCGACCCATCGATCGAGTCGCCAGGTTGCAGGATGAGGGATCCCAGCTCGCGACCAATGCTCACTCGTGGCGAGCTTATCCGAGGTTGCTTGAAGAAAGCGTTCGCACGGCGCGATGACTGCGATCCCTCGTGCACGCAAAAACCCGATGACTTCGATTAGGGTGCCATCGAGTTCGGGAGCGATGACGATCGTTGCATCGCAGGTTGCCGCGACGCGATGCCAGGATTCCAGGTAAGCAGCCAGCCGATCTGGAGCGGCTTCCTGTTCGTTGGCAGATAGGAGAGTTGCATGGCATGGGAAGGTCCCCTGCCATCGCTCCCGGACCCAATCGGCGATCGATGCTTCGAGCACCGTTGCCACTTCATGACCGGAGCGATTCAAGTCGGCGGCGAGCGCGAAGAGCATCGCGTAGCCTTCTTGCAACAAGCTGGCCGATCCATCCAGATCTTCGGCCGACTGGGCGGCGCGAAACAGACCGCTACCGCAGATGAATTCAAGGACTGCGACGCGCAATCAGTTCTCGTCCCGTCGCAGATCGAGATTCTCGAAGGCATAGGTCCGAGCAAACCAACGCCGCCATTCGAGAATGTCGTAGCCGAAATTCTCTTGGGTCAAGTTCTGCAAAGCAGCCAATACATCTTTGTGTTGATTGATGCGTTGCTGCGGTGCTGGTGCACCGTTGGAAAATGCAACACCGCCGTTCGTCGAAACGCCCGCATTCGTGCTGCCTGGAGGACCGGCGGGTCGCACCATGTCGGACGACAACAGCGAACTGATCAGCGCGCCGATGAACCGCTTGTCATGAAAAGGAATCATGCAGTAGGCTGCCCTATCCCGTTTGTTTTTGTTGGGCAGGTTGGCAGCAAAGGCGTTCACCGCCATCTCCCGGACCACGTCATCCCCTGCGGCCATGAAATCGAGGCATTCGTTGACGACGTTGAGATCTCGATCCTCCATCGCGATACTAATCAAAGTAGGGGTGACCGAACGCGGTGGCATCTGCTTAAGAACTCCCAGATAAAACGCTCGCTCTCCGGAAGTCGCCTCGCGATACATTTTGGCGATCTTGCTGATCAAAAGACGATTGTTGAGGCTGGCGAAGTAGGCCTGCGATTCGGCGAGCTTTTGTGGCGCTGTGCTCTGCAGTCCTTTGAGCCGTGCAGTGAACTCCTTTTCTGCGGCCACTCGCTGCATGGTCACCTTTTGATCCATATCCAAAAGGGCCTTTTCCTCCCAGGTGTACCAGAGTCCTTTGTCACCCTTGATCTTGCCTCGCCGCTGATTGACGACTTCACGACGCATGTACTTGCCGGTAGTGTCGTCCTTGAAGTACTTCATATGTTCCCAAGCGCTGCGATCGTTGGGATCCAATTCGACGAGTCGTTAGCGATGCGCGTTGGCCAATGTGACCAGTTGCCGCGAATCGCAATGCTCGATGATGGTGCGATGGTCCTCGACGGCATCGCCTTGCTCGACCACTTTCTTGGCATAGTCGAGATTGTGATCGAGCGTTTTTCGAATCTTGACGAGCTTGCGATCGACTTCGACGACGTTTCCATCGTCGCTTTCGATTTTGACGATGGCCCCTTTATCTGGATTCAAGACCTTTCCCGTGATCACTCCGCCATCTCGGAGTTCTACCACGTCAGCACGTCCATGGAGTCCGCTGACCGCTATCCCGCACAGCGCAATGCAACTCCATCGCAAGCGGCCTTCAGCACAATTGATCCCTGTGAAATGCTGGAGTAGGGAACGTGATCGCATCATGAGGGACCTCGCAATCGATGTCTTGTCGATGTGTTCTATCCAACTTGGTTCGTCGATTTCAGCAGATCTAACGAGTGGCATTTTCCGCGAAATCTCTGCATACTGGTGGCAGAATACGCCTCCGTTCAGTATACGAAATGAACTGGGTGGATTCGAGAGATCTCGGCTGGATTTCCGATTGGACGTGCTGCCCGCTGGGAGGAGTGCTCCAGGATTTACCGATTGCATCGAGGGGATCGGTTCCCCCCGCTGGAGTGCCGGTTGCAGAAGTTGTTGATTCCATCTCCTTTTCTACGATGTCAAACAGCGTGTTTTTCAAGCGATATCGCATGCAAATGGAGGTGGATTCCATCGCCCCCTCGCCAGCGCCGGCCCCATCGTCTGCCGTCGATCCCACCAAAACCGTGGAATGGCTGCCGTGGCATCCGCGTTTGGTCGGCTTGCATGCGCTTGCCAAGTGGGAGAGTTTTCGATTCGAAATGGACGGCAATGTCTTTCCGTGCTTGGCCGATCGCGAAGGTTGCAAGCAGCTCATGCGAGACATCGTCGCCAAGCCCAACTTTGTCCCCGAAGCAACGTGGTTGGCAATCGCGAACGCAGGAACCCTCAGCGAGAGCGTGGTAGGGACCATTCAAGGGTTGCGCACCGGACCGTCGATCGGTGCGATTCAAAACATCGGAGTCGTCCCGGCATGGCGCGGGCATGGCATCGGCCGCGAACTGATCCGTCGCTCGCTGCTCGGGTTTCAAGATGTGGGATGCCGTAGCGTTACGCTTGAGGTCACCGTGCATAACTCGGCAGCCATCCGTCTTTATAGGTCGATCGGATTTGAACGCACCGAGACCGTTTACAAGTACGGATTCGTCCCGATGCAATAAGCCGCCATCGGGGCTATTCGCCTGCGTCGTGGACGCTCGCGTGGGCGTCGCCATCGGTCGGCGTCCCGCGATGGTAGTTCTCCAAAAGATGCACCGCTGCGCGGTATCTCGCTTCCACACCCGGTTGTGGATACAGTCCGCCACCCAAAATCAACAACGTCATCACGATGATGGCGAATCGTTCTTCCGGTTGGCTTTTCATCGGGATGGAGGTGACATGCTTCGTCCCGGTGAAGACCCGGAAATAGGCTCGCATGATGGCGATGCCATTCAAGGTCATCGCCAACACCACCAGCCAGCCGACCCACGGCGAATAGGCGATGACGCTCTCGGTCAGCAATTCCCCTGCGACGAACCCAATCGTGCATGGGAAGCCGACGCTGGCCAAACCCGTTAGCAAAAAGAAGGCTGCCATGGTCGGCATATGGTTGTAGAGCCCATAGTAGCGTCCCAGGTCAATTCGGCCGACACGCGCTTCGATGCATCGCATGGTGATACCGAAACTCGTCAGTGCCACGCCCACGGAAACCCACATGCTGAGGGCTCCGGCGATTCCGATCGGTGTTGCCAATTCCAACCCCACCAACACCAGCGACGAGTGGCTCAGGAACAGATAGCAATAGAATCGACGCCCGTCATTTTGAATCAGCGCCATGCCGGCTGCATAGACGGCGGTGGCCAACGACAGAAAGCTGATCGTGTGCAGGGCCCAGTCCGGTTCGCTCGGCAGCACCCAACGCATGCAGATGTAGGCTCCCATCATTGGCGATACGAACAGAATCGCCGAGCCAAACGTCGCCTTCTGAAACAAATCGATGCGCCAAACGTGAAACGGTAACGCACCGCTTCGAATGAGCACCGCGACGGTCAGCAAGCTCACGCTCAAACTCATTGCGGGCCCATTCGACGGCGCGTAGAGCAACCCGCCGAGAATCAAGCACAGGACAAAGAGCAATTGATGGAATCCGTAAACGCGTCCGGAATAACCTCGCGCCTTCAGCTCGAACCAAATCGGGATCACACCCAAACTTTGCAAGACGATCATCCAGACGAGTGAATCGGTCGAAAGCGTGGACAGAGTGATCGCTTCGCTAAAGAGCGCACCGCTAAACGAGAACTTTTGAGCTTTGTGACCGACCGTCGCCAACAACGTTGAGAAGTAGATCAGCGCCGTCAACGGCAACAGCGGCCGATTGAATTCATCGATGTGGATCCAAGGCTGCGTCGATACGCGATCCAACCACCGCACATCTGCAGAGACGACTGTCAAATCCAAGGCCAACGCCAAGATCAATGCGATCCCAGAAAATCCGATGCAGATCGCGCGAGCTCGCCCAGCCTCCATGCGCCGCAGCAGCAACACCCCACCGAGCAACGGTATCAACGCCAATATCTCATACCAGGGCAAGTTCATGAACGATGTGCTCCCGTTCCCGAGATCAACGCAGGATCGTTCTCACTCGCAGGCGATGGAAGTTGACGCTGCCCAGTCCCGACCGCTCCCGTCCCGACCGCTGCATTCCCTTCCAAAAAAATCATCCAGCGATCTTCGATGCGTTCAAAGAAACGGAAACATTCGACAAAGGGGCGGACGACCATCAAATCGATCATCGAGTCCATGTATCCGCGTTCGAGGGCAAATCGATACAGTCGCTGCTTCCACGGGCTGTCGGTCCCAACGGGCTCCAATTCTGGATGATGTGCCAATCTACCTCCGATCGCATTCTCCAGCGATCGATAATCTCGCAGCAGCGTCGGTGCACGAAGGAGTTGCAACGATCGTAAAAAGGCATGACCGATCATGTGCACCAGGGCCAAGTACCACAGCCCGAACCCGATCTCCATGACGATGATGCTGACTTGGCATACCGACGAATAAGCCAACGCACTCTTGACATCGGTCTGCACGCGGGAGATCGCAGCCGCCACGATGGCGGTCGCAGCTCCCAATGCGACCAACATCACTCGCAGCATGACGGACTCTGCCACGATCGGCGAAACCCGAAGCAGCAGGTAGGCTCCCAAGTGGATCGAAAGCGCCCCGTAAAAGACCGCGCTGGACGGGGTAGGGCCTTCCATCGCGCGAGGCAACCAACCGGAAAAGGGAATCAATCCCGATTTGCCTGCCGCCGCAACCAAGAGCAACCCTCCAAATAGAAACGACGTCCAAGGTCCAAGGGTGGATACGCCGTCGGGCCAAGGTGCCGACCCCGTCATTCTCAAAAACTCTCCCTGCCCTACTTGATGATGCATAGCGATCGCGGCCGCCAGAAACGCAGCGTCGGCAACGCGATAAATTGCCCACACTCGCAATCCGTTTTGGACCGGGGCCGGCCGCTCGTGAAAGTACGCGATCAGCAAGGCGCTGGAGAGCCCAACCAACTCCCATCCCAAAAACAACGTCTCAATCGTTCCCGCCAGAAACGCGAATATCAACCCGACGAGAAACACAGAGAAGCAAAGGAAGAATCGATGGTATCCGGCGTCGTCTTGCAAGTAGATGTTGGCGAACGATCCGATCACCCCCACCAACACAAACGTCATGATGATCATGGGCAAGCTCAATCGATCGAAGATGAACTCCAAATGGAAATGGAGATGCTCTTTCTCAATATCGACGAGATTCCCCAGATCGAGGACGCGGACGCGATGCCCCGTCCACAGCATCCAAGCCAAAATCCCGAACGAGGCCAGTAGCCCGATCGTGACATTGGCCTTGGTAATCCGATCGACGGCGACGCTCGGCAACGGCTGTTGAATCAGACCGGTCACGCTCAGGATGAGCAGCGTCACAATCGGGGACGCAATCACTAAGAAGCTGAGAAAATCGATCATCGGGGCTTAACTCCCAGCAATCACGGCAAAAGGGAGATGCCCGCGTTGGTACTGATACAACGCCAGAGAATGCGGGATCTTGGGCAAGGTCGGAGCGATCGGTTGATACGGGACAAAGCGTCCCTCGTCGTAGATCTCGATGCGGTTGGAGTCCGGCGCGAGGGTGGCGATCTGAACCCAACGATTGCGAATCAACATGTCCAGGTTAGGATTGCGAGCCATGATGGAGAGGATCGCTTCCGGGGTGGTCTCGATGACGAACAGGATTCGCATCGGCTCGTGGATCTCGACCATTTGCTGGCTCAGGCCGGTCCGTAGGTCGCTCGCGGCTCCTTCCATGACACCGAGCAATGAGGTGATGTTGTGTGGGAGTTTGGACCCGCACCCATAGCCGACGTTGTCTACGGTGGAGAAGTAGTACTCCAGGGAGATGCCCGAACACACGGGAATGACGGCTTGCAAAATCCGCATCAAGATCGGCCAATCGGGACCGTCGGTGGTCGGGTCGTAACTGGTCAAAAACGCTCGGCGATCCATGAACAAGCCGCGGGTGCGATCGCGGCGTCCGACGATGCATGCGGCATTGGTCGCGTGGTTGTATTCGGGACGAGCTTGGGCGAGATCTTCGGCCCGCCCTTCGACATGCTTGAGGGCTTCTTCTGGTGTCATATCGACCGGCGCGGAATGGAATCGGCGGGAGCGTTCCCTAGCGTTCAGCCGTCGCGCGTCGTCGAGTTTTGCTTTGGCTTCGAGAAACTCCATCTGGTGGCTGGGCGGCAGCCGATCGATGTCGAAGTACTCGATCGAATCGGTGCATGTGTTGTGGTATCCGCCGACGAAGACACAGGTTTCGGGAATGACCGTCCCGCGCTGTTCGAGAATGCGGCGTACGCGGTAATCGTTGGCCATCAAGGCAAAGGCGCGGGCGTTGGGGCCCCCGCGTCCCCCACCGCAGGCTCCGCAATTGTAGGCGGATTCATGCGGGTTGTTGAGAGAACTCGAACCATGACCGAGCATGATGACCAGCCTTGAAAATCGCTTCAGCCCGAGATCGCCGAGCAAGCGTTCAACCATGTTGGCCATTTCTTCGTGCGTGAACCCCTGCTTGAGCTTGGGAGCAGGGAGCGCATTTTGCTGCCGAGCGTTCGAGCTATCCATGCGCTCGATGCATAACATGGTGGCTTGATTGGGACGCATGATGCGTCCGATCATCGTGCGAAACTGAGACGTCAGGCGCGGAGCGAGCACGCGCGCGACCATGGGGAGGCTGGCGACCGATCCCAAAAGAGACGTGATCACTCCGGCGGCGAGGGTTCGGCTGCCTAGGTGAATGCGGTGCGAGGCATATCCCAATACACGGCGCGCTTCGGCTTGACGGCGCTGAAGCTCCTGTTGCGACAACGTTCCGATCTCATCCACAAAGTGCTGCGGCTTGACCACGACCGGGCACAACGGGATATAGTGCGCGTCGGATGCGGATCGAAAGTACATAGGAACCGAGAAAAAGCCCGCCGCGCCAAACGTTTCGACCTCCGGTTCGATCTCTTCGAGATTGCGTCGAAACGACTCTTCGCGATC
Source organism: Pirellula sp. (assembly GCA_046318495.1). GTDB lineage: Bacteria > Planctomycetota > Planctomycetia > Pirellulales > Pirellulaceae > JBKCUI01. The sequence continues at coordinate 30,561 of JBKCUI010000156.1, read as the reverse complement.
GTCGATGCACGTAATCAATTGGAATGAGATCGCATTGGAGTCTCGAGACGTTCGCAAGGGTTGAGTTGCCAAGGCATCCAGCAATTGCGTACGGTAGTTCCTTTCATACGCCATCTGAAACAGACGCCTTCGTTCCATGGAACCAAAATTGCTGATCTCGTCCATCACCTGTTGCCATTGCTCCCCGGTCCATTGCGACATCGCATCGGGAGGCCAGCCGAGCAATTGGGCGACTTGGAACAAGATAAACGCCCGCTGCTCAACCGATTGGCGGACTCGGCGACGCTCGTGAAAGTTCAAGCATTCGGCCAGTTTGTCGAGGGACACGCCCGATGCGACCAGCGATTCAAAGCGCTCGCTGGGCAAGCGTTCGCGAAGCAGTTCGGTCAGCGAAGCTCGATCCAACAGCAACCGGACAGCCAATAGCTCTGCCGATGTCCCCTTGGCTGCGGGGCGTGGAGTCCATTCTGCGTTGCTTTCGAGTTGCCAGATCATGCCGCTCCAGCCAGGCAGTGCCAGCAGGGTGCTCTCGATGAAATCGTCCCATCGATCCACTGGGACTCCGAGAGCGGCTAAGGAATGCTCGATCGAATCCATCGGCCTGCGGCTGCAGCGACGGTCGTCGGCGATCAGCGTTGCCAAGGTGCGTTTCCACGGCTCTGTAAGCATGGATACCGGTTCGTAGAGCTCAACAAACGCATCGTAAAGCCCGCGGCTTCGTCCAGGCATGTTCCATTGTGCAAAGCCTTGGTCGGTATAGCTCGGCAAAAAACGGACGAGCAATTCATCCGCGCGCACATCGCAATCAAAGCTCCAACTAGCTCGGACGATGTCGGCGTGGCGGTGCACCGCGACTTGGTCGAGCGTTACTTCGCCGACCATTTGAGCGCCTTGCTTGCACACGCGATGCAACCATCGCAGCGTCAATTGCGCCCATCGCGCTTGGCTCCATGCATGCAACGGCTTGGGATCGATTTCGAAGCGGAGTCGCTCCAACTCGCTATCGATGGTGGAGGGTGCGCGCTCATGGGAGTCGGCATGCATTAAACAGCGCTTGACGGATTCGACCATCGAGACGACGGATGTGGTCGGCGCATCGCGGCGGAATTGGTCGAGCGCATTGGTCTCCGCCATAAACCAACGCAGTTCATGGTCGGGGCCGTTGCGGATGACATGGCCCAGCATCATGCGGCGAAGCTGGTACCGCGTGGTATCGAGGGTAACGGGAACACTGGCTTGATCGCCAAGATCCTTTAGCAGGACTTCATCGATATCCTCGTCCTTGATGCGCTGGCGTTCGTACTCTTCGCGAAACCGTTCCTCCGAGAAGTACGGTTCGCTTTGGTATTTGCTTCCGCCCGCCACCACCGCTTGCTCAAAGGGCAAATGCTCAAACGCGTGCAGCGTGTTGTGGTGCACAAAGATCGCGATCGGACCTTGGGAGGGCAAGGTGTGAATCGCATGTTCGATCGCGTGCGCGATCCGTTCCGAGTGCGATTGGGAATCAGGTGCGTGCGGGTCCGTAGACGAAGAAGCCGGGTTGGATTGGGGCGATGACACTGGATTCGAAGCGCGAGGGGGGACTCGAGTTGCCGGTCGACCAGTCTATTGTAATGATTGTGAATCCATCGCCGGAACGGCAATCACTATTGGAAACGCAATAAACAATCACGTAGTTCTTGAAGTTCTACTAATGACTACAGGAAAGTAATCTACTATCCGAGGATCTCACGTTTGCGATCCAAGTAATCCCACAACACGAATCGATCGAGATTGTCACCGCTGGTAAAGAAAACCCGCCCTTTGGTTTGCTCGGCCATGCGATAGGCAAATCGGATGTCCTCTTCGGATTGAGACCAACTGGGCACCAAGAACAAATTGATGGTGATGCCATCGCGGGCGCACAGCATCGCTTCGCGCATGGTCTGTTGCTCCGTTCGCGGATCGGGCGGATAGAGCAAATACAGCATCGACTCCTCGAAGTGTGCCGTCGGCAGCCCGTCGGTGATCAAAACGATTTGCTTGTTGAGCGTATCGGCGGTGGCCAAATTTTGTCTGGCCAATCGCAGAGCATGTTGGATGTTGGGGAAGTGAGGAGGAACTTGCATCTCGCTCATCCCGGCGTCGCTCATGTCGGCCTTGAGTCGCACCACGGGTTGATGGATGGTGACCGGTTTGGGCATCATGTCGAGGATTTCCCCCGCCGGCCGCAACTTGGCGAACGAATACATCTCGATGAAACGCAAGAAGTCGCCTGGATACTCGCGGGTGATCAAGCCCTGCAACGCCAGCGCCATGCGTTTGACGTTCATGTACTGCCCGTCGTAGCGCATCGAGCCACTCATGTCCATCACGACCACCGTCGCGCATTTGGGTGAGTTGCGCGTTTTGAAGACTTCCAAGTCTTCGCTTCGCAGCCGAACGGGACGTTCATCGGGACGTCGCAGCATGGAGTTCACGACGGATTGCACCAAGTCGAGGTTGGCGATCGAGTCCCCGAACTCGTATTCCTTGGTCGAGGGCAATTCGACACTGCCGTCTCCGACAATCCGACCGGTATGCCTTCCGCTGCGCGAGGCCTGAAGATTGGAAAAGATCCTGTCGAGCAGTTTGGCTTGAAAGGTTTTGTAGGCTTTGGGCGTAAGCTGAAACGCACCGTTGCTGTCCCGTTCCAACCCTTGCCGCTCCGCCAATTCACGGACGATGTTCTGAACGCGTTCGCGGACCTCCTCCAGTGCGTTGAGGTCTCCGGGAGGTGCGAACTGCGATAGGGCTTCCATGTCGATCAACCCGATTTGGGCCGTCTTTGCGGCTTCTTCCAATTGCTTGAGCAAGGCATCGATCTGCTCGAGTTCCTTCTTGAGCTCGATCGCTTGCGGAATGTCCACCCGCTCTCGGCCGGTGAAGGTGTAGCGGCTCATCAGTTCGTCGATTTGGTACTTGTCCCCAAGCGACTCCATCGTCTGCAAGACATCGCTGGCAAAGCCCGGATCGTTCCGGTCTGCTTGGTACCATAGTTGTTCGAACAAGTAAATTTGCCGAAGTCGCACGGCCCGCTCGTAGATGGGTTTGAGCTTGGCCGGTGGCCGCACGCGGCGGGCCTGTTTGTCGAACCGATCCTGGGCTTTTTTGTCGAGGCCATCCACGTTGTAGGTTTCGAGAATCTTGCGTTTGCGTTCTTCCAAGATGGCGCGCAGCGCATCGATGCTCGGCCCGAGTCCGGCGATCTGGCTCGGATCCAGGACGACAGCCCGCGCCAGTTCCTCTTCCGTCAGTTCCCGAAAGCTGCCGTAGGCCAATGCATGCTCAAAGGCGCCGCTCAGCATGTCGGGAGCTTCGGCGTGCGGACTGGGGAACTCGCTCGGGTTGTACTTTTGGTAAACGTGGACGACACCGCCAATGCTCGTTTGGGTGCCGTTGCTCGTTTGCGAATCGGAGAGCGAACGGTTTCTGGGTTGCATGGTGGTTCGTGCTTTCGTCGCGGGAGTTGGCTTTGCAACTCGGTTGGCTTTGCAACACGAGGGAAGCCGTCGAAAACGGGACCAGCCCTGGTCCGCCACCATCAGTGTAGGGTAATCGTCCAGAGCTGCAGCCAGGAATGTTGCGGATCGCCCGGATATCCATGCACGATCCAACCGGAACCATCGGGCAGAAAGTGGACCGCTCCCGAAAAGCGAGGCGTCTCCGACCGACCCTTCATGGCATTTGCCGACAGCATTGGTTGCCACGCGCCGCGATCGATTTCCAATTGCCCGGGCACCCCAGCCACAATGGCGGTGAGCGTTCGACCGGCCGCATCGATGGACAACTGGTTTTCAATCGATTCGGATAACTGGCTGATCGGGGTAACTTCGCCAGTATCCAGTTCGGCTCGCGCGATCTGGACCACTCCGCGAGGATCCTTTTGGGGAAAGAACACATACTGGCCATCGGGGGATGCGATCAACCAGTTGCGAGGTCCCGATACGCCGGGATGCGGCTCATCGTCGGTGCGGGTGACGCGCCGCACTCGCAAGGACTGCACGGGATCGCGGTCTGCGTCGGACGCAGGCAACAGCCTCCCTTCGTCATCGCTCTGGGCTGGTGATCTGGGGAGCCCCGTCTCGCTCTTAACGCCGCCCGATCGATCGGCTTCACGCCATTCGGCGACGAAGACTTCATCGATAGCGCGGCCATTCGCATCGCGCACCCGTCCCAAAAAAGCCAAGGTTCGCAGCGGGCGATGTTCGACCCAGCATTCTTCGCAGGCTTGCTCGATGTCATCGCTTCCGGGACGCGGTGAATCGGTGACACGGGCCACTAACGTCCCCCAACCCAACCCGGACCATTCTTCTTCGCAACGTGTGCCGTCCTCGAGCGCGAGCGGATTGGGCATTGCCGATGGATCGGCATCAGTACTTGGCAAATAGACCGCCCCGACGGTCCGTCGATCCGGAGGACCTTGGCCGCGCGCATGCCGCGATGCGACCACATCATCGTTGTACGTGAAGCTTACCCACCGTCCATCGCGCGACCAGCTATGCGCATGCGTCCCGCCGCGCAGCCCACCGCGCGGGCATTCGCTGATCACATAACGCCCCTCGATCGGTAGCACCGTGCGCATCGACGCGCTCATTTCGGAGTCCAACGAACGGCTGAAACGGACATCGAGCAGTGCGCCGAACCGCCGGGTCATGCCATAAGGTCTGGCTTGATCGCAACGGTACAATCCATGGATGAATAGCAACGCATTGCGATGAGGATGGCAGACCACGGCACCCACCCCTGGCCCATACTCGCTCGGTCGAGGCACTTCGTATTCGACGCGCACATCGCCGCTGCGCCAATCGATCGATTCGATGCGGCAGGTGCGCTGGATCTCCGGATCGGCATTGCGGGTATCGAAGTAGACGCGGGCTCCATCGGGCGAAAAAATCTGACGATGGTTCAAGAAGTGCCCGTAGGGGGCATGCGTAATGGCTTGCAGTCGCGTGGAGAGGGCGAGACGCTCCGTCATGCTCGATGGCCATTCCCGTGCGGGTTATTTGAGGAACAGCAACGCGACATTCACGTAGATGAGAATCCCCAGCAGATCGCTCAATCCAGCCACGAATTGATTGCTCATCAATGCCGGATCCAATCCAAAGCGTTTGAAGGTCAACGGAAGCATGCTGCCCATGCATGTCCCAACACAAACGACACATAAAACGGTGATGGGAATGATCAGCGCATCCATCGGGTGCGGAGCCATCACCAGTGCGCATAGATATCCGATGCTGGCCATGATGCTCCCGAGCAGCAACCCCATGATCAATTCGCGTTGTACGATCTTGGACCAATCTCGCAGTTCGATGTCCTTGGTCGCCAAGGCCGAAATGATCAACGTCGAGGATTGGCTGCCTGAATTGCCGCCGCTGCTGATGATCAGCGGGATGAACAGCACCAGCCATCCGTATTGATTGAGCCAGTCTTGGTAGTACTGCAATGCAAACGCCGTCGACAATGCGGCAAAGAACAAAATCAACAGCCAAATGCCTCGCTTCCACGACAGGACCAGCAACGGCATTCGCAAGTACGAATCGTTGAGCGGTTCCACGGCCACGATCCGTTGGACGTCTTCGACCGCTTCGTCGCGGACCACGTCGATGATGTCGTCGTGGGTAATGATCCCGAGCATGTGCTGATGGTCATCGACAACCGGCACCGCCAGCATGTTGTAAAAGGCAACCTTCTGTGCGACTTGTTCTTGGTCGTCGCGAACGTTGACCGTCACCAAGTCGGTCTTCATCAGGTCGGCTAGCCGCGTTTCGGGACGTCCGATGGCGGAGATCAACAACCTGCCCGATACGACACCGCGCAGATGGTTGGTGTCGTCGACGACATAGATGTAATAAATGGTTTCCAATCGCTCCGCTTGCCGGCTCAGTTCATCGAGGGCTTGGCGGACCGTCAGGTTCTCACCGAGGCACGCGGCTTCGGTCGTCATCAACGCGCCGGCTGTGCCTTCTGCAAAAGTCTGCAATCGGCGGATGTCTCGCCGATCGGGGGCAGGCACCAGCGCGAGGATGGTATCCACGCGTTCTTCGGACATCTCGCGGAGCAAATCGACCGCGTCGTCGGCGGGGAGTTGCGTGACGAGCACCGCCACTTGCTTTTCGTCTTGCGTGGCGAGCAGTTCGACTTGCCGTCGCGGCTCGAAGTATTGAAAGATCTCGGCTTGCAGCGTCGGCTGTGCATGTTGCAACACACGCCACGTCTCGTCGTTGTCGAGACCTTCCATGAACTCTGCGGTGCGGGCTGGGTGCAGCGCAATGCAAAACTCTCGGAGTTCGTCTTTGCGATCCTCCGAGAGCATTTCGCGAAGTTCAGGTAGAAACAGGGTGTTGATCATGCGCCACCGAAACCGTTCTCAAAACGATGCGCCGAAGCTGTTTCGGCAAGCGACCGATCGCATCAACCTTCGATCGGCAAATGGAAGTCGCCGGTCAAGTCGCGCCACACGGAGTGAATGTGGTTGGCTTTGTTTCCTTCCGGATCGGTTTGGAAGTTGCAAAGCTCAGCGATGAAGGTCGGGCCTTGCACACGGAAAAAGTGTTGCTCGGCTGGATCCTGTCCGCCGGCCCAACCGAAGTGGATCTTGCCAAGCCCTGCACCGATCAGATTTTGCCAACGATCCTTCGCCACCGACTCGGGCATCGTCGAAAAGTATGCGCTGAGGATGGCAGCGAACTTCTTTTGCTGATCGGCATTCAAATCCGCCGACACAATTCCGACCGGCTCGTTGCGATGCGGTTGTGGTTCGCCCGGCCATTGGATGTCGTCGGGGCAGTCCGATTGAAAGACGGTCTTTTTGGTCTGTTCCGCGGACAGGCTGCCGAGCAACTCGTAGGCGGCTTGTTCTTCCGGCAAAAGCAATCGCGTTCCAGCGCGGTACTCGCTGTGCCCGTCGGCTCGCAACGGATCGGGGGTCTTGAAGTCCCGCTTGAGCCGGGCTGGATTGACGCCGAAGAACTGCGGCGTGGAATCGACGATGCGATCCCCTTCATACGTGATGTTGACAGACAAGTGGTGCCCTTCGACGCTCACGCCCCAGAACTCTTTTTCCGATGGGTTGCCGTAGACGGTGAAGTAGAACTTTTGGTAGTCGCGGCGTTTGGCTTGCGCCGGTCCCTCTAGCTCTAGAAGGATCGCTTCGTAGGCCATGATGTCGACCGCGCGGCGAAATCCTTCTTCGCTCAAGATCGCTGCCAACAATCCCATGGCGGCGGTGCGCTGGGCCTCGCTCATGTCGCGTAGCGGAAGACCCTTGCGGGTTTCCATGGGGATAAAGTGCCAAGCCGATCGCCGCGCGTCGGAGTATTCGATCTGGGCGATGGGTCGCTGAGCGGGGCTCAGGCTCTCCAGAAAGCCGCGAGCGGTTTCGCGTGCGGTGACCGACGCGGGAGCGGCCCACAGTTGAGATGATGTCATGCCTGCGATGCACGATCCGGCAGCCAGTGCGGCCGACGATCGGATCAAGAATTCGCGCCGGGCTAAATCGTGTTTGCGTTGGGAAGGGTGCATGGCTGGGTTCTCGCGGTGGGAGGGAAGGACGGCCGCATGTCTCGAATGCGACCTAGGGGGAATGCTGCGTGCATTATGATCGATGGGACCGGCAAACCATAGCCCTGCGCGAGCGCCTTCCTTCGGCCAGTTCGGTTCACCAGATCGCATCCACGGTCGCAACCACCACCATCAAAGCCCCCACGGCAAGCTTGCCCGTGGTTCCGAGCAATTTTCCAATCACGGCTCCTTTTCCGACCTCCCAACCCTCTTGAAGGCTTTTGCCCTTCCACACTTCACCCAGCCAGGCTCCCGACAAGGCACCCAGAGCACCTCCCAGCAGCGCACCCACCATCGGCCCCAGGATCGGAATCGGAATCGTCACAAACGCTCCCATCAAGCTGCCGACCATGGTCCCCGCGATGGAAAGCACCATCGCTCGGCGGCTGGCACCCTGTTTGCCGACCGCGATGGCGCTGGCTGCGAACTCCAGCAATTCACCCAGGCCTGCCAACACGGCCAAGCCCACAATGCCGATCCATCCGATTCCGTGCATTTCCGATTCGGGAATGAAGTACGCAAACACCGCTGCGGCGAGGACGATCAACCAGTTGCCGGGCAACGAGATGAGATTGGTCAGCCATGCGCCGGCGTTGAACAACGTAAAAAGCGTCAGCCAAACATAAATCACGATGCAGGAGCTCGCTTGGAGGAGTGGACCTCTAACTCGATTCGACGGCGCGTCATGCCGCCTAACGAAGTCACTGTAGCGGCGTTATTGTAACGGCTACGCGCGTCCGGTTCGGCATTGCTTCCGAAGGGATGGCGGGAATGGTCCGCTCACTGCGGCGTATGCGCCATCATCTCCGGCTTAATCCCAGGCAGTGGCCCCTCGATCAGAGCGGCCCGCTGCCCAAACGGTTGCATGGCCAATTGCAAAACGCGCTGGCCGTTGCCTTGAAAGTACTCGATGCGAATGGGATGCCATCCCTTCTCGAGGAACACCGCATTGCTCGCCGCTTTGGGGGGATGATTGCCATCGTGATCGATGACCAAGCGGTCGTTCAAATAGAGTTTGCTGCCATCATCGGAGACGAGCACGGTCCGGTACAAACCGTCGGCATCGACGCGAATCCGTCCTTCCAGAACCAAAGCAAAGTAATCCTTGCGTCCATTGGCGATCCTTTCTAATTCCAGCTCATTGGCAATGCCGGATTTGACCGGTTGCAACGACTTGAAGTCGGGAAGAAGATTGGTCTTGAGGTCGTACAAGTGATATCGCCAGCCCGGCATGTTGCCCTCATCCGATACGGCTGGCAACGGCCGGGTGGCTTGGGCTTCCAATTGCACTTCGCGTTCTTCTGCATTCCGTTGGATCTGAAGTTGCCAAGCACGCCGAGAGGGAAGTTCTGTTTCGAGCGCAAACCACCAATCCAATGGTGAGGCAATCGACGCTCCGTTGGCGGACACGATTTCATCGCCCGCGGCCAGTCCGCTGCTCGAAGCAGCTGAGCCTTCTTCGATCGAGGCGATGACCGCCTTGGACTGCATGGGATCGATTTGGATTCCGAGCGATTGGCCATGAAACAGTTCTGCGTGCAGCATGCGATGGAGGATCGAACGGACGCGGTCGACTGGAATCGCCAATCCAACGTTTTGCTCGCCATCGACGACTGCCGCCACAACGCCGATGAGGGCACCGTCCATGTTGACTAGCGGACCGCCCGAGTTGCCTCGATTGCTGGCGGCATCGAACTGGATGAATCGATCGCGTCGATCGTTGACATAGTTGCTCATGACCATGGCGTTGGGTCCCCCTTCGAAGACTTCACGCGAGCTAACGATGCCCGAGGTGTAAACGATGCCACGGCCACCTGGGTTGCCGGCGACGACGACCGATTCGCCGTTGAGCAAGTCGCGGCTGAAGCCCAAAGGAACGGTGGGATAGGGTTGTCCATCCGGCTTGGGGTCGAGCCGAACGATGGCAAGATCCGATTCAGGGAATCGGCAGACGACGCGGAATCGGGTGGGCTGCGAGGGATGAAGCAGTGCGACCCCTTCGGTGTTGGGGAGCACGTGGTTGTTCGTCAACACAAAGCCGCCGGCATGAATGATCGACCCGCTTCCCGAGGAGATGCCATTCGGGATCGAGGAGAACAGGGCGACGACCGCAGGTTCTATCTGCTGAATGATTTGAACCAGCCGCGTGTTGCGAGGTGAATCGGCAGGTAGCTGAGCTATGGCTGCATTGCCTAGCCCAAACCAGAGCGTGGCGATCGCGACAAGCAGGAGATGCACGCATCGCTGAAAACCACAATAGGAAGCAATGCTTGGGAGAGCCGAATTGCGGATAGCTCTGTTGCTCTGAAATCGGTGGTCGGTTGGGGAGATGGGCATGATGTCGAATCTCGATCTAGTTGCATGTCGAGCGAGTTGCGATGCGCGAGGTTGCCGAACCAAGCGCGAACCGCGGTCGCGTGGAAGAATCGTATGCGTTGCAAAATGCGCTCGCCAGTACCGCACGCGGCGAGCCGACGGCCTGCCGGTCCGGGGGTGGTCTTGTCGACGGCACTACAATGTTCGCGTGGCATTGAACCTGTCCGAACCACAATTCCCTCCATGGTCACAGTCCCTTCATGGTGGTCGCAGATCGGGTTGAGTGGATATGGCTCGGAAGACTAGCGTTTCGGTAGGTGTTTCCTCGTGAGTATGTCCTAGGAGAGAGATGATGGCGGATTGGTTGGAAGTGGGCGTCAAGGCACCTGCGTGGACACTGGCGTCGGACGATGGTTCGAAGAAGAAACTCTCGGATTTTCGCGGTTCCCCCGTCGTGATGTACTTTTATCCCAAGGACGATACACCGGGGTGTACCAAGGAAGCATGTGCCTTCCGGGACGCCAAATCGGAACTTGCTAAGCTCGGTGCGATTGTGGTCGGCATCAGCGCGGACTCGGTCGCATCACATGCCAAGTTTCGCGACAAGTTTGAGCTCAATTTCCCGTTGTTGGCCGATGAGGACCACGCCGTCGCGGAAAAGTACGGTGCTTGGAGAGAAAAGAACATGTACGGCAAGAAATCGATGGGGATCCAACGCAGCACGTACTTGATCGATGGCCAAGGCAAAATCGCTCGCGTTTGGAAGAAAGTCAGCGTCGACGGGCATGACGCAGACGTGCTGGAGGCCTTGCGAGAACTCCTCGCGGCCGGTTAAATCGCACTCTGCCCTCCGCAACCGCGTGCCCTGGTAACGTCGTTCTGGACCGTGGGGTCGCATACGGTTTGCTGTGCGACGATGGTGGGCGACGATTTCTCCCATCCATCATGCTGGTTATCGACACATGACGCATCCGATCCAGTTGGTTATCCACGGTGCTTCCGGTCGCAATGGCCGACGGCTTATCGCCCTCGCGAGCACCGACCCTGAACTCCAACTGGTGGGAGCCCTCGTTCGCTCCACCAGTTCCTTTGCCGGACAAGACGCCGGCGCGTTGGCTGGCATCCCGAAGCTCGGGCTGACGCTAGGGCATCAATGGCCGGCTCGGTTCGATGCTGTGATCGATTTTTCCAGCCCGGAAGGATGCCTCGATGCCGTTGCGGAATCGGTCAAGCAGAAGGCCGCCATGGTCATTGCAACCACCGGTCTGACTGCCGAGCAAGTCGCAACGATCCATCAAGCCGCTGAGCGCATCCCGATATGCTTGGCTCCCAACACCAGCGTCGCGGTCAACATCGGCATGAAGCTCGTCGAACAAGCCGCACGCGCCTTTCGCGGTGTGCCGGGGGGCGTCGACGTCGAAATCATCGAACGCCATCACCGATTCAAAGAAGATAGCCCCAGCGGCACCGCGCTCAAACTCGGGCAGATCATCTCGAAGGAGATGGGATTGGATCGCCACGTTCATGGCCGCGAAGGCATGATCGGTCGCCGGTCTGCAAATGAAATCGGCTACCACGCGGTTCGAGTCGGGGATGATGTGGGCCAGCACACGATTGTCTTCGGCATGATGGGCGAGCTGGTCGAAGTCCGCGTGGCGGCCTCCAATCGCGACTGCTACGCCGCCGGCGCGATCGCGGCTGCCAAGTATCTGCGAGGACGTTCGCCCGGCCTCTACTCGATGGCCGATGTACTCGGATTGAATTGATGTTGCGCTGATCGCTGCACTTCCCACAACGCGAGGTTTTCATCGTGCGATGCGATCAAGGTTATCTCTGTCGCGTCTGCGGTTTGGCGGTCGACAACATTACCGAAAGCGAACTCTATTTGCGGTTTGTCGTCGGTGAAGTGAGTTTGGACGTTCTAGACCGAGCGCGGGACTGCCATTTGGAATGCAACCCTGCGCTGTCGCAGTTCATCGACGATCCTCGTATCTGTGGCGATCAGGTCGTGCCTGAGGACTTGCAAAAATCAACGCTCGATCCGGGCTTCGTCGCCACCCGAACCGCGCAGCTTACGCGCGGTTACCAGCGATTGTGGGAGATCCGTTCTGAGAGGCACAAATATCGAAGCGTCGCGGACTACCCGCTTTGATGCGAGCTCCGGAGCAATGACTCTGGGCTTGCCTTCGGCTATTGGGCCGCCGTTTCGCTAGGAAGAGGTAGTTCTGGCTCGCAGGCTGTCGGATCCACTAGGACCCCTTTGGATCCCCATCGTGCTCGTGCTCAGCGCAGCGGTGCTCGTGCTCGTAATCGATCGGCTCTGTCGTCTCGCGGATCGGCGCCTTCCGCCGCGACTCGCAATTGCATCCGTAAATTGCGTCGTCGGTGCCAACCCGGTTCAAGATCCATCCGATCGGAGAACCCAACCCGATTGTGTATCGCGCGGCGTGGAATGTTACCATCGAGCACTGCAACGATCGAGCACGAGCACCGTCCTCTCGGACTGATCACGAGCACGAGCACGAGCGAGCAGCCAGAACACAACCATGCACCGAAGTGGTGTGTTGACGGTGCTTGACCTGAGAGACTTTTTTGCCGGCCGCTCGGCGAGGATCGGCCTTAGCCGGCCCGCTGGAGCCGATTGGCATCGCGCGCGGACCGATCCAGCTTGGCGTTTTGGATCAAGGTCGTTTCCAATTGTTGCAGCGCGCGGGCTGCCAACATGCCATCGATCGCGCGGTGATCGCAGATCAGCGCCACGTCGCAACTGCCATCGTTTTCGATGGGCCCGAGGGCGAGGCTCGATGTCGTGACCAGGGGATGATGCGCGTTGTGAGCGCCCGTGTTCCCTAGACTCGAGATGGTAAACGTGCCGATATGTTTGGCCCGTTTACGGCCGCTCCATTGGGTTAGCGTCCACCAAGTCAACCGCCTCAGCAAGGCAGGTCGCCGCTCGAGTTTGAGTCCATCGCGAAAGACTTCCTGAATCGGAGCCGTCGTGAAGCGTTCAATGGCTTGTTGAACTTGCTCAGGGCTGTGCTGGTCGGGAGCTGTGATTCGCCCCCAGATCAATCGCTCGGTTTGGTGTTCGTCGAGACGATGCACGGTGATGCCGGCGACCGGTTCGGGATGCCGATAAACATACGGAGTCGGCCAACGCACGTAGAGGTCGCGCAGTTCCGGCAGGGCACTGCACACTTGTCCATAGGCGCGGACAAACAGAGCGGTCCAACCGATTCGAACGGGGGATTCTCGGCGCGCATCGTCCACCTCGGCCAATCGCATACGACGCACCACCGGAAAGCTCGGGATGCTCTGAGCAGCCATTGCGATATCGACCGCCATGCGCCGATGACTCTCTAGCCATCGGCGTTGCCCTCGATCTTTGCCCGACGAAGAACTCATCGCTTCGCGGCTTCCGCCTTCTTGAGTTCTTCCAGAGACGCTTGCGTTTCGGCGGCACCGACGCGGCTCTTCTTTGGATTGAGCAAGTTCGTGACTTGGGAATCCGTGACGAGTTTGGCCATGAAGGCATCCATTTCCAATCGCGTCTTCTTTTCAACCAGCTCTTTCGTCAGTTCTGTCTTGACCGCGTTGTAGTCCTTGACGACCGGTTCGGTGAAGCCTTGGCAACGCAGGATGACATATTGACCGTTGACTTCGATGATTCCCGAGAGTTCGCCGGGCTTCAGATTGAAGGCTGCTTTCTCCAGGTTCGGTTGGCCGCCATGCTTGCGAAGCGGAGGGACTTTGCCGAAGTTGGCACGAGAGCTCGGTTCGACCGAGTACTGATTGGCCAATTCACCAAAGAACTGTTCGGTGGCTCGGTTGCGAGCCATTTCCCATACTTCTTGCGCCGTGCGTTGATTGCTCAGCACGATCGCTAGGACTTCGGCACGCTGTCCAAAGTTGGCGTCGTAGCCTTTGCGAAGGTCTTCTTCGGTGACTTGCACGCGATTGCCGACCAGTTTCTTCAGTGCTACGGTGGGCCAGATCGCATCGCGAACGTAGAGTTCCACGGTCCCATCCTTTTCGGCCAGCACATCGGCGATCCAGCGTTGGATATCCGGTGTGCCGTCGGAGTTGATGTAGCCGTAGAACTCGGCGGTGCTGCGGATCTCTTGATCGATTTCGGCTTGCGTGACCTGCAAGTTGGCTTTGGTCAACGCTTCTTCGACGAGTTTGCGATTGATTTCACCTTCGAGCGTTTGGGCGCCGAATCGCTTGATGCATTCCTTCTCCAAAACATCCATCATGATGCCTTGGCCGTTGAGGATCGCAGCCACGCCGGGATACTGTTGTTGAAGGTCAGCGTGTCCCAAGACGGTGACGATTTGGGCGTTTTGCCGAAGTTCGGTGTAGATCTTTTCGGCCGACTCTCGGAGCTTTTGTTCCTGCAACTCGCTCTTGATGCGGTTCTGGATTTCCACGAGTTGCGCCGCTTGCGGGTCGGCTGGTGGAATGTGCCGAACGCACTGCAACGTCATGTGCATCTGATCGATGCTGAAGATCTTCGAGATTTCCCCGGGTTGCAATCCGAAGGCGATGGCTTCGAAGGAATCGTCACCGGAGAAGCGTCGGATCGGTGGCAGCAGGCCATCGACGCTGGCGCTGCTGGTGTCTTCGCTGTTGGTTCGAGCCAAGTTCTTGAACATGTCGGGGTTCGCGAGGGCTTGTGCGTGCAAGCCTTTGAGTTTCTCCAGATCGCTGCATACGATCATGCGAACTTGGACCTTGGGACCGAATTCGCTTTGGAAAGCGCGATCGATGTCTTGCGGCGAGATTTGGATCAAATCCCGGCCGAGTTGGCGCAGGGCGAGCATCGGCCAGACGATGTCGGAAGCGTAGTGCTCGGGCGAGATGTTGCGCTCGTCTTGCAATAGCTTGGTGTACATCGGCACGGTGAGATTGAATTTGGACGCGATGCGCGCGATCTCATCGTCGACGTCTTTTTGCGTGATCTCGATTTTGCGGCTTTGGCAAGCCTGCAAAATCAGATAGCGGTTGATGATGTTGTCGAGAATCTCGTCGCCGTATCGCAGAACGCATTGATTGGCTAGCTCGGCGAGGGTGATCGACTGGTTGTTGACGACGGCGACCACGGGAGGTCCCGTTTCCGTGTCCTTGATAGCGCGGGCGTTGGATGCGGGGGTGGCTGCAACTTTTGGATCTGCAGCCGGGGCATTATTGCCTCGCAGTTGCGCGGTGGCTTTGGAACCTTTGCGGTCTTGAGCCAAAGCGTTCGTCGCGTTGGCTCCGAGGGTCGTGAGAACGAGGGCTGCCAGCAAGGCTCGGCGTGAACGTGTGCGGGAGATCTGGGACTGTCGCATAGTATTCCTCATGAAGGATGCGAAGGGACGCGGTTGCGGTTCCGCGTCCGTTTTCGTCGCCGGGCAAAATCCATCCTGGACAATGCCGCGTCTCGGCGCGAAACGAAATAGCCCGAGGAGTGTACGCAAGCGGCGAAAACTGGGTCAAGGTGAGTTTCCCGGCGCGTCGAAGGACGTTGCGCGCCTGTTGGACCGCGTTCCATCGCGCTTGGCGAGCGAGAATCTCAAGCGATTTCCGCGAGACAGCCAATTTGTCACCACCCGAGAGCACATTTCCGAAACGCCGGGGTTGGCGTTAGAATGCAATCGCTTGCGATAGGAGCAGAGCCGTTTGCGGCTTCAAGATCGCTGGCCACGCAAAGGCATGCATTCCCCACTTAGGTTCATGAAATTGACAGCAAATCCACAGGCTCCTTCTGAAACTGAAGTCCCGTTTGGAGTACCCGCCGAGTACGCTCGCGATGCCGCGCTCCGGCAAGATGGACGTTGGCGGTTTACCTTGGCCCGCGACCAATGGAGCCACCTGCAACTGACGGATTCTGCCGGGAAGGTCTACCGCGATGTCACCGTCGTGCCGCTCTTTCCCGTGGCGACTCCGAAGGAGTGGATTTCGATCTTGGCCTCCAATGGAGATGAACTGGTTAGCTTGCGAGACCTATCCTCCCTGGCCCCGAGCGACCGAGAATTGGTCGAGCAAGAATTGGCGTTTCGCGAGTTTGTACCTCAGATCTTGAAAGTGCTATGGGTGTCGGGCACGCAAGAGCCATGCGAGTGGGAAGTGGAAACCAACCATGGCAAGACGCGCTTCGTTCTCAACTCCGAAGAAGACGTCCGCCGCGTGAGCGCTTGGACCGTCCATTTCATGGATGCCAGCGGTGGCCGTTTTTGGGTCGAGGACATACGCAAACTCGATAGCCGCTCGCGGGCTTATGTCGAGTGGTACGTATAACACATGGTAAGTTGCGCGTTTTGAAGGTGCGCACTTTGGGTTTCCCCCGTACTCGTACACAATGAACCCGTACTCGTACACAATGAACTCGTACTCGTACACAATGAACTCGTACTCGTACACAATGAAATAGTACTCGTGCTCGTACTCGTTGTCGTAATTTCGAGTACGAGTACGATTACTGCTAACGCGGAGTACGAGTACGAAGAAACAAGGGCAATTCCGAAGTGAATTGGGATGAGACTTGAATTGCGCAACTTCAAAAGTTGCGTGAGGGGTACGTTAAGCCGTTGGCAGTCAGGCGCTAGGAATGATCCATTCGATCGATTTTCGCGGGCAGATGATCTTGTTGGGGACAGGAACCAGTGTCGGTGTCCCATGCATCGGATGCTCCTGCGATGTATGCACGGGTGGGGCTCCTCGCAACCAACGGACCCGCTCGAGTGCGATCCTCGGTTTGCCCGAAGGCAATCTTTTGATCGATACGCCTCCGGATCTGCGCTTTCAATTGCTTCGAGAGAAAATCGGATTGGTGCATTCGGTGCTCTTCACGCACGAGCACGCAGACCATTTGCACGGGCTCGACGATGTGCGACTGTTTCCGTTCATGTTGGGGCATGCGATTCCCATCTATGCCTCCGCGACGGTCGAAGCTCGTATTCGCAAGATCTTTGACTACGCGTTTGACGATCGCGAGCCGACGCATCCCGGCGCCGTTCCAAAACTCGAGTTGCGGCCGGTCGGGCAAGAACCGCTCGACATCCTCGGAGCGCGTTTGACACCGATTCCTTTGGTTCATGGTCCCTATTGTCAGACCTTGGGGTATCGCATCGGCAACGTCGCGTACTGCACCGACACCAATCGCATCGAGCCGGCCAGCATGGAACTGTTACAAGGGCTCGATGTGCTAGTCCTTGACGCATTGCGGTTGCGTTCACATCCATCCCATTTTTCGGTCGGAGAAGCCCTCGATGTGATCGAGCGCTTGCAACCCAAGAAGGCCTATCTGACCCATCTGTCGCACGAGTTGGATTACATGACGTTTAACCGTGAGTTGCCCGAGCATGTTGCTTTGGCTTACGACGGTTTGCGGATTCCACTGACCTGATCGACCACTGCAAGACGCCGGATGTGGTCGGATCGCGCAGTGGAGTGGCGGCAGGGGACGGGATGAAGTGACTAGATCGCGCCGGGCGCGTCATCGTTGGAGCGGGCTGGGCAGGTCGGATGGCGGACAACTATAATGGCCTCCAGCATCGCGCTGCGCCAGGGTGCGTTGCTATGGTGGATTCGCGCGGACGCTATCCCAAAGCAATCGACCGATTGCTCCCCGCGTCGATTTGATCGAATCATTGCCTGCACGCACTCCCCAGACGGAACCCCGTCCCGCACATGGATAAAAACCCCCTCGGTCCGCAGCCCGATCCGTCGGCCCGCCCAACGCCCCAAACGCATGCGAGTGGAACTTGCGTGTCGTTGTCTTCCCTGATCGCTGTCTACTACAAGCATGCGGAGGAACTGGCTACCTTTCGACGAGTCAGTGACGAAGAGACCCCCGAGCCCTACCGTTCTCTGCTCAGTCATTCCAGTCACATGACGGTCACTGTCGAGCGGTTTCATGGCGAGCGTGTGGATGTTCAAGTGTTGCGGTCGCATTCCGATGCAAAACACTACTATCGCGAGATCCTGCTGCGCACGCACGCAACGCATCATGTCGTCCAATACGGCATGGTGCGGCTCAATCTCGAAAACGTGCCCGAATTGCCCCGCCACGAGATTCTCGAGGAAGCGAAGCCGCTCGGGCGCGTGCTGATCGAACACGATGTCTTGCGGGAGATCGAATTGTTCGATTTGTTCGAAGTCACCTGTGGACCGGCGTTGGCTGCGTTGCTCGAAGTCCCGCTCGGCGCCAGGACCTTTGGGCGGACAGCACTCCTGCATTGCAACCGCGAACCGGCGATCGAACTTTTGGAAATCGTCGCGCCGGCGCGCTGAAGACCGCGTCAGGCGCGCACCAGCATCCGCGCCCGCGGGCGAATCCGGTACACTGGCGTTTCCAACCGAGCGCCCTAGCCGAACACCGTTGGTTGCATCCTCGCCTTCAGCGACTCGGCGGTAACGGAAAACCCCTTGGACATTTCTGATCGGTTTGCATTCCGAGTGGCTCGCTGGGCAATGTGGCATCGCTTGTCGAAGACGCCTCCCACCTTCCTTCTTTTCGATACCAACGCACGTTATGACCCTCTACTACGCAGTCGGCAGTCCGAACCACACTCTTGGGATGCCTGAGTTTTTGTCGGCGCTCGAGCAGTGCTTCTCTCGCATCGGTTGGCCCAAGCGGGCTTTGGCGATCCCCCCCGACCACACGCGTTTGGATTCCCAAGCCGGCCCGATCACCCGCGCCGCACATCAACTGCTCGGTGACCGATTGACCGACGTGATGCCGGCCCTCGGAACGCACGAAGCCATGAATGAACATGAGCTTCACAAGATGTTTGGCGATTTGCCTCGCGATCTCATTCGGGTGCATCGTTACAAGACCGACGTCGAGACGCTTGGCTATGTCGATGCGGATTTTGTCGAAGCCGCCACCGAAGGGATCTACCGCAAGCCTTGGCCGGCTCAAGTCAACAAGATCATCACGCAAGGCGGTCACGACATGGTGCTTTCGATCGGACAGGTCGTCCCGCACGAAGTCATCGGCATGGCCAATTACACGAAGAACATCTTTGTTGGCACCGGTGGTGTGGCCGGGATCGACGACAGCCATTATTTGAGCGCTTTGTACGGCAGCGAACGGATCATGGGGCGATGCGACAATCCCCTGCGGCGCATCCTCAATCGGGGTGCCGAGATGTATTTGCAGCCCTATCCAATTCTGTATGTGCTGACGGTCGTGGAGTCGACCGTCGATGCAGGACCGGTCGTGCGAGGACTCTTTATCGGAGACGATCACGACGTCTTTTATCGCGCAGGAGAACTCTCCGCCCGCGTCAATTGCTTTCGACTGGACCAGGCACCGCAACGGGTCGTCGTTTGGATGGATCCCGAAAAGTACAAGAAGACGTGGGTCGGCAACAAAGCGATTTACCGAACGCGAATGGCCATCGCAGACGGTGGGACGCTGGTCGTTCTGGCACCAGGGGTGGCCAAGTTTGGCGAGCATGCGGACGTCGATCGGCTGATTCGCAAGTATGGTTATCGCACGAGCGCAGAGATCATGGATTGCGTTCGCGATCATGAGGACTTGGCGGCCAACCTATCGACCGCAGCCCACCTCATTCATGGTTCGACTGAGAATCGCTTCCGCGTGGAGTATTGCCCCGGCGAATTGACTCGCGACGAGATCGAGAGCGTCGGATACGAGTACCGCGATTGCCGAGAAGCCATGCACGAATACGCGGTGGAAGGGCTGCAGGACGGATGGCACACGAGCCGCAGTGGGGAACCGTTCTACTTCATACGAAACCCCGGATTGGGATTGTGGATGCATCGCGGGCATCGTCACGCCTTTGAGTGATCGATGCCAGAGAGGTCGCGAGGTTCGATCTCACGGATAGTTCTTCGCGTGGATCGATCTTGCGAAGGTAGTTAGCGGCGACGGCCCTTGGCCGCGGTTTGTGTCCGCGTCGGAGGAGGTGCAGCCGGAGGCTGTACCAAGACCGGCGGAGCCGTCAGGCGGCTGGACGCTTTGATGTCCTGCGAGGGTGGCGGCGTGGGCACGGTCAAAGGAGCTTGAACCGCAGCCGGTCGAACCGGTTGCGAGATCGGGACCGAGGGCACTGCCGGAGCGCGAGGAGGGACATCCAGGTTGGATTCCCCTTCGGGCTTCAACCCGGACCCACCGCCGATGGAATTGGTGGGCACACCGCGACGGTTGAGTTCGTTGACGATGATCAAGATATCCAGCGGGGTGATCTTGCCATCGCCGTCGACATCCATGTTGCCGTTCGACTCCCCTTCGCCCATCTGAGGGACAAAGCTCGGGCCGTGGGCATTGATGTAGTTGATGACGATCAGCGGATCGAGCGGGGTGACTTTGCCATCCCCGTCAACGTCCGCTGGTTGCATATCGTTGTGATACGGAGTGGTATCGCGAATGACGCTCAATCGATCGCTGCGCTGGATCGTCGTGCCATTGGTCCTCGATTTGGCGGTGAAAGTCAAATCGATCCATCCGGGAGCCACATAGCTGATACCGGTTCCTGCTTTGACACGGACCGTATTGCCTACGACTTCGAAGCGGCTGTCGGAGACGGTGATGTCGTAGACCTCGTTGGAATCTGGATCCATCACGTTGATGTTACCGACGACAAAGCCTGGACGCTTTTCAGGGACTTGGCCGGTCCCGGTCATGACGATACCAAGGGGGGGATCGTTTCGGTCCAACACATTGACCGACACTTTTTGCGAGATCGTATCGCGCGATCGCGAATCGGTTGCGGTCACGGTCAATACGATTAGGCTTTGGGCTTCAAAATCGAGCGACACGCCCGGCAGCAGAACGAGTTGGCCATTCTGCACGGCAAACCGCGAGTCGGAAACGATGTACTGGTAATCGCTGTCGGTATCCGGGTCGAGCACGCGGACAGAGGTGAGCTTGGCTCCGACCATTAGCTCAGGAATTTCAATCGAGCTCGGCAAATCGATCTTGGTGGGGGAATCATTGACCGGGGCGATCTGGATGCCGAAGGTTTGGGGGGCGGACCAGTCTCGACCATCGTACGCTTGCACGACAAACTGATCGGAACCATTGGCATTCAAGATGGGGGCATACACGCCGCCCGAGGTGGTCGACCAATTGAGTGCACCGAGTTTGGGCGTGTTGCGGAGGACGTAGTAGAGGCGATCCCCATCGTTATCGGTGCTGGTGCTTTGCAGTTGATTCTCTGAGATGACCAGCGGTTGGTCTTCGCTGGTGAGCAATGCCGAACTCGCGGCTAAGGCGGGAGCTGCGTTGGCAGAACGGCTGCGGATGCCGATTGCGACTTGCGACAATACCGCATCGCTGATCGCGACACGCGCGGCGGATGCGATGTTCAAAGCATGGCGATAGAGCGAGCCATCGCGCAATCCAATGAGCGTGTCGTTGAGGAAGCCCAAACTCCATACGGTTCGATTGGCTTGCTCGCGGGTGGTAGTATCGGGTGCGACGACGTCGAAGGACTTCGTCCAGTCCCCCATCGACCATCCGAGCAGTCTACCTGGGTTGGCTTTGCTCGAAGTCAACAGAACGCCGCGGCTGGTATCGAACGCGCTGGGTCCTGCGGCGTTGGCCAAGACGGACAGCACAGGCAAGCCCAGGGTATTGGAGAGCACCAGCATGCCTCGGTCGGTATCGACCGCAATCTTCTTGCCATCTGCGGAGGCGCTGGAGACTCGAATGGTTTCCGAGAACTCGCGTTCGGCGCTCAGGCTCAATCCATCGGAGGAGCTTTGATAGAGCGATAGGCGGTTGATGCCGCCATTGCTATCGACGATGGCGATCGCATTGTTGCCAACAGTCTGAACCGATGCGGAACTGGAGAGGCCATCCACCCAGGCCGTTCGGGCCAGCGACATGCCGGGAGCAAAGCTCGGATCCGATGCGAGATTCCAGGCGAACAATCCTTGACCGTTCGAGGACGTTTGACGGACCAAGACCGTTTTGTTCATTCCCGAGGCGCTGGCAGCGAGGACTTGCGTTGCGCCGGCTCCAACATCCGCCACCGTGCGGGTGGTCAGCATGCGGAGATCGAATTGAATCAGGCGGCTAGCGCTCGCCGTACCGACCAATGCCACGCCCGTGTTCGCGTCCAACATCGTGGCCGACAAGATGTTGCCACCCAATGCGATCGAGTCCTGGACGCGCCCCGAATCCAAATCCATACGCACCAAACGCGCACCGGAGGTGAACCAGCCCTGGGTGTCCGACTCCCAGGTCAAGGACTGTTGAAGATCCAGATTGGACAGCCATGTGCCCGAGGGAGCCACCGAGGTGTCGGTGGTCTGCGCGAGCGTGCGGTTCTGGCCTAGCAGACGCACCAAGTAAGAACCGGCTTGAAGGTCCGCAAAGGTTGCAATGCCACGCTGGTCCGCAACCGACAGGGGCTCGTTGGATTGGTGGTTGCCGTCTGCGTTCAGATCCACGTAGACAACTTTTTCGGCCGCGGCGGACGATTCACTGGACAGTTGGCGAGCGGCCAACGGGTCGTTGAAAACGACGACTTCCAGTCCTGCCATCAACCTTCGGTCTTCGAGGCGGTCGAAGCGCAGTACCCGTACCTTGGGCGACCGCTTCAACGCTCCTTCTCGATGCCGGGGCTTGTTCAAGGATTGACGCATAGTGCTCCAAATACTCGCGGTGGGGCGGCGAGCATCCATTATGATGAACCCGCGAAAGGCGCGTGTGTCGTGAACGCAACGTGCCGATTGCGCAGTGGGCCGATGAATCGATCAACCAACGATGTGTGTGTGTTGCTAATAATCTATCCGAATCGGTCGGTCCGTGGGAAGCGAATCGCAGGACAAAATCCAACCCCCCCTCCACCGTAAAGGATCGTTATGGCAGAAAATCGCCCGTTGCTAGCTCGAATGTCAAAGCTGTTAGGATGGTTCGCATTCGTCTGGTTGCTCTTCGGAACATGCTGGGGGCAAAGCCCGGCACAGCGCTACGCCCTCGGGAGGCGATTGCAGCGCTTTGAGCGGGCTTGGCAGACAGCGGACTATGATCGACGCCTGGCGACGACGCCAACGATGGAAAAAGCGGTCGGCAGTTTCTTTTCTTTGCAGATCGCGCAAGCCAACCAATTGCTCGATGAAGCTTGGATGATCGCTTCGGGAGTGCCCGAGGACGAACGCCGGATCCGACAACCGTGGAACGCTTACTACGTCGATGTCGAGGTGCCGGTGATCGATGCGGATGCGAAGCGCATGCGCATGCGATTGCTCACCAGTTACCCGGATCCTCAAACCGACGGAGCGTCCGATGCATCCGCCGCAGCCGATGCACCGTCCAGCGCCGCCGCGCTTCCAGGTCGTTGGATGCGTTGGGGTGAGGCTGGCTCGGGCACACGAACGGAGTCGTTGGGGACATGGGATCATCCTCGCAGCAGCGAGTGGATCGATGTGTCGGTCGCGGCTCTGCCTTTGGGAGAACATCGATTGAAAGCATCGTTCCAGCACGATGACGGCAAGCCATTCGATTGGATCGCGGAATCGATTTGCATCGTTCGCAATGCCGAGCGGCTGCAACAAGACGTCAACAAGTGGTTGGAGGATCATCGCGGGAATCGTCCGGACACCCTTTGGATGACCTCCAAACTGATCGCCAAGGAATGGTCTCGAGCGTTGCAAGGCCAGCCGATGGAGATCGATCCGCCATGGGATACTTGGCTAGCCCACTGGGAAACGTTGTCGAGTTCGGATGCGTCGTTGAAGCCCTTGGTATCGGGCGCGGGGACGGGGCAATGCTGGCTCGATCTGGCAACCGATGCGGGACATCAAGTCGTGCGCGTCTGGGTGCCAGCAGCGAAACTCTCGAGCGCATCGGCGCCCGGCGGCGTCCCTGCATCGCGTCCTGTCGTGTTTGCATTCCACGGTGCGGGCGGCAGCGAAAACATGTTCTTTGAAACCTATGGGGCGGGCAGGCTTATCGAATTGGCCAAAGAGCATGGCTGGATCGTCGTTGCCCCGCGACAAAACTTGCTCGCCGGCAAACTGGCCCTCAACGTCGGTCCGATGTTGGACGAATTGTCGGGGTTGATCCCCATCGATCGACAACGCGTGGGATTGATCGGGCACTCGATGGGGGCTGCCCAAGCCATCACGCAAGTCTCAAGCGATCCGACGCAAGTGACGGCGGTCGTGGCCATCGGAGGTGGAGGACGGGCCAATCGCAGCGCGGAGTTGCAGCGCGTTCCTTTCTGGATTGCGGCTGGAGCTCGCGATTTCGGCAAGTCCGGAGCCAAGGCGCTTGCCGATCGCTTGAGCGATTCGGGCTGCGCGGTCGAGTACCGAGAGTATCCGGACATCGAACACATGGTGATCGTGCAAGCATCGCTCGACGACGCGACGGAGTTCTTGTTGAAAGCCTTTGAGAAAGCGCCTGGCAGATCCATTCAGGATCGATAACTCCAGGATCGAGCGCGCAAACCGGTGCACGAAAACGGCAACCGCGGCCCGATGCGATGCATCCTCTGGAGGTCGCTTGTGTTGCCGGTGTGGACGATGGCTCGCTATACTGACTTGTACGCAGCTTGGGAACATCGCTTCGCGTTGGGAGGCCAATGGCTCCTCGATTGCGGAGTGAATCGTGAGGGGGGATCGCGCGTGGCGATCGACGAAGGCTGCGATGGCGAAGAAGGCCGCGATCGTGTCGAGCCACGGGTCGCACGGGAATGCGTTCCACCATGATGGTTGAGGCATTGCTGGTGCTATCTGACAGCGACCGCGATGTTGCGATCCGACGGGATAGGCTTTACGGAGTTGCCACCATGGAACCGATGCGCTTTGAATTTGAAGTCGAGGGCATGACGTGCGGTCATTGCCAAAGAGCGGTTGAGCAGTGCATCGCAGCATTGCCCGGGACGCAAAGTGTCCACGTCGATCTGCGTGCCGGTACGGCGATTGTGGTGGGGGATCTTCCTTGCCAAGAGATCTTGCACGCCATTGAAAACGAGGGGTATCAAGCCCGAGAGACCCATCGCGAGCCGGCGGTGAGCGAACCCTCTTAAGCGATCCAGCCAACGCATGTCCGATCCCACTCCTTCGTCCCTCGATTTTCGCATCGAAGGGATGACCTGCGCGGCATGTGTGGGACGCGTTGAGCGTGTTCTCAAAAAGCTCGACGGTGTGCAATCCGCTAGTGTGAATCTTGCGACCGAACAAGCCCATGTGCAGATCGCCTCGGGCCGCGAGGACTCCGCCGGAGATATCGATTCTGTCGTCGCAGGAGTTTGCGAAGCGGTTGCGCGGGCCGGCTATCAAGCGATTTGGTTGCCGCCGGTCGAATCCCCATTGGCACCTTCGGTCGATGCGCCGTCGGGAATAAAGGGCCATCGCCCCGAGGGGAACGACGCTCTGGACCGCGATGTAGGGTTGGCCGTTGCGTTGGCTTTGCCAGTCTTCGCAATCTCGATGGTGCCGATGCTTTGGCCCGCAGCCGGGGAATGGATGTTGACCTGGATGGGTCCCCAGGCTTGGAACGTTTTGTTGTGGCTGCTGACCACCCCCGTTCAGTTCGGTCCCGGACGGCGATTCTATCGGCATGCGATCGCCAGCCTCCGCAGCGGCGCGCCCGACATGAACGCACTGGTCGCGATGGGTACAACGGCCGCCTATGCGTATAGCACCGCCGTCACGTTCGCGCCGCAGTGGTTCTCGCATGCACATCCGTCCCATGCGCACCCGCCGCATGTCTACTTTGAGTCCAGCGCTGTCGTGATCGCGTTGGTATTGCTCGGCAAGCATCTGGAAGCGCTGTCCAAGCGGCGTACGCGGCAAGCCTTGCTCGCCATCGCCCAATTGCAGCCGGCTACGGCGCGCCAGATTCTGCCCGATGGTCAGGAAATGGTGGAAACCCCGATCGAGCGATTGAAGGTCGGCGATCGGATCGAAGTGCGAGCAGGAGAATCGATCCCGATGGATGCGGTGATCGAATCGGGAGCAAGCTTTGTCGATGAAAGCATGATCAGCGGCGAGCCGTTGCCCGTCGCGAAAAGTCCCGGCGACCCTGTCGTAGGAGGGACGATCAACGGCAACGGCCTGCTGCGCATCGAGGTGTCGGCGGTCGGAGGGAGTACGTTTTTGGCGCGCATTGCACGCTCGGTCGCCGAGGCCCAAGCTCGCCAGGCACCGATCCAGCATGCAGTCGATCGCGTGGTGCGGTGGTTCGCTCCCGCAGTGCTCGTACTCGCAATGCTGACCGGGCTAGGTTGGTGGTGGTGGGGGGGCGAGCGCGGGATCGAATTGGCTGTCGTGCATACCGTGGCCGTGCTCGTCGTGGCATGTCCGTGCGCCATGGGGTTGGCCACTCCCATCAGCGTGATGGTGGCCAGCGGCCGGGCAGCGGAACTTGGAATCCTGTTTCGCAGCGGCGAAGCAATCCAAAAGCTCGCTTCGGTCGACATCGCTGTGCTCGACAAGACGGGGACGTTGACCGCGGGGCGGCCACACATTGATGGCTATGTTGCCTTAGAGGGCCAAGATACTGACTCGCTGCGGTTGTGGTCCAAGCAAATCGCTCAGCATTCGGACCATCCATTGGCGATCGCCATCGCCAAAGAACCCCTGCATTCCGAAGACCGTGCGACGAGCGCAGCGAACCAAACCGCTTGGGGGCCGTGCCGCGATGTGTTGACGATTCCCGGGAAAGGAGTGCAAGGGATTTTAGAAGGAGGTGCGTCGGTGCAGTTGGGGTCGTATACCTGGATGCGAGCTCAAGGGTTAAGCACGCAACATTCCGACTCGGTACAATCCTCGATCGGTCGCACAGGTGCTAGCAGCGTTTGGTTATCGCACGATGGACAATTGATAGGGGCGATCGCCGCCAGCGACCGGGTCAAAGACGAGTCGGCCGAAGCGATTGCGAAGCTGCGCAGGCTCGGGGTCGCTTCGCACTTGCTCTCCGGCGACCAACCTGCCAGCGTGTCAACCATCGCTTCGAAGTTGGGATTGGATGCTTGGCAAGCCGAAGTTTCGCCCGAGGACAAGGGAGCTTACGTGCAACGGCTGCGAGATGCTGGCCATCGCGTGGTCATGGTCGGAGATGGCATCAACGACGCGACCGCTTTGGTGTCTGCGGACGTTGGGATGGCTATGGGGACCGGGACCGAAATCGCGATCTCCAGCGCGCAGGTCGTGTTGATCTCGGGGAACATGTTGGGCGTGCCAACGGCGGTGCAACTTGCCAAGCAGACGTTGCAAAACATCTATCAGAACCTCGGGTGGGCGTTCGGATACAACGCGCTGCTGCTACCGTTGGCCACGGGAGTCTTCGAGCCGTGGACCGGTTGGGGCTTTTCACCGATGCTCGGAGCGCTGGCGATGGGTGCGTCGAGCGGGTTGGTCGTGTTCAATGCATTGCGATTGAAGCGGTTCCGAGCGAACTAGCACAAACTCCCAAGCAAATGCCGGTCGACGTTCCGCGATTGCTAGCGAATCGAAACGCCGATGTTGGGATCGGAAGTTTGCGTCCTCTGCGCGGAATTGATGTCGAAACCGAAGGGGGGCTTCGAGTACACTCGCCGCGCCATGTTTCCCGGCAAATTCAATCGAACCGTCCTTTGGGATGTGCTGAAACTGTTCTCGATCACCGCGCTTGCGATGACGCTGGTGATCTCGTTGGGTTTGGTCGGGCAGCAATTGGTTATGGAAGGGATCGGATGGCTGGCCATCTTGAAACTCCTTCCGTTCATCTGCTTGATCGCATTGCGGTTTTCGTTGCCGGCGACGCTCTTGTTTTCGGCCTGTTGCGTGTTTGGACGGATGGCTGCCGACAACGAGATCGTCGCGCTCAAGTCCGCCGGCATTTCTCCGTTTCGCGTGATCCGGCCGATGGTGGTCTTGGGCTTTCTCGTGAGCGTACCGGCCGTTTGGATCGAGGACCTCGCCGTGTCCTGGGGACGTCCGGGGATGGAGCGGGTGATCCTGCGATCGATCGAAGAAGTGCTCTACAACCGGCTGCGGGCTCGGCGATCGTATGAAACCGACAAGGGGTTCACCATCCATGTGCAGGATGTGCAGAACCGATGGTTGATCGAGCCGACTATTTTCTTGTTCAACGACAGCACTGGCAAACCGATGACGATCAACGCCGAAAAGGCCCAGATCTCCATCGATCCGGAGAACGATCGGTTGGTGATCGAGTTGGTCAATTCCTATGGCGAGATCAACAACGACCAATCGACTCGATTCCGATTGCCGGGATCGGAAAAGATCAGCATGCCGTTGACGCAAGCGTCGAAGAACGGCAGCCAGTCGGTCAGTCCTTCGCAGTTTGCAATCAGCGATATTCCCAACGAAATCGCCACACAAACCGCTACCAACGATCGCCGACGAGAATCGATGGCCGTTTCGGTTGCGGTCGGATTGGCGTTGGGGCGTTACTCGCAGTTGGATGATCCCAAGATCCAATCGCTGCAAGAAACGGTCAACGCAAGTCAAAAGTTTTTGGTCCGGTTGCAGTTGGAGCCGGCTCGCCGCTGGGCGTTGGGCTTCAGTTGTTTCTTCTTTGTGTGGATGGGCGTGCCGATGGCGATTCTGATCCGCTCGGCGGATTACGCTTGGACCTTCGGACTGTGTTTCGTCCCGATCTTGTTGATCTACTATCCGCTCTTCGGATTGGCGCTGGATCGCGCCAAGGATGGATCGTGGCCGGCCATGAGTTTGTGGCTGGGTAACGTCGTGCTGTTCATCCTCGGAACCTGGATGCTTCGCCGGGTGGTTTGGCAGTAAATCGGGTGGGTTTGGGTGAGCCGATCCCGTTGTGACGAAGTTGCCGCGCAGTCCATCTATGCGCTTCGAAACGGAGGGCCTGAAATCCGGCGGGGCGGCGGGCATCGACGGATTGGCGGGCGGTTTTCGGCCGACGCGCCGCGAGGGGTTGAACCGAAATCGAAAAGATTTTGAGAAGAGTGCGAATCGCTCGCTCGATCGCCCGCTGTTGATCGAAAAACGATTCGTAGGACGTCAACCGAAGATTCTTTCTAAAGTAATCACCCGGTTTGAATCGAAACTAGGTGCAGGACGGCCTGTTCTGCGCTGGACAACTCAAACGAGTCAAGTCCAGTTACGAGAGGTCGAAGGGAATGGATATGGGGGGACACTGCTGACGCTCTGCGGCTTCTGACGCAGAGAGCGCGGCTGGCTTGGAGTCTGCGAACTGCATGCAGTTCGACGGTCTTGGGTCAGCGTGCGACAGGCATACGGTCTCTCCGTATCAGGAACCGACGATTGCCGGTTCACAGGGACATGGCTCAAGGATGGCGACCCCTCGAAGGTCTGCTTGCGACAGCAAGTCGATGCGAGTGGTTAAAACCAGCTGTTGAACTGGATAAGGCAGGCGGGAACCAATCCGCACGGTGTGACGAAGGAGCCGATCACCGAGCGGGGCGCGTTTCGTCCTCATTGTTTGTGCCCAGACCCAGTTGTTTGAGTTTTCTTTCGTTGGCTGATTTCGAACAAGTCATTCAACGAACGAAACGAATTCAACAAGGGCAACTAACGTCAAGAGCTTTCGCGATCGAGCGATGGTTCTGACTCGACTCACAATTGGAAGGTAACGGAGACCAAAAATATGAAGGTGTTCACCACAGGCCAGGTCGCAAAGATCTGCAAGGTGGCCCCGAGAACCGTCAGCAAGTGGTTCGACTCCGGCCGACTCAAGGGGTACCGCATCCCCGGTTCTCAAGACCGCCGCATTCCCCGCGAGTATCTGATCAAGTTCCTCAAAGAGCACGGAATGCCCCTTGGAGACTTGGAAGATGAGGCCATGGCCAAAGTCCTGATCGTTGCGCAAGATCAGGTCTTGATCGAGAACTTGAAGCGAGAACTTCCTCTGGAAAAGAGCTTCAAGGTTCAAGTTGCTGCAAGCGGTTTCGAGGCAGGGATTCAAGCGGAAAGCTTCCATCCAGATTGCATGATCGTCGACTTCTCGGTCGGCAAGCTGGAAGCATTGCAGATTTGCCAGAATCTGCGAAAGAATGCGGACTTCTCCGAAATCATCTTGATCGCCTTGCTTCCCGACGATGGCAACACGATGAGCTTCGACCGTTCGAGCATCAACGAAACGTTCAAGAAGCCGTTCGATGCCCGATTGCTCGCAGAGCGATTGCGAACCTTGATCGGAGCCAAGAAGGAGTTGGTGTAGTTCCCGCGACTTCACCTGCTTCTCCAAAAGCACACAAAGCCTTCGGCGAAACCGCCGAAGGCTTTTTTCGTTGACGCACGGCATGCCCTGGGGATTCCATCTCCTCCTCGCCGCGACATAGCCCACCGTCTCTGGGTTTGGTATCGTACCTAGCTCGTGCTCGTGCTCGTGCTCGTGCTCGTGCGCGTGCTCGTGCTCGCCCCACGCCCCCCAACTCAATCCCATCCCAAATCAGCACTTGAAATGTTCACACCACGGACTGTAATTGTGTTACCCTGTCTGCACGTTTCACCAGAAATCTGGCTTTCCTCAGTCTCTATCGCTACCAACGAAAAATCCCCCTCCAAATGTCTGCCTCGCCCGCCAACAACGAAAATCCCGCACCGCTCAGTTCTGCACCCGCGACCAACAGGCCGCTGCGAATGTGGCCCGCGTGGACCCTGTCGCTGCTGATGCTGGTGGCCATGATCCTCACTGTCACTCCCTCGATCCCCAATCGCCCCCGCTTTTTCCTGATGATGGGGGGCCCGTTCCTG
>JBKCUI010000155.1:0-2249 GCA_046318495.1 Pirellula sp. | reverse complement strand
GATCGCTGCCAAGGACGCTCCGGTTGGCCAAAGATGCCCCCGGTTGCCCAATCTCCGGTGGCGCTGACTCCGGTGCAGCTCGCGACATCGAATCAGGAACTCCGCGCAGAACAAATAGATGCACCGAAGTTAGCTGCGTCGAATGCTCGCGCTAAGAGCGTTGTGGCGGATGCCGAGCAGCGGCCCGGCCCATCGGATGCGGCGAGTGCCAATTCAATCAGCAATGGTCGCGATGAGGCAGTCTGGAACCAATTGCCAACGCCCCAGCAGCGATCGGCCATTCAGGTGTTGCAAACGCTCCTCGGGGCCATCGAGCGGACGCATGGGTATTTGAGCAAGACGGTTTTAACGCAGCACTTCTCGGGGACCGCGAGCAAAGCGGTGGCAGGGCTTCGATTGCAGCGATTGCCCGAGTTTGGATTGCTGAAAGACTGGAAGAAAACGCACGCCGGCGGCTTGATCGAAGCCATGCTTGAGCATGGTCTGATCCAGCAAACCGAGTTGAAAGTCGGCAAACTGACGGTTTCGATCACCGACCTGGGCACGCGATGCAAATCGGATGCTTCCGCTGTTCCGCCCGCAATCGGTGCCAAGATCGCGCAAGCCCTCAAGGCCATCGACGGCTCGGCCAGCGAACCCCAGGAGCCCAAGTCGAAAACCCGAAGCGTGTCGGCGGGTCCGCAAACCAAGGCAGACGGAGGTCGCGGTATCCCTTCAGCACGGGAATCGCTGCCGAAGTCCGATACGAAAGTAGAATCGAAGCCCGAGCCGCGTTCCGAGCCTTTGTCAGATGCCGTTCCGCGTTCAGGCTTGAGCGACGAATCGAAAACCACGGTCGTGCCGTCGGATGCACGGGACGTTGAATCTGCAACGTCGCCATCAAACGACGCCATCGATAGTGTTCGGCCGCTCGCATCGATGCCGCCGACCGATGCCTTGGATGCACGGAACGCCAAGGTCGATCAACCCATCATCGACGATTGGCAGTGGACGTTGCGGTTGGTGCGGCACGGCTACCGGCTGGGGGAGTGCGCGTTGATCCGAGGCAAATCCCCCGATGCGATTCTGGCGGACCTCACCGTCGGCATGCAGCATGGGCAACGTGTCGCGATCGATCAATTGTTTGATCGCAGAACGTTTCTTGCCATTCAAGAAGTGGCCAAGGTCGGCGTGGAATCGGCTTCACCGCCGGCCGCGTTGCAAGTCTTCGCAGGTCTATGGCCCTTTGTGAAGGAATGGCTAAACGCATCCGGTCGAGTACACTAAGGGCTGGATGGGGCCTGGGCCGTAGGCTGGGCTCGCTGGTCTCCGATCGCATGGATCACGCACGCTATGAACTCACCCGACTCCCCAAACCCACCACCGCCAAGCGACGCGGGCGTGCCGGATTCTGCAGTTCAGACCGCTGCGGGTGTGGAAACGGTCGAACTGCAACCGATTCTCGATTGGTCGCAATCGCGTTTGGTCGAGTGGTTGCAAGCCCGATCGTGGCCCAAGTTCCGGGCTGCCCAGATTTGGCGATGGATCTTGCAACGGCGTGCGTCCTCCTTTGAGCAGATGACCGATCTGCCCAAAGATCTGCGCAAAGCTCTCAGCGAATCGTTTGAAATCTTTCGAACCACGACGGCCGCGCACCAGCATTCGTCCGATGGAACCGAAAAGCTGTTGTTGCAGTTGGCCGATGGGGGGCGGATCGAATGTGTGTTGCTGCGCGACGGTCCACGGCGATCGATATGCGTTAGCAGTCAAGTCGGCTGCGCCATGGGCTGTGTGTTTTGCGCCAGTGGGCTCGACGGCGTCGAACGCAATTTGACGCGAGGGGAAATCGTCGAGCAGATGTTAAAACTGCAACAGTTGCTCGATCCGGATGAGCGACTCAGCCACATTGTCATGATGGGTATGGGGGAGCCGCTGGCGAATCTGCCGCGGGTGTTGGACGCATTGGCGATGGCGCGCGATAGCGATCTGGGGCTGGGGATCAGCCCGCGCCGCATCACGATCTCCACGGTGGGCCTCCCTCCGGCGATCGATAAACTGGCTGCTGCGGACAGCCCCTATCACTTGGCGATCAGCGTGCATGCTCCCAACGAGGATCTACGCAATCGAGTGGTGCCGGTGACCAAGTCCATCGGGATCGAAGCCATCTTGGACGCCGCCGACCGTTACTTTGCAAAGACCCGTCGGCGCCTGACGTTCGAGTATGTGTTGCTGGGTGGATTGAACGATTCGTTGGAATGCGCCAAGCAATT
>JBKCUI010000154.1:0-30782 GCA_046318495.1 Pirellula sp. | reverse complement strand
CTTGAGTCCCATATTCTTCCAAGTCTTGCCACTATCGGTCGACTTGTACACGCCATCGCCATAGCTCACCGAGTTGCGAGGGTTGTTCTCGCCGGTGCCGACCCAGACGATGTCGGGGTTGCTGTTCGAGACGGCAACGGCTCCGATGGAGACGGTGCTCTCGCGGTCGAACTGATGGCTGAACGAGACGCCACCATTGGTGGTTTTGATCAAACCACCGGAAGCCGTGGCAGCCCAAAACGTGTTGGGATCCTTTTCATTGACGGCCAGATCGACGATGCGGCCACCCATGTTGGCCGGGCCGATGCTGCGCCAGCGGATGCCCTTGAGCCATTCCTTGCCAATGGTGCCATCCCATTCTTTGGGGCGCGATTCGCTCTTGGTCGTGCTGCTGGAGCTCTTGGATTGCGATTCGGATTTGCTCGTTTCCTTCGCCGAGCCGCGCATGCCCTTCAAGAGTTCGGCGATATCGCCGAGTTGCTTTTCAATTTTGTTCAGTCGACCGTCTACATCGCCCGTGTTGGACTTGTTGGACTCTTTGGGCTCCTCCGGCTTGTCGGACTTCGGTGCATCTTTTTGTTCCGAAGCGGGCTTGGTTGCGGCAGGCTTGGCTTCTTCCGGTTTCGCTTCCGCAGGTTTTGTTTCTGCGGGCTTGGTCTCCGCCGGTTTGGTCTCAGCAGGTTTGGCTTCTTCCGGCTTGACGTCGGCAGGTTTGGTTTCTGCAGGTTTGGTGTCGGCCGGTGGTTCGGTGGCTGGAGTGGCGGGTTTCGGAGGGTCGGCCGCGGGAGGTTGTGCGGCGGGCGCTTCCGGTTTGGCCGGCTCCGCAACCGCAGGCGCGGGTTCGGTCGAAGGTTCTTGAGCGAATGCAGTGGTGGTGATTCCTGCGCCGAAGCAGGCGGTCAGCAGCAACATCGAACGAAAACGAGAATCGAACGTACTCGATGATTTCATGGATCGTTGTTCGCAAAAAAGAAAGAGAAAGTTCCGGCTCCATGATGAAGCGCTCTTAGCATCGCATTGTTGTTAGCGCGACTTCCAGTTTCAAGGGAACGGGGGAGGAGTCCGTGAGATTCCAACCAAAAACAGGATGCGATGAGCGGCCGCACGAGAGCCTAGCCGCCCGCTGTGAAAACAGGACTTGCGATCGCAAGGTGAGCCGCAAGCCGCTAGCCTCGAGTGGAGCGGTGGGTGATCGGCCGTAAACGCGATTCAGCACACTGTTTTGGGCAAGCAACTCGGCAGCCACCGAAGATGTCGGTTTCGAAACGAGAGTTCAACATCCAGTCAGGTGCAACATTCTGTTCCAGGCGTTCGACTGGGCTCCATGCGTGGGGGCTGGTGACTTTGAGTATCGTTTGTCGTCTTCAGGAAGGATGCTCGGGACGCATGTGTAGCGCTTGCTCGAATCGCTTTTTTGTTTGATTCCATCCGCTTCCTCGATCAGACTACTTCCACCGATTGCGACGCGTGCCAGCGGGATCGCGCTTGAGCGCGTTGTGGCCAATTCAGCGCATGATCGTCCCAACGTTTGAGACTTTTCAATTAGAACCCCAACCATGCCCTTCACCCAAGTTGCATCGCGAATCGTTGATGGAGACACGCATGCTTACGCCACGTCTCGGAAGTCCCGTCGGGGTGGTTTCACGCTGGTCGAATTGTTGGTGGTAATCGCCATCATCGGGATTCTGGTGGGACTGCTGTTGCCTGCGGTGCAAGCAGCCCGCGAGGCGGCTCGGAGAACGAGTTGCCAAAGCAACGATCGGCAGATTGGGTTGGCGGTGTTGAACTTTGAATCGGCCCACAAAGTCTTTCCGGCGTCCGGATGGACTCAGGCTGGACCCGGCAATCCTTATGGAACCTACATGAGCTGGCGTACGGTCATCATGCCCCAACTCGAGCAGACCAATGTGCGCACGTTGTACAACATGGAACTCAACTGGTGGCAAGGCTCCAATCTGGCCGTCGCCAGCATTCCGATCGCGATCTTTCTGTGTCCGAGCACGCCGACGCAGCCGCCGGTGATGTCGGCGATCGCCAAGAATCCTCGGCCAGCGTTGACGTTCGGTTTGCCTTTGGCGCGGACCGATTACGAAGCGATCTTGGGCGTGCAACCCAACTCGATCGATCCGGTCATGTACGATGCCTTCAACCGTTTCTCGGTCATGCATCGCAACTCGATGAACAAGTTCAGTTCCATCCTCGATGGTTCCTCGATGACGGTCATGGTGGTGGAGGCGGCAGGTCGTCCGACGGTCTATCGCCGCACTCAACCGATGGCCAACCTATCGAACGACCAAGGGATCGGATGGATCGACAGCGAAGGGGCATTCAGTCTGGATGGCGCGTTGCCCGATGGCAGTCAAGAAGGATGTCGACCGGCAAATGGTTGCAGCGTGGCGATGAACGCCCGGAACAACAACGAACCCTTTTCCTTTCACGGCTCCGGCTCGCATGCTCTTTTCGCGGATGGGCACGTGTCTTTTCTGAATCAGTCGATATCTTTATCGGTCATGGCTGCTTTTTGCACGCGTGCAGCCGCGGACCATCCTGGGAACGTGGACGACCTCTAGTCGCCGCTGCCGGGCGATCGCGGCTGCGTCCCTCTTTCGCAGGAGATCCCCCATGCAACGACCCATGCGGATCCGTTACCGCTTCGGGCTGGCGTTATTGCTCGTCGCCCCGTTGGCTTTCTCGCAGCGGGCTACCGATGCATCCACGCCCTCGAACCCAGTGCCTTTCATGAACGAAGACAATCCGTTTTACGCCCCGAGCACGCTTCCGTTGATGGCTCCCGATTTCGAAGCCATCGAGCCACAGCATTTCTTGCCCGCCTTCGAAGAGGGCATGCAGCAGCAACTCGAAGAGATCGAAGCCATCGCGCTGCAGTCGTCCACTCCGACGTTTGAAAACACGATGATCGCTTACGAGAAGTCGGGGGCGATCCTCGATCGGGTCTCGGCGGTGTTCTTTCATCTGTCGGGTGCCCATACCAATTCCGAGATCCAAGAGATCGAATCGGAGATCGCGCCGCGCTTGGCTGCCCACTCCGACAACATCACGCTCCATCCGAAACTCTTCGCGCGCATCGAAGCCCTTTGGAAGCAGCTCGATACGGCTCCATGGAACGAAGAGCAGAAACGGTTGGTCAAGGAAACGTACGAGAGCTTTGTGCGTTCGGGAGCCAAACTCCCCGCGGCCGATCAAGCACGCGTGCGGGAGATCAACGAAGCCCTTTCGACGCTGACCACCGACTTTCAAAACAACTTGCTCGCAGTCACGCAAGAACGCGCGGTGATCGTAAGCGATGTGAGCCGGTTGCGCGGCATGAGCGAAGCGGACATCGCGGCGGCCAAGCAAGCGGCCGAAGCCCGCGGGTTGTCCGGGCAGTATCTGCTCGCCATTACCAACACCACGCGCCAACCGATCTTGACCAGCCTCGCCGACCGCGATCTGCGCCGCACGGTCTACCTTGCCTCAGCCGACCGCGCGATCGGGCAATCCAACGGGATCGACAACCGTCCCATCGTGCTCGAGATCGCCAAGCTGCGGGCCGAACAAGCCAAGCTGTTGGGGTACGCCAACTCCGCAGCCTACACCCTCGAAGACCAAATGGCCGAAACGCCAGCGGCCGCGTTCAAGATGTTGCAAGATCTGGTGCCGGGCGTGCGCCATAAAGTCGAACAGGAATCGCAACGCATTCAGCGCGCCATGCAAGCCGATGGCGTAAGCGGTCCGGTCGAACCGTGGGATTGGGAGTACTACGCCGAAAAAGTTCGAGCCGAGGACTATCAAGTCGACGAGAACGCCATCAAGCCGTACTTCGAACTCGAAAGCGTGCTCAAGAATGGAGTCTTCTACACGTATCGCAAACTCTATGGCATCGAATTCAGCGAACGGACCGATCTGCCTGTATGGCATCCGACCGTGCGCGTGTTCGATGTTCTCGATCAAGAAGGTGCATTGATCGGATTGTTCTACGCCGACTATTACCAACGCGATACCAAACGGGGTGGCGCGTGGATGGATGCGTTGGTTTCGCAATCGAAACTGCTGCATCAGCGACCGGTCGTGGTCAACGTCATGAACATCCCGGCGCCGGCTGCCGGGGAGCCGACGCTGCTGAGTCTGGATCACGTCACCACCATGTTCCATGAACTGGGGCATGGGGTGCACGGATTGTTTTCTCAAGTCGAATACCCGTCGTTGT
Source organism: Pirellula sp. (assembly GCA_046318495.1). Classification (GTDB taxonomy): domain Bacteria; phylum Planctomycetota; class Planctomycetia; order Pirellulales; family Pirellulaceae; genus JBKCUI01. The sequence goes on along the minus strand of JBKCUI010000154.1, from coordinate 26,575 downwards.
CCGGCACGTCGGTCCCTCGCGATTTCGTCGAGTTTCCATCGACCTTTCATGAGGACTGGGCCATCGAGCCTGAAGTCTTGGCCAACTACGCGCGGCATTACCGAACCGGCGAGACCATTCCCGATGCGCTTCTTAAGAAAGCCATCGAGGCCAGCAAGTTCAACAAAGGGTTCGATTCGCTCGAGTATTTGTCGGCCTCTATCTTGGATTTGGCGTGGCATTCGCTATCCGTGGACGACATCCCGACCGATGCGGTGACCTTTGAAGCACAAACGCTGGCCAAGTACGGATTGGATGTTCCCGCCGTGCCCCCTCGCTATCGCACCCCGTACTTTGCCCATATCTGGTCGGGGGGATATTCCGCTGGGTATTACGCGTACTTGTGGAGCGAGATCCTCGCGGCCGACGCCTTTGCCTACATGAAGTCGACCGGTGGGTTAAGCCTCGAAGCGGGCACGGAGTTTCGAAATAAAGTCTTGTCGCGTGGGGGAACGCGAGAAGTCATGCAACAATACATCGACTTTCGAGGCCGCGAGCCTTCTGTCGAGGCACTGTTGATTCGACGCGGTTTGAAGTGATTCCCTCCTTGGATCGTCTCTTCGCGAGACGCCGCGCATGATGCCCAAGTCCACTCCGTTGCTCCTGGTGCTCAATCCTGGGTCGTCGACGCTCAAGCACGCCGTCTACGATGGGCTGGCGAGGCTGGATGCCGGTTCGATCGCTTGGTGCGCGAGCATGCATGCGGGCGAGCTGCATGGAGAGAACGCCGTTGCGGTCGGTCCTGTCGATTATCGCGCCACGTTGCAGCAGATCGTGCAGCTAGCGCCCAGGCACGTCGATGCCATCGCGTATCGGGTGGTGCACGGTGGGACCGAGTTTCAATCTCCGGTCGCGGTCGATGATCGGGTGCTGGCGCGTTTGGAAACCACGCGCGGGCTGGCTCCGTTGCACCAACCTGCGGCCATCGCCACGATGCGAGCGGGACTCGAAGCGTTGCCCGACGCGTTGCACGTCGCGTGCTTTGACACGGCCTTTCACGCGACGATGCCGGAATGCGAAAAGCGGTTGCCGATTCCGCTCGAGCAGCATCGCGATGGGGTGCAGCGCTATGGCTTTCATGGTTTGTCGTATGAGTCGATCGCGCATCAGCTCAACGCTTTCTCGTCGATCGCGGCTCGCGGACGGACCATCGTTTGCCATCTGGGGAATGGGGCCAGCGTCTGCGGCATGGTCGATGGACGCAGCCAAACCACCAGCATGAGCTACACCCCGCTGGATGGATTGATCATGGGGACGCGGTGCGGTCGATTGGATGTCGGAGTCGTGCTGCACTGCTTGCGACGAGGCATGAGCGTGGATCAAGTGGAGCAGATGGTGACGCAGGAGTCGGGGTTGCTGGGGCTTTCGGGGCTCACCAGCGATATGCGAGGCATCGTCGATGCAGCCGACGAGGATCCGGATTGTGAGCTGGCGCTGGACAGGTTTTGCCGCGCCGTCGCCAAAGAAGTTGCCAGCGCGGCGACGGCCATCGGTGGGATCGATGCGTTGGTCTTCACCGCAGGCATCGGCGAGCATAGTCCCCAAGTGCGCGAACGCGTCGTGAAGTCGTTGCATTGGATGGGTGGGCGAATGCACGCCGATGCGAATGCGGCCCAAGCCACCATGCTGCATGCACCCGATAGCGCGTTTGAAATCTTGAGGTTGGAAACCGACGAGCAATCGGTTCTCGCGCGGCATGCCATGCAACTGTTGGTCTCGCGGTCAGCGCCCCAGATCGAAGAGCATCCATGATGTCCGACAGCCTCCATGCGACCACAGGGAGTCCAACATCGGTCGACACCACCGCCACGCGTTTGACGTCGACGGCGGCCGCGGCCATCGCGGTCATCGAAGTCCGCGGACCCGATGCGGTGCGGATCGTCGGCCAGCATTGGAAACCGCATCGAGGCTCGCCGGTGTTGGAATTGAACGCGATTCGATATGGAGTTTTCTCGCCCCAGCCATGGCGAGATTCCGAGCTCGATGCTCCGGAGGATTCCGGTTCTGCGGCCGAGTCCGTGGTCGTCCAAAAGCGAGCGGAGGACCGAGTCGAGATCCATTGCCACGGCGGCCAGATGGCGGCCGATGCGATCCTAGGAGCGCTTGCTCAAAGCGGCGCTCGGTTGTGGACGGCTAGCGAGTGGATGCAGCGGGAGTGGCCCGACGCATGCGAACGCGAAGCGACAGACGATTTGCTGCAAGCCAACACGCTGCGGACCGCGTGCATCTTGACCGATCAAAAGCGTGGAGCGCTAGGCCGTGCGATGGAACAGATCGAGGGCTGGATCGCACAGCGGCAGGATCGATTGGCCATCGCGACCATTGAGCGTTGTTTATCCCTTCAGTCGCTGGGAATGCATCTGGTGAAGCCATGGCGGATCGTGTTGTGCGGTCCTCCGAACGTAGGTAAAAGCAGTTTGCTCAATCGGATGTTGGGATACACGCGAGCCATCGTGCATGAGAGCGCCGGCACCACCCGCGACGTGCTGGTCGAAGGGACCAGCATCGATGGTTGGCCCGTGGCGTTGATCGATAGCGCGGGGGTGCGCGAGGCGGACGATCCTGTCGAGCGGATGGGAGTGGCCAAGGCCCGTTCGGTGATAGCCGACGCAGATCTGCGATTGTTGCTGGTCGATCCAACGATCGGTTGGACGCCCGAGCATGCGGAACTTTTTCAATTGCATCGCGAAGCGACGTTGGTCGTGATCACCAAAAGCGACTTGGTCCAACGCGGGTCTCCAAATGCGCCGTGGGGACCAGATGGCATCCAAGTCAGTGCGATCGATGGCAATGGCATCGATCAATTGATGACGCGGATTTCTGAGAGCCTCGTGCCGGTGGTTCCGAATCCGGGGGAAGCGGTTCCGTTTCGCGAGCGGCATGTTGCGTGGTTGCAAGGTGCGCGGGCTCGCTGTCAGGCCGCTATTGATTGACCATGTCTTCGAGTTGTTTGACTTGCGTGTGCGTCAGGAACCGTCGCGAGACAAACGAGCTGACTTCGTTGAGATGAAGGTTGTAGTCGGCGAGTTTTTCGCGAAGGAGTTTGCGGTCGGATCGCCCGTGTTCGTCGTTGGTGATTTCATCGCCTAGCGCATCGGGGTCGAACAGACGCAGCGAAGCCCGGCAATCGGTCATCCGTTTTCGCTGCCGCATCAGTTCGGTCTTGTCGCCGACGTTGAGCGTGTCTAAGTGCGAGACGATTTGCATGAACTGAAAGGCCAGTCCGCGCGGGTTGGTCTGGTCGACGACCAACAGATCGAGCACCGGGCCGATTTCAAAGCTCATCAGATACCGATAGCGATACGTCATCGAGCTATCGCAGATATCGAGCATCGATTCGAGCATCTGGCGCGAGTACTTGTTCACCGGAACGAGCAAGTGATCGATCAGACGGAGCAAGTTTTGAGCGCGTTCGATGCGGCGACCGAGGTCGAGAAAATGCCAACCTGGACCGCGCGTCATGCTTTCCGATGCCAAGCCCGCAAAGGCCGAGAGCAATCCGATCATCTGATTGAGAATCAGGAGTGCATCGCCCATCTTTTCGCGACGATTGGCCCAGGGGATGAGCACCGAGTAGTCCAAACGGCTGATGATTTGCCAGGAGTCGAGGCTCAATCGATCGCGAATGGTTTCGGCGTTGCGGATGATGCCAGCGGCGGCCGATGCGATGCCGTCCGATTTGTTTCGATCGAAGAGAAACTCGCGGACCGCTTCGCGCATTTTGGCGGTGGCGGCGCCATCGGGCTCCAGCGGAGGATCTTCATCGAGGGTATCGCTCTCGTCCAGAGCGCGGACCGCTTGCCAGTGGGCGGCCAGCATATCGTTTGGCAATTCGGAGGTTAGTTGGTTGGTGCAATAGCGCGCGTGCCGCACCATGAACTCGGTTCTCTCCGCGAATCGCCCTAGCCAATACAAGTGCTCGGCAACGCGGCTGGGCAGATCCATCGGGGAGCGTCGCAGTTCGACCGATTGTTTGCCGGTGGCCAGAAGCGACACCGGTTTGACAGGACCGCTGCTGAGGACCCAAACATCTTTGCTCATCGAGCCCGATGCGACGCTTTCGTCGAGCTGATCGCTGGAGGCTGCTACGCGGGCCACGCCTCCCGGCATGACGTCGATGCGGTCGCGATAGCTGCAAGCAAAGAATCGCAACACGGCCGGCCATGCCGTCAAGTGATCGCCAGCCCATGTGGGCGCAAGGCTGTGGTCGGTCCGTTGGATGCCGACGTACATCCAGGGTTGTTGTCGGATGCTCTTGATAAGTTGCTCGCGGACCGATCCGTTGAGTTCTCGACCGATCAGTTGGTTGGCGGAGTGCCGCACAAAGGCATCGCGGATCATCAATTGATCCAAATGCTCCAGGACGTACTCCATCGACTCCGGATCCCCGCACCACCACATAGGGCTGTTCTCGAGCAACAGCGATTCCCCGGTGAGCTCTTGGCAGATGCGAGGCAAGATCGCGGTCACGGCTGGACTCTCCGCCCACCCGGTCCCCAGGGAGTTGGCCATGAGCACTTTGCGTTCGCGCGAGGCCAGGGTCAGGCCGGGGATACCTTCGCTGCAGGTCGGATCGATTTCGAGCGGATCGCATTTGGTATCGGCCATGCGTCGCAGGATGCTGTCGATGCGGACCAGACCGCCGAGGGTCTTGAGAAAGACGCTGCCGCCGCGTACCGTCAAGTCAGCCGTTTGCGTCAACGTGTAGCCCAGGTAGCGGGCCAGGTACGCGTCTTCGAAGTAGGTTGGGCTTTCGATGCCCGGCGTCAGCAGCGCGGTGCGCGAACTTTTCTCTTTGGTGGTGGAGGCGTCCTGCAACGATTGACGGAGCACCGAAAAGAATCCGGCCAACCGATCGACGTGCATCGAGCGGAACTCTTCGGAAAAGATGCGCGACATGGCCAATCGGTTTTCGACCGCATGGCCGCATCCGCTGGGTCCTTGCGTCCGGTCGGCCATGACCAGCCATTGCCCCGAAGCCGACCGAGCGGCTTGGGCCGCATACAAGTACAGCATGCGTGGGGGTGTCGATTGCGGTTGGCGAACAGCTCTCAAGTATCCAGGGGCACCGAACACGAGACTGGCTGGCAAGATGCCGCGCGCGATGGTTTCCTGGGGTCCGTAGACATCGCGCAATAGGCGATCGATGAGCCGCATGCGCTGCTTGAGACCGGCGGAGATGCGTTCCCATTCTTGGGCACCGATCACCAGGGGAATCGGATCGAGTTCCCAGGCTTGCGGCGTTCCGGATTTGATGAGTTGGCCGGTGGATGCGGGAGGATTGTCCCGAAGCGACTGTTTGGCCACTTTGAGGCGATCGACGAAGTTCAGCGATCCGCTGACGGGACCGTTTCTGACGGGGATGCCTTTGGGAGAGGCCGTTGCGGTCTCGACGCCAAAGAGGCGTTGATAATTCGGCCGCACAGACCGATCGGCCGCGAGGAGTTCATCGAAAGGACCCGGCGGGCATTGGTACTGGGAAAGGAGTTCGGCCAAGCGAGCTCCATCCCGGCTGGATTGGTCTGCAGTCGACAAAGAGCAATTCCTCAGTACGAGTCGTATCTGCACAAGTATAAACGACAATCCTCCCCTGGGCGCGCTGTGGGGGACTTGATTTCGCCCATCCTCTCAACGAGATTATTGCCACGCGCCACCCGCCCGCTCGGCCCATCCCCCTTCCTTTCGCGTTCTTCCAGGCCAACGTTATGTCTAGTGCATCTGCTCCGATCCGAACGGATTCCGCGACCATCACCAAACTCTTCATCATGATGATCCTGGAGATCGCCATCTGGGGAGCTTGGCAAGTCAAAGTCTTTTCGTACATGGGAACAGGGGGGCTGAACTTTGAACCCTGGCAGCAATCCTTGGCCGGCAGCATGTTCGGCATCGCGTCGCTAGTGGGTATTTTCTTTAGCAATCAATTCGCCGATCGCAACTTTGCAGCTGAGAAATTCCTCGCGCTCAGCCATTTGATCGGAGGCATCGCTCTGTTCGCCACCGCCTACTGCGATACGTTTTGGCCGTTCTTCTTGTGCTTCTTGCTCTATGGTCTGTTCTATGTTCCGACGTTGTCGGTGACCAACTCGTTGGCCTTTGCTCACCTCAAGAACCCAGCCAAAGAGTTCGGGTTTGTTCGGATGGGGGGGACCATCGGCTGGATCGTCATCTCGTGGCCGTTCATTTTCTTGCTCGGAGCCCAAGCCACCGTCGATCAGATGCGTTGGATCTTCATCGTCGCGGGCATCGTGTCGCTAGCGTTGGCAGCATTCAGCTTGACGTTGCCCCACACGCCGCCGCGCAAGGCCGAAGCAGGCGAAGATAGCTTGGCCTGGGTCAAAGCCTTCCGTCAGTTGAACCACCCATTCGTGTTGGTGCTGTTCATTGTGACGCTGCTCGATTCGATCATTCACAATGGATACTTCGTGCTGATCGACGGCTTTTTGAGCAAGGCAGTCGGACTGAGCGAAAACATCACCATGGCGGTGACCACCATCGGTCAAGTCGCTGAAATCGTGACGATGGTGTTGCTCGGGAGCGTGCTGGTCAAATTGGGTTGGAAGTGGACGATGATCATCGGCATCCTCGGCCATGCGGCGCGTTTCGCTGCCTTTTCGTTCTTTGGCAACGAGAATTGGCAGTGGTTGATCATCGCCGTCCAAGTCCTCCACGGCATCTGCTACGCGTTCTTCTTCGCAACGCTGTACATCTTTGTCGATGAAGTCTTCCCCAAGGACATTCGGACCAGCGCCCAAGGGTTGTTCAACTTGCTGATCCTGGGCGTTGGATTGGTGATCGCCAACTTCGGATTCATCTACTTGAAGGATTACTACACCAAGGGAACCGGCGAAGAGGCGGTGGTCGATTACTTCAGCATCTTCTTGGTCCCGACAGCTCTGGCCATTTTGGCCATGTTGCTGCTGCTGTTCGGGTTCAAGCCACCCTCCTCGCGACCCGCGGGCGAAGGATCGGGCAGCGCACCGGCGCACTAGTCGCGGCTGATTTTCTGGCAACGGATATCCAGCAGCGTCCGATCAGACGCGAACATCGGCCGACAGGTTCGACTCGGAGTCGAGCGAACCGACGATCGGTCCGACGACTTCTTCGAGGAACTCGGCGACCTGCTGTGCGGCGCGGCCCGTGTAGTGCTGCGGATCGAGCACATCGCGGACGGCGACATTCACAAAGGCCGGGTCATCGGCCAATCGATCGAGCAGATCGTTGGCTAGGCCTTCTTGCTTGACCCGCTGTGCGGCGGCTTGGCTGTGTACGCGGATGACTTCGTGCAGATGTTGGCGATCGCCCCCGGCGGCCACGCCGGCCATGAGCAGCGATTCGGTGGCCATGAACGGCAGTTCTTCGGCCAAGTTCTTTTCGATGGTCTTGGGGTAGACGACGAGGCCTTGCGACACGTTTTGGAGCAATACCAAGCACGCATCGACGGCCAGGAAGGCTTGCGGCAAGACCAACCTGCGATTGGCGCTGTCGTCGAGGGTCCGTTCCAGCCATTGCGTGGCGGCCGTCATAGCCGGACTCGATTGCATGCTCATTACAAATCGGGCGAGCGAGCACATCCGTTCGCTGCGCATCGGATTGCGTTTGTAGGCCATGGCGGACGAGCCGATTTGATGCGTCTCGAACGGCTCTTCGATTTCTTTCTTGTGGGCCAAGATGCGCAGGTCGGTGGCGATCTTGTGAACGCTGACGGCGACGCCGGTCAAGCAATCGACGAGGAATGCGTCGATCTTGCGAGAGTACGTTTGGCCGCTGACCGCGTAGGCACCGGGAAATCCGATCTTGGCAGCGATGCGATCTTCGAGCGCTCGGACCTTGGCATGGTCGCCATCGAACAGTTGCAAGAAGCTGGCTTGAGTGCCGGTCGTCCCCTTAGCACTGCGCGCCAGCAAGCTATCGAGGCGATGGTCGATTTCTTCGAGGTCGAGGACCAAGTCGTAGGCCCACAGCGTCGCGCGTTTGCCGACGGTGGTGGGTTGGGCGGGTTGCAAGTGCGTGTAGGCGAGGCAGGGGAGGGCGGCGTGCTGTTTGGCAAATCGAGCGAGCGCATCGATGCAAGCAGCCAAGCGCGTACGAACCATTTGCAGCGCGTCCCGAAAAATCATCAAGTCCGAGTTGTCGGTGACGTAACAACTCGTTGCACCTAAGTGAATGATGGCGCGGGCGTCGGGGCATTGGTCGCCATAGGCGTGGACTTGAGCCATGACATCGTGCCGCAATTTTCGCTCATAGGCGTCGGCGACGTCTAGGTTCAGCCGGTCGCGGAAGGCTTTGAGCTGTTCGATCTGCGCGTCGGTGATCGGCAGACCGAGTTCTTTTTCGGTCTCGGCCAAAACGATCCACAGTTCGCGCCACAGGCGAATCCGGTGCTCGGTGCTGAAGAGCCGAGCCATTTCGCGCGAGGCATAGCGAGTGATGAGCGGGTTTTCGTAGACAGCGTCGGACACGGTGGGTTCATCCAGGGAGAATTCGAGCTACGGAACTCGCCGGGGAGGCGAGGAATTGCTATTTCAACGAAGGAACGATTTTCGTATGCAACCAGGATGCAAGAATATAGCATCCATCGCAGCCAGCGTCGTTGCCACCAAACCGAGCGCGAGTTCGCCCCTGGCGAGCCGTATTACTCGGCTGTTTTGGCGAAAGGAAGCCAATTGGTGCGTTGGGATGTCGCGCGCGATGCGTGGCAAGGCCCTCCGGACGGAACGGTCGGTTGGTGGCTGAATCGCAATCCGAAACAGGAGAACGCGAAACCGAAGCCCGCCCCCGCCCATGTGCTGCTGAGCACGCTCGAAGCGTTGCTCGAGGATCCCGCAAAAGCCCAGCTTGCCTATCTTCTCGGGTTGATCCTGATTCGAAAACGGGTCCTGACCGAGACCGACCCAGACCAGCGTGTCGAGGATTCCTCGCAAGGCTTGGAATCCGGAGAGGATCCCCCGTTTTTGCACTTGACCCATCCCCCGACCAACCGCGATTTTGTCGTTCCGGTCTGCGAGCCCGCCATCGATCAGAGTCCAGGGCTCCAGCACGAGCTCATGCAGTTGCTCTTTTGCGAGGCGTGATCCTCGACCTCGGTTCTCCCCTTTCACGCTTCGCCTCGGTCCATGATGCATCGCTTCCTCCAAACCCTTCAGCGATCGATGCGAGGCGCCACGCAAGCGCTGCTGATCGTTCTGGTGGTCACGGCAGGCATGGGAGCGACGTGCATTCCCAAGCGGAACATTCCTGAGTTCCAGCCCAAACCGGTCTTCACCAATCAACCCTCCACCGACCAACTGATCGAAGTCCTCAATCGATCGCGGGCGATCCAATCGCTGCAATCGAACTTTGTGACGGTCAATCCGAACAAGATGCGGAATTTGGACGCCACGTTGGTCTGGCAACGACAACGGCTGTTTCGCATGACCGGCGGCGTTTCGCGGATGCTCGGTAACAACTTTGAAGTCGGCAGCAACGACGAATGGTTTTGGATGGCCATTCGCGGCTTTGGGACGCCACAATTGTACGTAGCCCGGCATGCCGAGTTCGAAGCTCAGCCCGTGCGGCGGGTCCTACCGATCTCGCCGTTGTGGATCATCGAAGCCATGGGGGTCATCGAAGTCGATCCCAACCAACCGGTGCAACAGGTCGCGAGGCCCGATGGCATGCTCGAATGGACCAGCTTTGTGCCCTCGTCGACCGGAACGTACACGCGGACGCTGGTTGTCGATCCACGCTTTGCGTTGACCCGTCAGATCTTTTTGAAGGACCCGACCGGCCGCTTGGTCGCCACCGCCGTCCAGTCCGAGCACGAGTATTACCCGTCGATCGGGCTGTCGCTGCCCCATCGCGTGGTGATCCAGCTCAGTCCCGTCATCGATCCACCGACCGAAATCGATATCACCATCGGCAAGTACGCCGTGAACAGCCTCGATGCAGCCAGCGGCGGGGCGAGCGGATACGAGTTGCCCAACACGAACGGCTACGAAGTGGTGAATCTCGTGCAATTCAATCAAGGGGCTCCACAAGCGGTCACGCCGGTGCAAGTCGCACCTGCGGCCGTTCCCAATCCGCAAGCCTATCGCGGTGTTCCGTGGGATGGCACTTTGCTGCGCTAAAGCTGGTTTTCAAGACTCGACATGGCTTTTCGTACTCGTTGCGGAGTTTTCGAGTACGAGTACTGCTAGCGCGGAGTACGAGTACGAGTACGAGAGCAGCCAAGATACGCACCTTCTTTGGGGGCCCTGGCGAGGCTCCTATCGCCCATGCTAGCGATCGCGTTTGGCATTGCATCGGGAGCGAAATTCTAGGTACAGTCCGCGAGGCAAACGCTCTCAAAACGATGCCACAGGTCCGCGCGCGGCATGGCTGCGAGCGGGCTGCGTGCGCTCGGTGAAGCGTAGGCATTGAAGCCCTTCGGCGGGCAAACTTCCTGCAACTCTGGCCCCGTTCGAGTCCCCCGATGGTCGCACGCTGGACGATCCGAAAAAAGCTGCAGATGGCCATGGCGATCTTGGGCCTGGTGATCGCCGTGCTGGGCTACAGCAGCTTTCGCGGGGTGTACGCCTACAAAGAGTTGGCCGCATCGCTCAGCAGTCGCGCTTCTGAGAGTCCGCTCACCAGCGAACTGACTCGGGCCATCGACGATCTGCGGATCGATTTCGAAGGCAAACCGCACACACACTTGGCTCGCTTCGAGTTCGAGCCCTCCGATGCCGCGCATGAGGAATCCGATAAACCGTTTTTGGACCGCGTGCAGCGCGTCCGCGAAGTCTTGGCCACGTACAAGTCCCGGCTCGAGGGCTCGCACTCCGAAGACCAGTTCTTGGCCGATCGCAGCGAAGAGTTGCAACAGGCGCACGAGATCAGCGAACTGATCAACGACATCGCCTGGCGGTACCAACGCCGCAATCTGGCTTCGCACCGCTTGGCCAAAATGGAACAGCTACAAGACATCGATCGACTGCAAGAGCTCTCGCATCAACTACCAACGCTCCTCACGGCCCGCATGGTCAGCTTTCGCGACGAAGTTCGCGTGCGCTACCGAACGTGGATCATCATGACGTGGTCCAGCGCGATCCTTGCAGCGTTCTTGTTGGTCGGATTGATGGCCTATGCCCGTTCGGCGGTGGTGCGACCGTTCAAGGATCTCTTGTTCGGAGCTCGCCGCGTGGCCAGCGGTGACTTCTCGTATCGCATTCATACGTCTTCCTCCGATGATGAAATCGCCGAGTTGGCCCGCGCGATCAATCTCGGCGCGCAAAGCTTCCTCGCCATCCAACGCGATCTCAACGAACAAGTCCGCCAGCGATCCGAAGAAGTCATCCGCAACGAGCAGCTCGCCAGCGTCGGCTTCTTGGCCGCAGGGGTCGCGCACGAGATCAACAATCCGCTAGCGGCCATCGCGTGGAGCGCCGAAGCCTTGGAGTCCCGGTTGCATCGGATCTTGCATCCGGTGCTCAATCCCGACGCAGTCGAGGGCGACCGAGCACACGATCCGAGCGCCTCGCTTTCGGGCACCGATCTGGAAACGCTGAAGAACTATTTGCGCCGCATCCAAGACGAAGCGTTTCGCTGCAAAGGCATCACCGAGCGATTGCTCGATTTTTCGCGGCTGGGGAACGTGCAGCGCAAACAAGCCATCGACATGAACGAGATCGTCGAGGACGTGGTCGACATGGTTCGGCATCTCGGGCCTTATCGCAATCAGAAGATCGACTTCACGCCTCAAGCCGAACCGATGATCGCTTGGGCCAGCCCTCAGGAAATGAAGCAAGTCGTCCTCAATCTGTTGACCAATGCTTTGGAGTCGCTCGATCCGGAGTCGAAGGACGGATGCGTCTCGATCCGATTGCAGTCGGGATTGGATGCGGTCCTCATGGTCATCGAAGACAACGGCTGCGGCATGAGCGACGAAGTCCTCAAGCACTTGTTTGAACCTTTCTTTACGCGACGACGCGATGGACGGGGAACCGGACTCGGTTTGCCGATCACCAATCGCATCATCACAGACCACGGCGGTCGCATCACTCCCAAGAGCCAAGGGCCCGGTTGCGGGTCGCGTTTTGAAGTGATGCTGCCTTCCAAACCCACCAACGATTCGCTGTATGACAACCACCAAAAACTCGCTGTCGCCTGATAAGCACTCGAACGACCACGCGCCGACCGAATCGCTCTCGATCCTATTCGCCGATGACGAAAAGGAGTTGCAAGAGCTGGCGCGGATGGAGCTGCCACACTACGGGCACCGGGTCACGGTTTGTCCCGATGGCTACACGGCCATTGCGGCGCTCGAAAAGGAATCCTTCGATTGCTTGATCGTCGATTTGGACATGCCTGGACTCAATGGCATCCAAGTCATCGAACGGGCGATGACGCTGTCGCCGACGACCGAAGCGATCGTGCTCACCGGCAAGCGATCGGTGGAGACCGCCATCGCTGCGCTGCGGTTTGGGGTCATCGATTACTTGAGCAAGCCCTGTCGTTTTTCGGAGCTGAATCTGTTGCTTTCCCGCGTCGCGCAGCGCCGGAAGCTAAAGCAGCGCACCGCCAATTTGCAGCGTCAAGAACGCAGCGCCGCATCCAAACCGACGCAGATCGTGGGTTCCTCGCGATCGATGGAAATTATCGCCAAGCTGGTCGACAAAGTAGCTCCGACCCACAGCACCGTTCTGATTCGAGGGGAGACGGGCTGCGGCAAGGAATTGGTTGCGAGGTCGGTGCATGAAAAGAGCCTTCGCAGCGACAAACCGTTCATCGCCATCAACTGTGGGGCCTTGCCGGAGCATTTGATCGAGAGCGAGTTGTTCGGGCACAAGAAGGGAGCCTTCACCGGTGCCGACATGCAGCGGCAAGGGTTGTTTGAAGTCGCCAATGGTGGGACGATTTTCTTGGACGAGATCGGCGAACTGCCTCTTTCGATGCAAGCCAAGTTGCTGCGGGTGCTTGAGAGCGGCGATCTGCGGCGAGTCGGAGACAACGAGACGTTGCACGTCGATGCGCGGGTCGTATGCGCGACGCACCGAGATTTGGAAACGATGGTGGAGCAAGGGACGTTTCGCGAGGATTTATTGTTTCGGATCAACACCTTTGAGATCCATGTGCCGCCGTTGCGGGAGCGGAGCGAAGACGTCATGCCGTTGGCTCGGCATCTTTATCTGCGCCATCATCCGGAGCATGCGTCGATCGATCCGCTCTTTAGCGAGGAGGCCGTTAGTTTGCTGCTGCAGCATCCGTGGCCGGGGACCGTACGCGAGTTGGCGAACGTGATCGAGCACGCCACGATTCTGTGCGAGCATCCGCCGATTCTGCCGGAGCATTTGCCGCGGCACGTGGTCGATCGCAAGTTGCGTCGCGATATCAAACCCACCAGCGCGCCGGTGCAGGCCATCAGTCCGATGAGTTTGCGCGAGTTGGAAGTGTTGGCGGTGCAGGAAGCGGTTCAACGGCACAAAGGGAACAAGCCTGCTGCGGCGGAGGAGTTGGGGATCAGTTTGAAGACGCTTTATAACAAGCTCAATCAAGCCGACCCGGCCAGCAAGAAGCCCGCTTAGATAGTCCCCCGGTAGTGGATCTTGCTAAAGATCCCGGTGCCTTGGTGATTCCGCGAAGATGCAGGGCGTCAGAGTCGCAGCTTTTAGGCTTGCCGTATCGTGGTGGGGTATCGATCGTATTGCGCGCATAGGATCTTTAGCAAGATCCACTACGCGCGAGTTGGTGTGATGGTAGTGGATGAGTGCAGGTAGTGGATCTTGCTAAAGATCCTTGCGCCGCGATGACTTCGTGAAGTCGCTGCTCGTTGATTGGGCGAGGCTTTCAACGTAGCGGTATTGGGATTTTGTGTTTTGCGCATGTTTAGCGCGCGTGGGATCTTTAGCAAGATCCACTACGAGAAGGGAAAGCTCGAGGTACCGAGCTTCGCCCAACTGCCGCTATTTCGGCATTTGCCGCAAGCGCTCAAGCGCTTGTTCGGTGGCCGAGCGCTGCGCGATCAATTCGCTGAGCGCTTGCCGCTCCTTCTCGATGATGTCCGGCGGCGCTTTGCCGACAAAGGCTTCGTTCGACAACCGGCTCTCTTTGCCGGTGATCTGCTTGACCAAGTTCGCCAAGAGCTTTTCATTCCGCGCGATCTCGGCGGCCACGTCGATGAACTGACTCAAATCGACGATGACATCCATCCCTTCCAGCGGTATCTCCGCATGGATTTCCGGGACGCTGTGGTTCGGTCCCCATGCCACCGCTTCTGCCCCTGCCATGCTCTCGAAGAACGGCGCCATCGGTCGCAACAACTGCTCGATCTCGCTCTGACATCGCACCATGAACTGCAGCTTTTGCTTCGGTGCAATGTTTTGTCGCGAACGGATCTCGCGCAGAGCTCCCATGACGGCGGCAAAGTGCCCGAACTGAGCTTCGACGTCGGTGCGAATCCAGCTCGGCTCCGAACGCGGCCACGGCGCTTGAATGATCCATTGCGTGGCCGGGGCCGGATCGAGCAAATCGCGCTGCGGTACGAATCGCCCCAACTGCTGCCAGATGGCTTCGGTGACGAAGGGCATGATCGGATGCAGCAACCGCAGCATCTGGTCGAGGCAATGGGCCAAGATCCGTTGCACCAACGGTCGAGCGGCCGGGTCTTGCATCCGCGGTTTGGCCATCTCGACGTAGTACGAGCAGAAGTTGTCCCAGGCGAAGTCGTAGACCGCGCGGGCGGCTTCGGCATACGCATAGCGATCCAGCTCGCGATCGACGGTTTGCGTCACCGATGCCAATCGGGACAGGATCCATTGGTCTTCCAACGGAAGCGATTGCCAATCGATGGGAGCCGGTGTGTAGCCTTGCAAATTCAACATCACAAACCGCGAGGCGTTCCAGAGTTTGTTGACGAAGTTGCGGGCGACTTCAAAGCGTTCGCTCACGACCGGAGCGCGAGGCAGCGCGCGGTCCTCGGCCGACTCGGCCCATTGCGTGCTGAAGGGCTGCTTGCACTTGTCGCAATTCACGCGAGGGCGGGTGCGATTGTCTTTGGTTTGTTGGACCAAGGCCTCGCAGTGCGGGCATTCGTACTGGACCGGCATCCGAACGTCTTGAGTCTCGGTCGTCAGCCACGTCAATCCAAAGCGCAGTGCATCGGCGCCGAATTTGTCGATGACATCCAGCGGGTCGACACCGTTCCCTTTGCTCTTGGACATCGTTTCGCCGAACGCGTCGAGGATCTTGGGGTGGATGTAGACTTGTTGGAACGGCACGCGGCCGACGTTGTTCAGGCCCATCAGCACCATCCGTGCGACCCATAGCGTGATGATGTCGCGCGAAGTGATAAGGGTGCTGGTCGGATAGAAGTACTCCAGTTCGGGGGTTGCATCCGGCCATCCGAGCGTCGAGTGCGGCCACAATGCCGACGAGAACCACGTATCGAGCACATCGGCTTGACGCACGAGTCCCAACGCTTCGAGCTGCGGCTCGATCGCATCGGATTCTTCTTGGACACAGACGTGGAGCGTGGCTGGAGATTCGATCGAAGCGGAGATGCGCTTGGGATCGTAGCCGGGCAATGCCTGAATGCGGGCGAGCATGGCAGAGGCTTGTTCGGCGGTTTCGCACGCGAGGCTCCAGATGGGGATTTGATGGCCCCACCACAACTGACGACCGACCGGCCAATCCCGTTTTTCGCTCAGCCAATCGACGTAACCGTGCGCGTAGCGCTCGGGGGTGATCTTGACTTCGCCGCGGGTGACGGCGTCGATGGCGGACTGAGCCAGATCGGCCATGGCCACGAACCATTGATCGGCGAGGTATGGCTCGATCGGTGTCTTGCTGCGATCGCTGTGCTTGAGGTCGATGTCGCGATCTTCGATGCGATCCACCAGTCCGAGGGCTTCAAGATCTTCCACGACGCGGACTCGGGCTTTGGACATCGGCAACCCAGCGTACTTGCCCCCTTGGTCGTTGACCGTGCCGTCCGGGTTCATGATGTTGATCATGGGGAGTTGGCAGCGCTGGGCGACTTCGTAGTCGTTCGGATCGTGAGCCGGGGTGATCTTGACGCATCCCGAGCCCAGTTCCGGTTTGGCCCATGCATCGACGACCAGTTGGATGGCGCGTTCGGCCAGGGGCAACCGCAGCATGCGGCCGGCGCGAGCCATGGCGGCAAGGCGTTCGAGTCCAGGCAGGACGTCGCGCTGGCGAGCCAGCATCTCGTCCAGTTGCGCTTCGAGGGCCGGTTTCTCTTTGGCGGGTGCGTCGGCGAGCTTTTGGCGCAATTGCTCAACTGCTTTTTCGAGGGCCGCACGCGGCTCGGGATGGACGGCCACAGCGGTATCGCCAAGCATCGTTTCTGGGCGCGTGGTAGCTACCATCACGAACTCGGGTTCGCCCGGTTGTGGATCGATGACCGGGTAGCGGAAGTGCCAAAAGTTTCCGGCGACCGTTTCGGTAAAGACTTCGTCGTCGCTCACTGCGGTCTGCAAGAACGAATCCCAGTTGACCAAGCGCTTGCCTCGGTAGATGAGGCCGCGCGAAAAGAGATCGAAGAACGTCGTGCGGACGGCTCGAGCGCACATTGCATCCAACGTGAACCGCGTTCGCCGCCAATCGCACGAGCATCCCATGCGTTGCAGTTGTCCGAGGATCCGCTTCTCGTATTGGTCTTTCCATTCCCAGATGCGCTCGATGAGTTTTTCGCGACCCAAGTCATGGCGCGTCTTGTTCTCGAGCTCCTTGAGCCGGCGTTCGACGACGGCTTGTGTGGCGATCCCGGCGTGATCCGTGCCGGGCATCCACAGGGCCACCTCCCCCATCATGCGGTGTTTGCGGATTTGGATGTCTTGGAGCGTGTTGTTCAGGGCGTGTCCCAAGTGCAGGGCACCGGTCACGTTCGGCGGAGGGATGACGATAGTGAAAGGACGCTTCGAGGGATCGATATCCGCGTTGAAGCAACCGGCGTCGAGCCACTGCTGGTAGATGCTCTGGGAGGCTTCGGCAAAGTCAAAGCGATTGGGGATGTCGATCGGTTCGGTGGTCATGGAAGAAAAATCCGCTCGAAGAACGAGGCGAGGTGCGGGATCGGCGGGAGCTGAGTGCGATATTGTGAATCATCCCCTAGGACACGCAAGGGCGTAGAAGGGCCCCAGGAAAAGCCAGGGAATCCCCAAGGAATCGACGCGGCATAGGGTCGCTTGGGTCGAATCGGGCGGTCTTACGCGGCCACGATGGGCTTCCATGGGCAGCTATCGGCGGCATCGCGCGACGGATGGGCCCGGACGATCTTGCCATCGCGCACCAAAAAGGCACCCGAAAGTTGGAAGCCGTCACCGGCGAGTTTGCCGAGGCCATAGCCGCGGAGGATGGCGGTTTTGAAGCCTTGCCACCAGATGTGGGGACCGAGCAGTTGGGACCACGTGCCGCGCGGCAGTTGGTAGGCCCGAAACAGCTTGCATTCCGGATCGCTGATGGTCGGCACGTCGCTCAGGGAGAACTTGGCCATCATCGTATCCCCTTCCTCGGGGGTCCCCATGTGAACCACGATGGGATGCATGCCGCGCGCGGTCCAGTCAGCCCGATGCCGCTGAAGCTCATCGAGCGTCTCGCGGCAGAACGTACAGCCTGCATGCCGCAAAAAGACCAGCAGCACATCCCGACCGCGACTCAGTTCGTCGATCGATTGGTGGGCGTTGGTCAGCGGCAATCGGTTCGCTTGCCCGAGCGTCCACTCCGAATTCGGATCGATCTGCGGTCGGCTGTTGTCGCGAAACGCCATGTACAGCATGGCGGCAAACGGGACCCACCACACCAAATCATTGGTGACGATCGTCCAGCCCCAGGCCCACGGCAGGGCACCGGTCCATGCCGATTGCACGAAGCCGATCGGACCAAAGATCTTGCCTAGCAGCCCGACCAAGACAATCGGCCAGTGCTTTCGAAAGTCCGAACCAGCGATCCAATATCCGATGCCGTACACGCCGACGATCATGCCGACGCATTGCCAAATGCCTGGATAGTTTGGCCGCGCGATGCCGGTCCAGTCGAACAATTGGTTGGGAAACAAGATGACCCAGGTGCCCCAGAGCAAGTTGTACACTGCGGCCATGCGCAGGACCCATCGAGGCCATTGAGGTTCAGGGGTCATAACGAGGTGGGTCCAAAGAAGAAACCGAAACGAATCCAAACGAATGTTCGATGCATTACTGTGCGATGGCGTCAAGCCGCCGAAGGAAATCGCGCAGAGCGCGCGAGCGGTGGCTGATTGCGCGCTTGACGTTTGGCCCCAGTTCGGCAAAGGTGCGATGGTATTCGGCCACTTCGAACAGCGGGTCGTATCCAAAGCCCCCTTCGCCGCGCGGCGACTCCAGGATGCGTCCCCAGCATTCGCCGGAGGTTTCGATGGCGATGGTGCCATCGGGAGCCGCGAGCACAATAGTGGAAACGTAGTAGGCGGCTCGATCTGACGGTGGAATGCTGGCCATCACCGCGAGCAATTTGGCATTGTTGGTCGCGTCGGTCGCTCCGGGGCCCGAGAAGCGGGCAGAGATGACTCCGGGTTGGCCACCGATGGCGGGCACGCACAGCCCGCTGTCTTCGCCGATGGCCCACAAGCCCCGCGCGGCGGCTTGTGCGATGGCTTTGATCCGCGCGTTTTCAATGAACGTGTCGCCTGTCTCGTCGACTTCCAACGCATCCGGGAAATCGGCGGGCGTTTTGAGCTGGAATCCGCGCGGCACCAAATGGGCTTCGAGCTCGAGTACTTTTTTCCGATTGCTCGTCCCCAGCAGAAGGGGTTGGGCGAGCAGCGATGTTTTGGAAATCAAGGAAGAAGCGGTGACCATGAGTACCTCGACTGCGCGTCGGTCAATACTGTGCGACGGCCAGTATGGTTCCAAAAGGTGCGGATTCGCGATCCGAAGTTCCGTCGAACTCCAGGCGCGCAGGACTGCCGTGTCCGCATTGTTTTGCTGCGCCATTGTTGAGCCATTGAGGATTGCTGGCAATGGCCATTGGAACGGCAGCGGCGATGACTGCAAGCAATCCGCGAAGCGGTCGCTCTTGACGTCGAGGAGGGAGTCCAGGTATCCACCCCACAAGAGTTCGTACTGGCTTGGAATGCGCTTTTCCCGGCTGCAACGTGTGCCTTCATGCGACCAGTGGATGGATCGATGGACCAATTCGCGACAAAAGCTCAGGCGTTGGTGCCTCAACAGGATCGTTTGCATCGCCGATCGCTTTGGCGAACAGACGCGTTCGCACGGCCCGCCCTTGCAGTTCCTCCATCCCAATCTACGGGCATGGCGCGCGTGAGCACAGCGATCTTGGTCACCATGCTGCTGTTGAGCAGCATCGGTTGCCAATCCTGGATGAAATACAAGAAGAAAGAACAGTTTGAAAAGGATCTCGAGCGGGCTCGCGAGATGCTGGCCGACCCGGATCGTCCGCGGTTGATCGGTGAAGTGGCAACCGCATCTGGGGTGAATCCCAACCTCTATCACGGCATCGGCTTGGTGGCCAATCTCCCTGGCACCGGCGGCATTGTCCGGCCGAGCACGCAGCGCGAAATGATGATTTCGGAGATGCGGCGCAACGACATCACCAACCCCGATGAGATCATCGATTCGCCTTCGACGGCCACCACCAAAGTCCGATTGATCACCCGTCCGTGCGATGAAGCAGGAGATTGGATGGATATCTGGGTGGAATGCTCCGACGAATGCACCGCCACCGACCTCCGCGAAGGGCATCTGCTGCCGACCTATCTTCGCGAGTATCAAGTTCACAACGGCCGCAATCACGTCAGCAACGACAAAGCCAAAGCCTCCGGCGATTTGGTCTTCGTGCCTGCTTCGCTCACCGAGGGGAATCAAGTTCAGCCCTTGCAAGGCCGCATCATTCAGGGCGCCAAGCTGCTCGAAACGCACAAGCTCGCCTTGCGCGTGACCAAAGACTACCGTCACGTCATCATCGTCAAGGCGATGGAAAAGGCGATCAACAAACGTTTCTACATCAAGGAAGCGTCCAAGATGAAGTTCGTGGCTGCCGGCAAGAGCGACTGGCTGATCGAACTCAAGACCGTGCCCAAGTACAAGCTCGACCCATCCCATTACATCTCGACGATCTTGGCCACCGGCTTTTATGAAAGCGATGAAGAAGTGGCGGAGCGCGTCGAAGGCTGCCGCGCGTTGCTGCACGACCGCGAAACCGCTCGCCGCGCGGCTTGCGAACTCGAAGCCATCGGCACCAAAGCGGCCGCTCAAGTCCTCATCGGAGGGCTAGCCGACAAAGACGTCGAAGTTCGATTCAATGCTGCCTATTCGTTGGCCTATCTCGATAACCCCGAGAGCGTCCCAGCGCTGTGCGACATCGCGCGGTTCAACGCCGCCTTCCGACCGTTGTGCCTAATCGGGCTGGCCATCAACGAATGCCCCGAAGCTCGCCGAGCCTTGGACGAGCTGTTGCAAGAGCCGGAACCAGAGCTGCGCTACGGAGCCTTGTGGGCGATCCGACACCGCGATCCCCGCGATCCGGTCATCGCCGGCGAGCCGGTGGGCGAAGCCTTTACGTTTGTGAAGATCCCCAGCCAAATCCCATTGGTTGCGGTATCGCTTGAGAACAAAAAAGAAGTCGTACTGTTCGGTGGCAACGCCGTGGTGCAACTCGTCAAGGAGATCGCGCCGACGCCGTCGCTTCGTATGGCCCCCACCAGCAGCGGCATGATTCGAATGGCCAAACGGCATGCGACGGGCGATGTCATGCAAGCGGTCGTCACCAGCGACTTGGTGTCCATCGTGCGCGGCATGCTGACCATCGAAGCCAACTACAACGACATCGTGCAGATCTTGGACGAGCTCGGGCGCACCAATCAGATCTCGATCCCTGTGGCCATGAACCCACGGCCCAAGGCGGGTCGGTTGCATCTGCGCGAAGAGGAGCAATCGATTCCCGTCGAATCCGAAGGGGAAGAAGAAGGGCTTGAAGCTACCGAAATCTTGATGGTGGACAACACCACGCGCGGCGAAAGCAAGAAGACGTCCTGGTACGACTTCGCTTCTTGGGTGAAGTCGGTGGGAGGCAAGCCCAAGCCATCGGAAGAGTTTCAGTCGTTGGTCGAGGAGGGCAAAGCGCTCACGGACGAAACCGAGAAAGCGGACTCCAAGAAGAGCAAGAACGATTAGCCTAACCGAATGCGATTCCGGGTGCGTTGTCGGCGATTGCTGCAACGCCGATACGACATTTCCTCACGCACTCCGCACGTTACTTAGTTACTCATGCTGAAAGCCCTGGAACTCGTTGGCTTCAAGAGCTTTGCGGATCGCACGCGATTCGATTTCCCCGACGGCATTACCGTCGTCGTGGGTCCCAACGGTTCCGGCAAATCCAACGTCGTCGATGCGGTGAAGTGGGTGCTCGGGGCGCAAAGCGCCAAAGCCCTTCGCGGTGCGGAAATGACCGACGTGATCTTCAAAGGCTCTGCCGAGGGTGGTCGCAAACCCGCCAATAGCGCCGAAGTCGTTTTGGTGTTGGACAATCGCACGCGGATCTTGCCTCTGGATGAAGATGAAGTCCAAGTCGGACGACGCGTCTTTCGCAGCGGAGAAGGGGAGTACTCGATCAACGGCCGCCCCAGCCGCCTCAAGGACGTGCGCGATCTGTTTCGCGGAACCGGGGTCGGAGTCGATGCCTACAGTTTGATCGAACAAGGCAAGGTCGATCGGTTGCTGCAATCCTCCGCCAAGGATCGGCGAGCCATCTTCGAAGAAGCCGCGGGGATCTCGCGCTTCAAAGCCAAAAAAGCCGAAGCCGAACGCCGATTGAGCCGCGTCGACCAAAACATGGTCCGCTTGCGCGATATCGTCGATGAAGTCGGCAAGCGCCTCAGCACGCTCAAGAGCCAAGCCTCCAAAGCCCAGCGTTATCGCGATCTGAACGAGCAGTGGTCGGTCAAGCGAACGCAGCTGGGGCTGTTCGATCGCCATCAATTGCAGCAGCAATGGAATCAGCTCGACGAGCAGAAGAACTCCGCCACCGCGCAGCGCGATTCCAGCGCGCAAGCCGTCGAGGCCGCAGAGACTGAGTTGCAGCGCATGCATACGCAGCTCGCGCAAATGCAGCAGGAGCTCGAGCAGCTCAACACGCGCATCTTGGAAGCGCAGACCGCGCATGTGCAAGCCACCAGCGAGTTGGGCGCCGCGCGGCAACGCCACTCGGAATGGGTGGCCGAACAAACCAATCTTCACGACCGCATCGAAACGCTGGAGCGACGCGTTTCGATGAGCGAAGAAGAGATCGTCGGGCGAAGCCGCGAATTGGAATCGCTCGACCGCGAACGCTTGCAAGCGGAGCAATCGATCGCCGAACGGGATGCCCAGTGCGCTGCCTTTGAGCAATCGCTGGCCGCCCTCAAACGGGATGCGGAATCGCAACGCCGCCAACAATCGCAACTCCGCGAGCAGATGGCCCAATCGCGCTATCAAGCCTCGCTGCATGCTCGCGAACTCGAGCAACTGGCGCGATCCCTCGTGCGCGGTCAGCAAGAACTCGATCAACGCCAGTCCCAGTCCGATGCGTTGCAACAGGAATGGCAACGGGTCGAGCAAGAAACCGCCGAAGCCCAACGGCTCAGCCACAATGCCAGCGAAAACAAACGCCTTGCCAACGAACACTTTCAAGCCATCCGCGAGCGCGAACGAACGCAGCAACAAGCGATCCTCGAAGCTCAGGCACGCGTTCAAGGAGTTCAAGAGCGGTTGCACGTGCTCTCTCAACTCGAAGAGCAGTTCACCAACGCAGGTCGAGGTGGACAACAATTGCTGCGAGCCGCGCAGACCCTCTGCGCAGAACATCCCTTCCTGGAATCGGGCGTGAAGTCGATTCGCGGCTTGGTGGCGGACTTGATCGCAACCGATCTCCATTTGGCCCCTCTGGTCGACGTGGCGCTGGGTACGCATGCCGATGCATTGGTTCTGGCCGATGGACAGATCGTCGACTGGATCAATGATGGACGCCTTCAAGTCGAAGGGCGAGTCACATTGCTGCGATTGGATCGGCTGCCATCGCGAAGAACCGGTGAAAAGATCCAACTGGACGGACTGAAAGGGGTGCTCGGCCGCGCCGATCGTTTGGTCCGCTACGATTCCAAGCACGAGCCGCTGGTCCGAGCGTTGCTGGGCACCACGTGGTTCGTCGAGACATTGTCCACGGCGTTGGACTTGAGCCACTTTCGGGGCGCGGGATTGCGTTTCGTCACGGCCGAGTGCCAATTGATCGACAGCGACGGCAGCATCACCATCGGTTCGTTGCAGACCGGACTGGGGCTGGTGTCGCGACGCAGTGAGATGCAAGCCGCTCAGGAACAAATCGATCATTTGGAACAATGCCTGGCCGACGCGCGGGCAGAGCTGCACGCCATCCAGTCGGAGCAGCAGGAAGCCTCGTTAGCGGTGCGTTCTGCGGAACAACAAGTCGTGGATGCCACGCGCCAATTGGCGTCGGCAGAGCAGCGTTCGCGATCCTTGAGCGATCGCATCGCCTCCGAACGAAACGAATTGGAAACGCTGCAGCGGGAACTGACCAACAAGTCCGAGCATCGCGCCGAGGTGGAGATTGCCAAGGAAGCGGCATTGCAGCATGCAGCGGAACTCGAGGTCCAGCACGCTGGACTGACAGAAGCCCTTGCGACTCTGGATCGAGAGATCGAGACCCAAGACCAGAAGCTGCGCAGCGAGCAATCGGAACTGATTGAACAGCGAGTGGAGTTGGCCCGGCTCGAACAGCGCTGCGATGGCATGCGAACCACGCTGGAGCAACTGTTGCACGACGCCAATGAGCGCACATCGCACGTTCAGATGGCACGCGAATCCTTGGCCTCGCTCGCCGACAAGATCCATTCCGCGGATGATGTCATCCTCGAACTCAAGGAACGCATCGCCCTTTCGGATGAAGAGTTGGTGCGATTGCAGCAAGACCGAACGCAGATCGTGGCCACGATCGATGCGCAGCAAATCGGAGCGATGCAGGCGGCCAAAGAACGCGATGCCGTGCGACGGCAATGGGAAAAGCTTCAGGATCGCATCGCCGCCCTCACCGAAGAGCAAAGCCGCGTCGGCCGCGAACGCGAAGAGCTGCTGGCTCGCTACCGCGAAGAGTATCAGATCGATTTGGAAAGCGATGCTGCTTGGCGGATCGCCACGCGCGGCACCACCGCCGTGGAAACCGAGTCCGCCGACTCGGACCGGGAGGCGATGGATGCAGAGGGGATGGCGTCGCAGGCTCCACTCGCCATCGAAGCCTTCGATCGCAATCACATCGAAACGCAGCTCATGCAATTGCGTCAAGAAATTGCAGCGGCTGGCAGCGTCAACATGGAAGCCCTCGAAGAGCTCGACTCGTTGCAGTCGCGCTACGACCATTTGGCGGGGCAGGAACTCGATCTGCTCGAAGCCAAAGCCAGCTTGATCAAGACGATGCAAAGGATCGATACCGATTCGCAGAGTCTGTTCCTCGATACGTTGCAAGCCATCCGCGCCAATTTTCAAACGCTCTATCGCAAATCGTTCGGTGGCGGATCGGCAGACATCGTTTTGGAGAATCCCGAGGACCCCGAGAGCGGTATCGAGATCATGGCGACGCCGCCGGGCAAGACGACTTTCAGCAACAGCTTGCTCAGCGGGGGCGAAAAGGCCCTCACTGCCGTGGCCTTGATCATGGCCTTCTTCCAATATCGCCCCAGCCCGTTCTGTATACTGGACGAAGTCGACGCGCCTTTCGACGAAGCCAACATCGGTCGATTCGTGACCGTGTTGGAAGAGTTCCTCGATACGACCAAGTTCATTGTGGTCACCCATAGCAAGAAGACGATGACCGTCGCCGACATGATCTACGGGATCACTATGCAAGAAAGCGGCGTGTCGCGTCAGGTGGCCGTCAAGTTCGAGGAAGTCAACGATCGCGGCGAAGTCGTCCGCCGCGAACCGCGCCGGGCCGCGTAGCCGCACAGCCACGCGCGCTCGTTCCCCTCTCCTTACGACCGCATCGAACAAAGAGTGAGACATGGCCGCAATCCGATCCTTGGTCCATCCGCGCGATGAGATCATGCAGACGATGGAACGCATCTATCGCTATCGCATGACGACGACGTCCGGTGGCAATCTGTCGATCCGCGATGGCGAACGCAATATCTGGATCACTCCGGCGAGGATCGACAAGGGTAGCCTCACCCGAGACGACATCGTGTGCGTTCGGCCGGATGGATCGGTCGATGGCAAGCATCGGCCTTCGTCGGAATTCCCGTTTCATCGCGCGATCTACGATGCCCGCGAGGATATCCACGGCGTCGTGCATGCCCATCCGGTGGCGTTGGTGGCCTTTAGCATCTGCCGTCAGACTCCGAATACGCGATTGTTTCATCAAGCTCACCACATGTGCGGGCAAGTTGGCTTTGCGCCCTATGCGTTGCCGGGGAGTCAAACGCTGGGAGACAACATCGCAGCCCAGTTCGCGCACCGATGCGATAGCGTGATCTTGGAGAATCACGGCGTGGTGGTTGGAGGCGATACGTTGGCGCAAGCCTTTCAGCGGTTCGAAGCCTTTGAGTTCGCCAGCAAGACCATCATCAAGGCTTCGCATCTCGGGCCGATTCGATACTTGTCCGATTCGCAATTGCATCTCGCGCAACAAAGGACCCATTCCGTCGGGACGTTGAATCCACCCACAGTGACCGCGCACGAGCAAGAGCTTCGTAAGCGATTGGTCGATTTTCTGAAGCGCGGTTGTCGGCAGAGGTTGCTCATCAGCACCGAAGGCAGTTTTTCCGCGAGGGTGGATCGCGATTCCTTTTTGATCACCCCGTCTCAGCGCGACCGCGAGTTATTGACCATCGACGATTTGGTGTTGGTGCGCGACGGGAATCACGAGCCGGGAAGTCTTCCCAGTCGAGCGGTGCGGCAGCACGCGGCCATCTACCGCAATCATCCCGAGGTCCAGGCCATCGTCTTTGCGCATCCGGTGAATGCCACGGCCTTTAGCATTACCGCAGCGCCGTTGGATGCCAGGACCATCCCCGAGAGTTATCTGTTCTTGCGAGATGTGGCTCGCATTCCGTACGGGGTGCAGTTGGGGGTTGGGGAGCCGACGTTGGATCGTTTGATCGGCATGAAGACGCCGGCCGGGATCGTCGAGAATGACGGAGTGGTCGTGGTCGGCGAGAGCATCCTCGATGCGTTCGATCGGCTCGAGGTGTTGGAAGCGACTGCCGAAGCGATCATCAATGCGCGCTGCGTGGGCGAGATCGCGCCGATGGAAAGCGAACACATCGCCGAGTTGAAGCGCGCCTTTGGAATCGGCGAATGATGGGGGCGGTTTGGATTTAGGGCGCACTGCGTCGGATGGGTGAGCGAATACCAGCCCGACGCGCCAGTTTTGAAGTTGCGCGTTTCGAGTCTTATCCCATTTCGCTTCGCGATTCCCCCTGGTTTTTCCTACTCGTACTCCGCGCTAGCAGTACTCGTACTCGTCATCGATGACACGGCAACGCGCACGAAAAAGCCCGACACAACACGCTCTGCTT
>JBKCUI010000153.1:0-13367 GCA_046318495.1 Pirellula sp. | reverse complement strand
GGTTTGGCGGTTGCTGGCCGGGCGGCTAAGATACACTGCTTCGGTCCCCTTCTAACTCGCGAATTCCTATGCAAATCCAACGCAATCCCACCCGGCCTGTCCGCGTCGGCTCCATCACCATCGGCGCCGGAAACCCGATCGCCGTCCAAAGCATGACCGCCACCCATACCACCGATGTTCCGGCTACGGTGGGATTGGTCAACGCGCTGCACGCCGCTGGCGCGGATGTGGTGCGCATCGCTGTCGATAGCGACAAAGATGCCGAAGCCCTGGCCGAGATCCGCAGCCAAACCGCGGCCAATTTGTCGGTCGACTTGCAAGAGAATTACCGCTTGGTCACCAAGGTCGCCCCGCACGTCAACAAGGTCCGCTACAACCCGGGGCACTTGTACCACCACGAACGCACCAAGCCGTGGCAAGACAAAGTCAAGTTCATCGTCGAGGCAGCCGTCGCCAACGACTGCGCGCTGCGAGTTGGAGTCAACTGCGGCAGCGTCGACCCGGCGGTGGCCGATAAGTTCGACGAACACGACTCGATCGGTCCGATGTTGGCCTCGGCCCTCGAGCATTGCGAACTGCTCGATCAACTCGGCTTCACGCGATACGTCGTCTCGCTCAAGGACAGCGATCCATCCAAAGTCGTCGAAGTCAATCGTCGCTTCGCCGAGATGCGTCCGGAGGTGCCGTTGCATTTGGGGGTCACCGAAGCCGGATTGCCTCCCGATGGCATCATCAAGACGCGGATCGCGTTTGAACAACTCATCGGCCGCGGCATCGGCGATACCATCCGCGTGTCCCTGACCGTTCCCAATTCCAAGAAGCCGATGGAGATCGAAGTCGGACGGCAGATCATCGACGACATCCAAAACGGGCGATTGCGCTCGGTGGTTGCGCTCGATCCGTCGAAGATGAACATCATCTCATGCCCGAGTTGCTCGCGGGTGGAGAACGAAGCCTTTGTCGAGTTGGCCCAACAAGTCAAAGAGATGACTTCGTATGCGAAAGACTACGCCATCACCATCGCGGTCATGGGTTGCCGTGTGAACGGACCGGGCGAAACCGACGACGCCGATTTGGGGCTGTGGTGCGGGCCGGCCAAGGTCAATCTCAAGCGGCGCGGCGAAACAGTCGGCGCCTTCGGGTATGATGAGATCTTGTCCCGATTGCGTCAGGAGCTCGATGACTTGATCGCCCAGCGGGAGGGCGCCACGGCTCAGCCGTAAAGTCCGCGCGCAACGCTTCCCTTCCCGTCCTCTTTGGATCGCGATGACCTTGAACGCAGGAAAACTCGACGGCGATCGACGTGTGATCGTCGAGGCCCCGACATGGATTGTCAAAGTCGGCTCGCGGTCGCTGACCGACCCGAGTGGCCGGCTCGATCCCGACCAGATCGCCAACCTCGCCACGCAACTGATCGCGTTGACCGAACTGGGCAAACAAGTCGTGCTGGTTTCGAGCGGAGCGGTGGCCAGCGGCATGGGCCGGCTCGGACTGGCAGCTCGTCCGAGCGACTTGGCAACACTGCAAGCCGTCGCAGCCATCGGCCAGGCCCACTTGATCCAAGTCTACGAGCGGACGTTGGCAGCGCACGGCAAACACGCAGCGCAGATCTTGCTCACCGCCTCGGAACTCGATGACCGCGTCGCCTATCTCAACGTCCGCAACACGTTGCTGCGGCTGCTCGAGCTACAAGCCATTCCTATCATCAACGAGAACGATTCGGTCGCGGTCGACGAGCTCAAGACGACGTTTGGCGACAACGATCGTTTGGCCGGCATGGTGGCTGGCCTGTTTCACGATGCTGCGTTGGTCATCCTGAGCGATGTGCGCGGACTCTACGATCGCGACCCTCGCGATCCGAATGCGATCGTGTTGTCGAGCGTGGCTCGGATCGACGAGACGGTCGAGGAATTGGTGCGGGATCGGGCGACCGGCATCAGCAAAGGGGGGATGGCCAGCAAGCTGGCGACGGCCAAGTTCGTCACCCACAGCGGTCAATGCGCGGCGATCGCTTGGGGGCGCGAGCCGGATGTGCTGGTGCGCATGGCACGCGGGGAATTGCTGGGGACGGTGTTCTTGCCCCAGCCGCGGTCGCTGGGTTCGCGCAAGCGATGGATCGGGTTTTCGGCTCAGACAGCCGGAGTGGTGGTCGTCGATGCAGGCGCTGCCAAGGCCATGCAGCAAGGGGGTCGCAGTTTGTTGGCCATCGGTGTCGTCGATGTTCGGGGGGATTTCGGCCAAGGGGACGTCGTTTCGGTCGTCGATGCTGCAGGGCATGAGATCGGACGTGGGTTGTCCAATTACAATGCAACGCAGATCCGCATGATCCGCGGTTGCCGCTCGGATCGGATCGAGCAGATCCTCGGGCAGTGTCCCTATGAAGAAGTCATTCATCGGGATAACTTGACCGTCGTCGGCGGACCCTAGCTTCCGCATAGGTATGGGCGGTCAGGGTCCGTTCGCGATCGGTCGCCTTCCTTTGACGTTGGAACAATGCATGTTGTCCGCACCGTTGCCCAGCAGCGCGATCCCTTTTTGGGCCCAACGCGAGGCGTTGATCCTCGCCAGTTACGCCATGCATTCGGTCGACTCTACGGGCCGCGACCACGAGGAGCCCCAGCATCCCTATCGAGGTCCGTTCCAGCGCGACCGCGATCGCGTTTTGCACAGCTCGGCGTTTCGGCGATTGAGCGGCAAGATGCAAGTCTTCACCGGGGACATGGGGGACTATCATCGGACGCGGTTGACGCACACGCAAGAGGTTGCATCGTTGGCTCGGACCATCGGCCGGACGCTTCGGCTCAACGAAGATCTCATCGAAGCCATGGCGCTGCTGCATGACATCGGCCATCCCCCGTTTGGCCATTGCGGCGAAGATGTCCTCGATGAGTGTTTGCGCGACCACGGAGGTTTTTCACACAACCAATTCGCCCTCGATCTGGTAACTCGTTTAGAGCAACGTTACACGCCGTATCCCGGGTTGAACTTGACCCGTGAAGTCCTCTCCGGCCAATCGTTCCGCAGCGACAAGCGCGATGCGGAGACGCAGATGCTCGAGATTCAAGTCGTCGATGCGGCCGACTCCATCGCCTACGATGCGCACGATGTGGACGATGCGATCAAGCTGGGATTGCTAACGTGGGAGCAGCTCACGGAGCTTTCGTTGTGGTCGCGGGTGAGCGGGTTGGTGCCGCTGGAGCAATCCGAACCGTCCCACCGACGGCCGTTGTTTGTGCATACGTTGATCGATCTGCAGATGTCGGATTTTCTGCGTTACTCGCAGCAGCTGCTGGCCGAAGCGGAGGGGCTGGATACGCACGGCGTGCGGCGGGCTCGGGTGCTGCTGCGATTGTCCCCGGCGCTGGAGTTGGAGAAGCAGGAGTTGGAGAAATTCCTGTTCGATCATGTGTACCGGCATCCGCGGTTGATCGAAGTTCGACAGCGGGCGGCGACTCGGTTGCATCAGTTGTTTCGGCTGTTTCGAGCCTATCCCGAGCGATTGCCCGACCGGTTCATTCGCTTGGCAGACGAGTTGGGACGGGAACGCTCGATCGGCATTTATCTGGCGGGGATGACCGATCGTTTTTGCGACGACCAATACATCGGCATGGTGGAAATGGGGCGACCGAAAGCGGCAGACTGGAGTTAGAATGGTTTTTTGCGATTTTGAAATCCTCATCCCAAGATTCGCCGGCGGCAGGCGAAACCGTTTTACTATGAAACACCTCACCGCTTTTTGCTTTGCGTTTGCTGCGAGTTTCGCCGGTTGGTCTTCCGAGGCAATGGCCCAGAGACCGACGGCTCCCAAACTGTTTCCGACCAAGACGTTGGCGTATCTGCGAGTCGACGACACGCGCGATCTGAAAGACAAGCTGTCGGCGACGGGCATGGGGAAGATGGCGGCCGATCCAGAGATCAGCCCTATCCTCGGGACGTTCTATTCGACGTTCGTCGGTCAATTGTCTGAGATGCAGAACGCCATCGGTTTGAATCTGGATGAACTGCTGTCGATCCCCAATGGCGAGATGGCCATGGCGTTGGTGGCGACCAAGACCGAGCCGGCCTTTGCTGTGATGTTGGAGGTGGGGGACGAGTTGCCGGCGTTGCAAGTGTTCCTCGATCGCATCCAGCGCGACACCCCCACGGATGAGTCCGCACCTCCAGCCAAGCAAGTGGGCAACATCGCGATCCGAAGCATGGGTCCCGATCCGAGTGAGCGATTCCATTACTTCATCGAATCCGGAGTCTTTGTCGGGACCAATAAACTCGACTATGCCGAGCAGCTTGCAATGATCTGGACAGGCAACGGCATCGATCACAAACCGCTGGCCGACAACCGCGACTTCACCACCATCATGAGCCGATGCGTCGGGACGGAAGGGGAGCGACCGCAAGTGTCGTTCTTTGTCGATCCGCTGGCGATGGTGCGAGAACTGGGCAAAGGGAACAACGGCACGATCGCCGTCCTGGCGACCCTCAAGACGCTCGGCGTCGATGGCATCAAAGGGGTGGGTGGCAGCGCCATCATCGCACCGAACGAGTTCGACTCCATCATCCACGGGCATTTGCTGCTCAATACCAATCGCCCAGGGATCCTCAAGGTGCTGCGACCCAAGAGCGGCTCGATCGATCCGGAGCCTTGGGTGAGCGATCAAGTCATCAGCTACATGACGATGAACTGGGACTTTGCGAAAACGATCAAGGCGGTGCAAGACATCGTCGATTCGTTCGCGGGCGAGAACACGTTTGAAAATCGGGTCATCCAAGAAGGGACTAAGAACATCGGGATCGATCTTCGCAAAGACCTGATCGAAGTTCTCGACGACCGCGTGACCATGGTGCAAACCATCGTGCCGCCCAAGAAAATCAACAGCCAAGCCAACGTGTACTGCATCCACATCAAGGAAGCATCGCGCATGAAGAGCGAGGTGCTGCCGAAATTCGTGGAAAAGGTGAAGTCGACGATGCGTCCCGGTACCGGGTTGGAGTCGAAGATGGTCGATGATTCAACCATCTACTATCTCAAGCGAGATCGGGACGAGAGGATGCCGCAGAGCGTCCGAGTCCCAACACCGGCTTTCTGCGTGCTCGATGATCAACTGATGATTTCGGACTCCGTGGAAGCCATCACCGAAGTGGTGCAATTCAATGCCAGCGGCGATGGGTTGTTGTCCGATTCGATCGAGTTCAAGTTGGTGCGGGACCGGATCAAGGCGCAGCTCAAGAACGCGGATGTCTCGATCATGGCGTATCAACGTCCCGAGGAGACGATGCGATTGTTCTACGACTTGGCCACCAACCCGGAGAACATCGACAACCTCGAGGGGATGTCGGAGAACAACCCCTTCTTCAAAGCGATTGTGACAGCGATCAAGAGCAAGAAACTGCCGCCGTTTGATGTGATCGCCAAGTATCTAGCGCCCGGTGGGGCGTTCGTGGTGGAAGAAGAATCGGGGCTGCACTACACCGGGTTCTCGATGCGCCGCGAGTAGGTTTGCAGTGGTTGGCATGGGCGTTTGAGCCATGCCCTCTTTAGGCCGCTTTGGGCCTCGCGACAGGCCGTGTTGCCGAGGCCGCTTGCGAGGGCAAGGCGTGCGTAGCCACTTCGCTGGAGAACTGGCTCAGGAGCCAGCGGCTGGCCATGTCGCTGGCACCGGGTCGTGCGTAGCGCTGTGAGAGTTCTTGGAGCGACTGCTTTTGCGATTGGCGATACTCCGCATCGCCGAGCAAGCGGGACATGGCTTGGGTGATGCCTTCTACGCTGCGAGCCGCCGAGCGCGACGCGACCGAGCCGTGCGAGATGAACTCGGGCATCACCATCGAGTCTGCGATCAAGTTTGGTAGAGAGATGCTTTTGCAGTGGACCAGCAGCTTACCCATGGCGTAGGTGCTGTGGCTGACGTGGTACATCACGACGGCGGGTTTGGCGCGGGCCATGACTTCGAGCGATACCGAACCGCTTTTCATCAGGACGCATTCGGAGAGTTCGAGGATCTCGCTCGTCTTGCCCGAGAAGAGGGACAGCGGGAGTCGATCGTCGCTGGGTTGCAATTGAGCGCGGCACCAAGCTTCGTGCGATTCTTTGAGCGTGGCCACCAGGAATTCGACTTCGGGGAATTGGCGGGCCAAGTTGCGAATGACTTGAAGTTGCAAAGGCCAGTTGTGATGGACTTCGTGATTGCGCGAGCCGGGGAGCACGGCGACTTGCAACCGCGCGGGGTCGCGCCAGCGGTGCATGAATCGCGCGTCGAGCGGGGTGCTGGCGACAGCATCAAAGAACGGATGGCCGACGTAGGTGCAAGGCACATCGTGGGATTCGAACCATGCCTTTTCGAAGGGGAGATTGCATAGGACATGATCGACCGAACGGCGCATTTTGGCGACGCGCCAGCTTCCCCAAGCCCACAGTTGGGGAGGGAGGTAGTAATACACGGGGATTCCGTGTTTCTTGGCCCGTTTGGCGATGTGCCAGTTGAAGCCTGGAAAGTCGACCACGACGACAGCATCGACTTCGTTGTGGCGGAAGATGTCTTCGGCTTGATCGGCCAAGCGGAAGAACTGGCGAAGCTTGGGAAGGACTTCGGCGATTCCCATGACGGCCATGCTGGTCAGGTCAAAGTCGCGCTCCAAACCGGAGTCGAGCATGCGAGCGCCGCCGAAACCTCGGAACCGAGTGTCGGGCGCATGGTGCCGCATGCATCGCATCAAGTTCGATGCATGAAGATCCCCGCTGGGTTCGCCGACGGAGAAGAACCAGCGCGGCGCGGTACCGAGCACCTTGGGTTGGGGCACCTTGGTCTGGGGCAGATTGGGTTGGGGTTGGTTGGTTGTCATGGCATGGACAATTTGCTCGCCGCTGCGAAGTGCGCGTGGACTGAGAAGCCTGATTTGGCTTGTGCTCCACTTCCCATCCGGTCCAAAACATGGGATATACGGGAAAATGGGGGGGTGAGGCAATACGAAGGTTGTCTGATAAACTGGGAACGCGAGCTTTTCAGGGAGCGTTTCCACACACAGGAATGGCTAGCATTCCCAACCCGTGGGATCGAAACGTACTACTTCTAATTCGTTGACGAGAACGAGCCACCGCAGTGAGTGAGACCAATCCATCATCGCAACCGTCGATTGCCAATCCGCACATCATCCGTCGGGCGCACTTCGACGACATCGAGCCGATCCAAGCGTTGCTGCAGCCGTTCATCGAGCAGCGCAAGCTATTGCGCCGGATGCGTTCGGAGTTGATTTTGTTGATGGCCAATGGGTACGTGGCGGAAGTCATCGAAGAGGGGCAATCGCGGATCGTGGGGTTTGCGGCGGTCGAGATTTATTCGCGCAAGCTCAGCGAGATTCAATGCTTGGCGGTCGATGACCGCTATCAAGGCCGTGGGATTGGGAGCGATTTAGTGAAAGCGTGCGTGGAGCGTGCGCGGGAGAAGGGGATCCTCGAGGTGATGGCGATCAGCGCGTCGGATGCGTTTTTGCGCAAGCTGGGATTCGACTATTCGCTGCCAGAGCAGAAGCGAGCCTTGTTCTATCAACTGCATTCGCGCGACGAGATCTTCCGGGACGAAATCGAAAACGAGTAGTTTTCGTTTCGACCTGCGTCGAGCACAGTGGATCGCGGACGTCCCGTCCGCATGAGGCGCTTGTACGCGATGGGGTGCAGTGAGGAGATAGTGGTGGAAGCGGGCGGGGCGCCCGCGGTCTTGAATGCGGGCGGAGCGCCCGCGCTCCCGAGTGCAGGCGGGGCGCCCACGGTCTTGTATGCAAGCGAGGCCCCTGCTGTCCCTTTTTGCACCTTGAATGCAGGCATTTCAACGCGGCAAATTGCGTGAACTGTGCAGGGCGGGTTAAAGCGATTGAATTCTTGATGCCGCTTGTTTCGATCTTACGCAAGCCGAGTCGAATGGAAGTTCGTTGGATCCGGCCTGTCTCTACAAGGAACAAGTCATGAAACGCGGTTTATTTTCCTTTGCTCTACTCGCCTTGTCCATCGTTGGATCCACGGGCTGCGGTGTCCTGCATCATGGAGAGCATGCAGGTCTGCATGGTTGGGGTGCGCGCCATCAAGCGTGCAAGACATGCAACACGCCGATCGGTTGCCGACCATGTCGCATTGGATGGCAACGCGGTGGAACCGATTACGGTTCTCACCTAGCGAAAGCTGGTGCTCCATGGGCCGGACTTCATGGTGGCGGACACCATGGTGCTGGTCCGATCAGCAAGCAAGCTTACGCCGCCGACGACCAAGTCGGATCGGGGGTTCCAGGACCGACCGTGGGCTATCCCTACTACACGGTTCGCGGTCCTCGCGATTTCTTGATGGACAATCCTCCGAGCATCGGTCGATAGTTCATCCCGCGCTCAGGCGTGGACGAGTTTCTTGAATTCGGCGATGAGCTTCGACGTGATCGGGCCGACACTGCCCGATCCGATGGTACGGCCGTCGATGGACACGACCGGAATGACTTCGGCCGCGCTGCCGGTCAGGAAGCATTCATCGGCGGTGAGCAAATCGTGTCGGGTCATCGTTTCCTCGCGAGCGGGGATGCTCAGGGTGCTGGCGAGCTCGAGGATGGCGTTTCGCGTGATGCCTTCCAAGATGCCGGCATCTTTTGGCGGAGTCAGGACGACACCGCGTTTGACGATGAAGATGTTATCGCCGGTGCACTCGGCCACTTCTCCTTTGTGGTTGAGCATGACGGCTTCGACGCAACCGGCTTGCAGGCCTTCGATTTTGGCCATAATGTTGTTCAGGTAGTTGAGCGACTTGATCCGCGGGCTCAGGGCGGCCGGGTGGTTGCGGATGGTCGAGGCCGTGATGATTTTGAGCCCTTTCTCGTAGAACTCCGCCGGATACAGGGCGATGTGATCGGCGATGATGATGACTTGCGGGTCCGAGGTGCGGTTGGGATCCAATCCCAGCGAGCCGGCGCCTCGGGTGACGACCAAGCGAATGTACGCATCGCGGAGTTGATTTCGAGCCAAGGTTTCGACGACGGCCGCTTCTAGCTGGTCCTTGGAGATGGGGATTTCCAAGCAGATAGCGCGGGCCGATTCGTACAAGCGGTCGGTGTGTTGCCGCAAGCGGAAGACTTTGCCCGAGTAGCTCCGCATCCCTTCAAAGACACCGTCGCCGTAGAGCAAGCCGTGATCGTAGACGCTGATCTTGGCGTTTTCTTTGTCGTAGAAGGTGCCGTTGATGTAGATTTGCAGCGCCATGAGGCTTCCTCGTCGAAGGTGTTGAACGGGGTTTGAAGGTGGCCGAACGGGACGGTCGATCGGTGCTTGGGACACAGGGTCGGACGTTGCGGTTCACCGCGTCGGAGCGTTTGTCGAGCCCTCCGTAGGCTTTCGGAACATCCGCCCGAGGGCTTGGTAGCGTAACACAGGATTGGCGGCTTCCATAGGTCCGTTGATCGCGCGGGGCGCCAGGGCCGCAGGAGGTACCCCCTGGCCTCGTTATCCCCAGCGATTCCGGCTATGATGAAGGTCGGAAAACCACGCTCACGCACTCTGGCACTCTAAAGAAAAACAGTCCATGTCCGACGACGCTTCGCCTGAGAAAACCCGTCCCTTTTACCATCGCGTGATTTTGAAGCTGAGCGGCGAGAGTTTGGCCCATGCCGGCGAACGCGGCATCAGCATGGATGAAGTCACCGCCATCGCCCGCCAGATCAAAAACGCCCACGATCTGGGGTGCCAATTGGCCGTGGTCGTCGGCGGCGGAAACATCTTGCGCGGGGCTCAGTTCAAAAGCTCCAGCGGCGAGATGATCCAAGAAGCGACGGCGCACTACATGGGGATGCTGGCGACGGTCATCAATGCCTTGGCGCTGCAGGATGCGCTGGAAGCCATCGGATGCCCAACTCGGGTGATGTCGGCGATCAAGATGGACGGTGTAGCCGAACCCTTTATCCGCCGCCGTGCCATTCGTCATCTAGAAAAACGCCGCATCGTGATTTTGGCCGCAGGCACCGGCGCACCGTTCGTCACCACCGATACGTGCGCGGCCAACCGCGGCTTGGAACTCGACGCGGACATCGTGCTCAAAGCGACGCGCGTCGATGGTGTCTACAGCGACGATCCCGAAAAGAACCCGCACGCGATTCTGTATCGCGAACTCGACTACGATGTCGTCATCGAAAAGAACCTCAAGGTCATGGATTCGACGGCGATCGCGCAATGTCGTACGCACAAACTTCCTATCTTGGTCTTCAATTTCAAGAAGGAAGGAAATATTGTGAAAGCGGTCAGTGGCCAGAAGGTCGGAACGCGAATCAGCCCGAGGAATGCTTCGGGCGAACGCATCCTGATCGATGCGACCTGATCCTTTTCCTCTCCCCAAACTATTGAGACTCACGCAGACGGAGACACAGCATGTCGGTCGAAGATATTTTGCTCGATGCCGAAGAGCGCATGGATAAAGCCTTGGCTCACCTGAAGTCCAATTTGGCCGGGATCCGAACCGGACGGGCCGCCCCAGGGTTGCTCGATTCGGTCAAGGTCACCGTCTATGGATCGCAAACGCCGCTCAAGCAGTTGGCTAGCGTCGGGGCGCCCGAGCCGCAGCAACTGGTGATTCGTCCTTTCGACACCAGCATCATCAAGGACATCGAAAAGGCCATCGTCGCCAGCGAGTTGGGTCTCAACCCACAGAACGACGGTCGCATCATTCGTATCAACATCCCCCCCTTGAGCACCGACACCCGCAAGAAGCTGGTAGCGCGGATCAAAGAGCTGTCCGAAGAAGCTCGCATCTCGATCCGCAACGTCCGTCGCGATGCCAACAAAGCCATCGAAACGGCCGAGAAGGAAAAGACGATCAGCGAGGATGAGCGGGATTCTTCCAAGGAAGAAGTTCAAGAGCTCACCAAGAAGTTCGAAGAGCAAGTCGGCGAGTTGGCCAAGGCTCGCGAAACCGACGTCATGGAACAGTAGTTCTCGCGTCGATGCTTCTACGGAATCGAAGGGTTTTGTAAAGCGCGGTCGCGGTCCATCCAATCTGCGGTCCATCAAAACAGAGAGCCCTGGGGTTTCCAGGGCTCTCTTCGTTTCGGGGGCCAGCATTGGCCCCTGGATGTCAGGCGCTTACCGCAGCGTCCTAGCTGCAACCGAGGCTGTTGCCGCAGTTGTGGCACAGGTAGCAGTTGCCGTTGCGAACGGTGACCGAACCGCAGTTGTCGCAAGCGGGCGCATCGCTTTGGAACCGGCTGAACTGGTGTTCACGCGAATCCTCTTTGGTGGAGTCGGTGATGTTCCAAACCGGTTTGCCGTTGGGGACCGCGAAGCAGGCTTCGGTGTACTTGGCCCGTTCGGTTTCAGCACCGTTGCCATTGACCGGCGTGCTGGTGACGTTGGCCACCGGCTTGGTCGGCGCGGCTTCTTTGGTGTCGATGCTGGCGACCATTTCGGCTTTGGCCTTTTGCTCTTCGCGATAGCTCGCGAGGAAGGTCAGCCCGAGCCAACGGAAGATGTAATCCACCACGCTCTTGGCGATGCGGATATCCGGATTGGTCGTATGGCCATTGGGTTCGAACCGGGTGTGGCTGAACTTGTGCACCAGGACTTCGAGCGGCACGCCGTACTGGAGCGAGATCGAG
Organism: Pirellula sp.; assembly: GCA_046318495.1. GTDB lineage: Bacteria > Planctomycetota > Planctomycetia > Pirellulales > Pirellulaceae > JBKCUI01. The sequence goes on along the minus strand of JBKCUI010000153.1, from coordinate 1,764 downwards.
ATGGCGGTGCCAAAGCTATCCATGAGTCCGCCGATGGTGCTGCCTTCTTTGGCCATGGTAATGAAGACTTCACCGGGTCGGCCATCGGGATAGAGGCCGACGTTGATGTAGCCCTCGTGTCCAGCGATGCTGAACTTGTGGGTCACCGAGTGGCGCGTATCGGGCAGTCGCTCGCGACGCGGCTTGACGATGATCTTTTCGGTGATCTTTTCCGTGACCTTGGGAGCTGCTGCTTCTTCGGCCTTCATCCCTTCGGACTTGGTCGACAGCGGTTGGCTTTGCTTGGAACCATCGCGGTAGATCGCGACGGCTTTCAGGCCGAGTTCCCAGCCCCAGAAGTACGCGTCGCCGATGTCCTTGACGGTGGTGTCGTTGGGCATGTTGACGGTCTTGCTGATAGCGCCGGACAAGAACGGTTGGGCGGCGGCCATCATCTCGACGTGGGCTTGCCAACGGATGCTGCGCGTGCCGTTGGCGGGGGTGAACGCACAATCGAACACTGCCAAGTGGTCTTCGCGGATGTGCGGAGCCCCTTCGATGGTATCGCGATCGGCGATGTACTTCTCGATGTCGGTGACTTGCTCGGGAGCGTAGCCCAGGTTCTTGAGTCCCAAGGGAACCGAGCCGTTGATGATCTTGAGCATGCCGCCGCCGGCCAGTTGCTTGTACTTCACCAGCGCGATGTCCGGTTCGATGCCGGTGGTATCGCAATCCATCATGAAGCTGATGGTGCCGGTGGGAGCGAGCACGGTGGCTTGGGCGTTGCGGAAGCCGTTCTTGCGACCGGTTTCCAGCACGCGATCCCAGACTTCGCGGGCGGCATCCTTGAGGGAATGCGGTCCGGCGTCCTTGATCTGTTCCACCGCGTTGCGGTGCATTTGCATGACCCGCATCATCGGCTCGGCGTTTTCCTCGTACTCGGCAAACGGTCCGACCACGCCAGCCATTTCCGCGCTGGTGAGGTTGGCAGCGCCGTGGAGCAAGGCGGTGATGGAACCGCAGATGCCATGGGCGGTCGGCGAATCGTATGGAACACCGGCCGTCATGATCAGCGAGCCGAGGTTGGAATAGCCGAGTCCCAGCGGGCGGAACAAGTGGCTGTTGTGGGCGATGCGATCGGTGGGATACGCAGCGTGGTCGACCAAGATTTCTTGGGCGATGAAGAACAGCCGGCAAGCCGCCATGAAGCCTTGATGATCGAAGTTGCCATCGTTGCGACGGAACTTCATGAGGTTGATCGAGGCGAGGTTGCAAGCGGTGTTGTCCAAGAACATGTACTCGGAGCACGGGTTGCTGGCGTTGATGCGACCGCTGTTGGGGCAGGTGTGCCACTTGTTGATGGTCGTGTCGTATTGAACGCCTGGGTCGCCGCAGTGCCAAGCGCAATCGGCCATGCGATCGAGAACTTCGCGCGCCTTGTAGGTCGGCGGTTCAACGGTGCACTTGTCGGAGATCCAGCGGGTCTTCCACATCTTGTCATCGCGGACCGCTTCCATGAACTCGTCGGTGACGCGGACCGAGAGGTTGGCGTTTTGGAACATGACCGAGGAATAGGCTTCGCCGTTGAAGTTGGCTTCGTAGCCTTGGCGGATGAGGGCGTGGGCCTTTTGCTCTTCCTTCCATTTGCACTCGATGAATTCCATGATGTCCGGGTGCCAGACCTTGATCGATTGCATCTTGGCCGCGCGGCGGGTTTTCCCGCCGGACTTCACGACGGCTGCGATCTGGTCGTAGACGCGCATGAACGAGAGCGGACCGCTGGGC
>JBKCUI010000152.1:0-43973 GCA_046318495.1 Pirellula sp. | reverse complement strand
CGTCGGGTTGGGATTCACGCGACCTGTTCATGGGATTGCGTTACAGATCTACTAGGTAGCGACTGGCTCCTGACGAACCGATGCAGGCATTTTCGTTTGCTTGAGAAACGAATCGGAGCTAGCCGTCGAGGTTCAGCTCGGCAGGAGCCTCGCCCTCCCGGTTGGTTTAGCCACTGCGATCGGGCCAGGAACTTAAAGTCCCTCGCTGACGTGTCGGGTTGGGATTTTGAGTTTGCGAATTGCGGTCCTAAGGGACGAGGGTGGAAGGACAGCGACAGACTATCAGGACGGAGTTGGCACACACCGCGCCAGGACTTGTCGCACTCGCTGGATCTGGGCAGGGCAGGGATGGTCGCTGCCAATGGCTCGCATGGAGCCATGTAGCTGCCAGCAGCCGGTCGCTTCGAGAATCATCGCTGCGTTGTCAGAACATATCCCCCCGGCAGGCAGGACTTCGATCCGGTCCCCATGGCGGCCTTGCAAGGTCCGCAAACGCTCTACTCCTTGGACTGCGCTCGCTGCGCCGCCGCTGGTCAAAATGCGATCGAACCCCAAGTCGATCAACTGCCGAACCGCTAAGTCAGGATCCAAGAGCGTGTCGAACGCGCGATGCATCACCAATTGCGATTGCGGTCGCTGGGCACGCACAGCCTGAGCGACTGCGCGCAGGAACTCTCCATCCAATCGCCCGCCTGCCAAACAAGCCCCGATCGCAATGCCATCGGCCCCCGCAGCCAACGCCACACTTGCTTGTTCGAGCATCACGGCTCGGTCGTTCGCGTTGTATACGAATCCCCCATCGCGGCACCGGATCAAGACGATCACCGGGATGGTCAACTGCGATCGCACTTGTTCGATCCACTCCCGACGCGGAGTCAAGCCATCGCATGTGAGGTCTTCGCACAACTCGATTCGGTCTGCCCCGGCCGCGGCCGCCAATACCGCGTCCTCCGGGCTCTGAACGCATACTTCGAGGACCGGAGTCGGCATGCGTTATGCTCCGAACAAGTAGCTGCACCGAAGTGCGATTAGGAGCGGCGTTCGTTCTTGACCGGGACGTCGCCGAAGGCATGGACTTCATCGCAGATCCGCTTGAGCACCGCCATCGGGTCGTTGGCGGCTTGGGCAAAGCGATCGCTATCGATCACTAGAGGAGCCCCGATCACGACCAGCGGAGCACCGTATCGCGGGGTGCTGATGGCTTGTTCCAGCGACAGCCCACCGACGGCTTGCACCGGAACGGAAACGGCATCGACGATGGCTTGCAACTCATCCATCGGATTGGGAGGGCGTTTGCCGGAGGCCGCGATGCCACGGCGTTCGTCGTAACCGATGTGGTGGATGATGTAGCCGCAACCGAGATCTTCCAGTCGCTTCGCGCCGTCGACCATGGTTTCATAGCCGAGGTTATCCCCCATCACGCCGATGCCGTAATCGCGGCCGGCTTTGACGACGCATTTGATCGTCTCCTCGTGGGCACGAGCCATGACCACGACGTGGGTAGCACCCGCCTTGGCCATCATTTCGGCTTCGAGGTAACCGCCGTCCATGGTCTTGAGATCGGCCACGATGGGCGTGTTGGGGAATCGCTCACGCAGGCCGCGGATGGCCCGGAGTCCTTCTGCCAGGATCAAGGGTGTTCCGGCTTCGAGCCAGTCGACGCCAGCCTTCATGGCTTGTTCAGCCGTGGCCAGCGCATCGTCGAGGTTGGTCAGGTCGAGAGAAATCTGAACCGTTGGTTTCATGCGAGAGGGATTTCGAACTAGACGGTTTGAAGGTGTTGCGGCGTGGATTTGCGATCGAGGCAATTGCTGATGCAGCGAACGGCCTGACGCAAACGGGCTTCGTTTTCAACGAGGCTCATGCGCAGGTAGCCTTCGCCCGACGGGCCAAAGCCTCCTCCGGGGCTGACGGCGACGTTGGCGTTCTCGAGCAAGTGCATCGCGAAATCGATCGAGTTCATTTGGGAGGCCCACGGTTCGGGGATCTTGGCCCAAACGAACATGCCTGCCTTGGGGACGGCCGCTTCCCAGCCCATGCGGTGTAGGCCTTCGATCAAAACATCGCGGCGTCCTTGGTAGATGAGCGACTGCTTCTCGACGGTCGCCTCGGTATCGCGCAGCGCGATGGAGGCGGCGATCTGAATGGCTTGGAACATGCCGTAGTCGTAGTAGCCCTTGATCGTGGCCAAGCCTTTGATCATCTCGGCGTTGCCGGAGCAGAAGCCCACACGCCAACCGGCCATGTTGTAGCCTTTGCTCATCGTCGTGAACTCCACGCCGACATCCTTTGCGCCTGGGGCGGCCAAGAACGAGGGAGGGACATAGCCATCGTAAGCAACGTCGGCATACGCGAAGTCGCTGATGACCATCAGGCCGTACTTCTTGGCCAGCCGCACCACATCTTTGAAGAAATCGGGCTCGACGGTCACCGTCGATGGGTTGTGCGGGTAGTTGATGATCAGCAGTTTCGGCCGCGGATAAAAGTGCTCGCAGGTGTACGCGATGTTGGACAAGTAGCGTTCGGTGTTCGAAACATCGAGCGATACCACGTTGCCCGATGCCAAGATCACACCGTACATGTGGACCGGGAAGAACGGGGCCGGGATGATGGCCGTGTCGCCCGCTCCGATCAACGCCAAGAGCATGTGAGAGAAGCCCTCTTTGGAGCCCAAGCACACAATCGTCTCGGTTTCGGGATCGAGCCGCACGCCGTATTTGCGGAGGTATTTGCTCGTCAGCTCGCGTCGCAGCGCGAGGATGCCATTGCTCTTGGAATAGCCGTGGTTTTGGACATCGGATGCAGCTTCGGAAAGCTTTTGGATGACCAACGGATCGGGTGGGTCCGACGGGTTGCCCATGCCCAGATCGATCATGTCCTGGCCGGCGCGGCGCTTTTGGTACAGAAGGGCATTGATGCGCCCAAACAAATACGGGGGCAATCGATGCACGCGGGGAGCGAATTCAACGCGGAACGGTGTTTCAGTCATTTCAATCTATCGCGTCGCGGGGGGGCGGAACCTTGAATCGACCCGTGATCCAAAGGCGTGTTGCAGCTAGGCACAGGACACGCCCGGAAGGTCGTAGGTTCTAAGATACGACACGCCGCAGCGTCGCGAAAGATGTTTCCATGCGCCTTCTCGAAGCAATGCTGCGAGAAGGCGCGGGCTTTTTCCGATTTCGAAGATTGGTCCGACATTCGGTCCCCCAATGGAACCGATGCCTGAAACACAGCCAAATCGAAATCCGTTGCGCTGCTGCCTACGCGACTTGCTTCAAGAATCCTTCGAGCATTTTCGCCCGAACTGGATTTTGCAGCTTGGCCACCGCCTTGGCTTCGATTTGCCGAACCCGTTCGCGAGTGACCTTGAAGATCCGTCCGACTTCTTCCAGTGTGTAGGAATAACCGTCCGTGAGGCCATAACGAAGGCGGATGATTTCGCGTTCGCGGTAGGGGAGGGTCTTGAGCAACGAATCGATCCGATCGCGGAGGACGCCGTTTCCGGCATTGCGGACCGGATTGTCGCTGGAGGGATCTTCGATGAACTCGCCGAACGCGTTGTCTTCCCCTTCACCGACGGGGCGATCGAGGCTGATCGGATGGCGTCCGATATCCAAGACCCGTTGGACTTCTTCGACCGCCAAATTGGCGACTTCGGCGATTTCGTAGATGCTCGGTTCGCGGCGCAGTTGCTGCGTCAAGCGTTTCTGAACATTGCGCAGCTTGCTCAGCACATCGATCATGTGCACGGGGATGCGGATCGTTCGGGCTTGATCGGCGATGGCCCGGGTGATGGCTTGCCGAATCCACCATGTGGCGTAGGTGGAGAATTTGAAGCCGCGTCGGTACTCGTATTTGTCGACGGCGCGCATCAGCCCGGTGTTGCCTTCTTGGATGAGGTCCAGGAAGCTCAACCCGCGATTGCGGTACTTCTTGGCGATCGACACGACCAAGCGCAAGTTGCCGCTGGAGAGTTGTCGCTTGACGGCTTCGTATTCCTTGAAGCTGCGGCGGAAGGCTTCCACGCGAGCCCGCAGCGAGCGTGGGCTTTCTTGCGTGGTCATGATCAAGTGGCGCAGTTCCGACTGGCATCGCGTCAACTCGTGCGAATGCGGTTGTGCGTCGCGCAGTTCGGCGATGCGTCGTTGCAAGTAATCCATGCGCTGCGAGTGTTGCTCGAGTTGACGCATCAGCGGGATGACGCGTCGCGAGCGGAGGGAGAGTTCTTCGACCAAGACCAACGACTTCAGCCGGCGGCGCTGGTAGTTGCGACGGGAAACGTTGCGATCGGCTTCGCTGGTGCTTTTTCGAACGATGGTTTGAAAGTCGCGACGGTTCTCGTCCATGAGCGCGTCGAGCGTTCGCAAGTTGTGCGGCATGCGCAGGCTGATCTGCTCTTTGGTCAGACGTTCGGTCAGCGAGACCTTGATGGTGCGATCAAAGGGCAAGATACCCGCACCAACCTTGCGAAGGATTTCGACGGTGTGACGCAGTGCAAAGTCGTTGCCCAAAACGGCGCGACGGAATTTGCGGCGGGTGATCTCGATCTTCTTGGCCAAAGAAATCTCTTGCTCGCGGCTGAGCAACGGGATTTCGCTCATTTGGCTGAGATACAGGCGGATGGGGTCGTTGGTGATACGGCTGGTTTCGCCGGTGATCGTGATGGCGGGTGCGGCGGGCATCCCATCTCGATCGTCGGACTCTTCGCCTCGGTACACCGACAGTCGCGGAGGTTGCTCCACGTCGGCGGCATCGACGATCTCAATGCCTGCTTGCTCCATCGCGAGCAACATTTCATCGAGCTTCTCTGCCGTGTTGGCTTCGTCCGGCAGATAGACGCTGACCTGTTCGTAGGTCAGGTAGCCTTGCTGGCGTCCGAGGGAGAGCAGCTGCTGCAAATCGATAGCTTGCGTTTCCACGTGTTCAACTCCTTTTGACATGGTACGACGTTGTTGACGGCTTAGCATCCAATGCTTTGCCGCTGGGTCAACAACTCAGAAACACTATCCATCCGTCCCGAGAATCCCGTGACGGATCTTGGCTTGTTGCAAGATGCTTTGCAGCAGATCGACTTGATCCTGCTCATTCATCTCGCCTCGTTCCAACTCCCGCAATTGCTGCGCATGGAAGGCCAGTTCCTCCTGGCGGCTCCATCGTTCGCAAAGGGAGTGGAAACGTTGTTCTGGGCTCATGGTCGCTTTGGCGGCCTTGCGCTGTGCGTGTTCGTCGAGGCTGGCCAAGACGCTTTTGAGGTCATTGTCCTCGGTCGCCGCCATGACGCTCGGCAACTCCAAAGCATGTCCATCCTGTTCGAGTTCGATATACAGTTGGTAGACGGCGCGTGCGGTCGGCGATTCCAACTGCGACAAGGGAAAACGCTCGATGGCTGCGGAGACAATATCCGGTTGCGCCGCGAGCAGTTCGAGCAGTTCGCATTCGATCGGTTGCAATTCGCGGTAGCTCGGTCGCCAAGCGTCACCATCGTCCCAGGGTTCCTCCGATACACCAGGAGGGATCGATTCGTCGGTCGCATTCGCAATAGCATCGGGTGCGGCGGGTCGGACCGCTGCGTTCGATGCTGGGGGATTCGCGCTGCGGATGCGGTAGGATTCGCGCTGGGCAGCTTCGCGGCGGATGGCGCCCAAGCGTTCTCGAATCGTGGCCGCGCTGATGCCGAATTGACGCTGCAATCGAACCATGATTTGGTCCTCTCGCAATCGATTCGTGTTGCGCGTCGCTGCGTTCCCTTGAGGGATCTTCGCCAGCGACTTCAGGATCTCTTCCATGGCGGTGACCGCGCGGTGGGTGTCCAACAGCGGATCGAATCCTTGGCACAGCGAGCGGATCTTGTGTTCGAGCGCGTCGAGCGATTGCGCCAAGAGCCCTTCCATCGACTCGCGGCCGTAACGCATCAGGTAATCGCACGGATCGAGTTGGTCGGGCAAGGTCAGCACCCGAAGATCCATGTTGGCCGTCAAGAACAAATCCAAGATCTCCGTCGTGCGGCGCTGGCCAGCTTCGTCGCCATCGAGCAGCAACACGACGCTATCGCAGTACCGCTTGAGCAACGTGATGTGGTTCTCGCCCAACGCCGTCCCGCAGCAAGCCACGGCATTGGTGATGCCGTACTGGAACGCCATCATCACGTCGGTGTAGCCTTCCATGACGATGGCTTGACGCGAACGGCTCATGGCCGCGCGGGCTTGGTCCAAGGCGTAGAGCGTTTGGTTCTTTTGGTAGAGGCGGGTCTCGCTGCAGTTGATGTACTTGGCAGCGTTGGTGGGAGCTCCTGGGAGCACCCGTCCGCCGAAGGCGATGGGGCGACCGGTGGGATCTTGGATCGGGAACAGGAGCCGACCGCGAAATCGATCGTAGCGTTGGCCTCGTTCGTTTTGAGACAACAGGCCAGCGGCATCGAGAACATCGGGCTTGATCGATGCTTTGCCAGCCCGGTCGATCAACCATGACCACGAATCGGGGGAGAACCCCAGCTTGAAGCCCAACACACTATCCATCGACAAACCGCGTTCGGACAGATAGGCCCGAGCGGCTGCCGCTTCGTCGGACTCGATCAAGCACGTGTGGTACTGCTCGACGGCCCACGCCATGACTTCGTACAGAGCTCGTTTTTCTTCGGCGGCGGCGCGAGCCTTGCCCGCGTTGCGAGGAGGCTCGATCTCGATGCCCGCTTGATCGGCCAGCATGCGAAGGGCTTCGGGGAAGGTCACCCCTTCCTTTTGCATGACGAAGCTGAACACATCGCCGCCGATATCGCAGACCCAGCACTTCCAGCTTTGCCGGGCCGGGTTGATTTGCATGCTCGGCTTGCGATCGTCGTGAAATGGACAACGCGCCACGAAGTTGCGGCCTTGCGGACGCAATTCGAGGTACCGGCTGACCAGATCCACGATGTTGATCGCGGACCGGACGCGGTCTTTCAGTTCGTTGTCAATCGGATGGGACACGTTGCCTCAATTGCGACGGTGCCATGGACACCGTGGATGGGATCGATCGTGGAACCGCAGGCTGGAGGGGAATCGCTAAACGGCCGGGGCTCAGGTTCGCAACACCCAGGTGCATCGAAGCCATGCAATCCTCGCAATGCTTCGCATCCACCGGAACGATTGTACTGCTACAGGAAGATCCTCGACCACCCTTGGTTCGCGCTTTGGTTGGAACGGTTTGGCCTGGAAGCACTCTCGAGAGCAGCGTTTCCGAAGATATGCAACCTCTGCTACGTCCGGAAAGGCGTCAGCGTGTTGAGATTGGCACACCTAGCGACAACGCGGCAGGGGCAATCCACCGCTTGCAAAAGCGACCGGCGACAACGATGCAACCGTGCGAACAGGAAAATCGCGGACAGGGTATGCTGGACGAGGTTGCAGAAACGGCTCCGTCCTTTCATCCAGCTTCGAGCCATCCATAGCTCGGGCAAAGAGTATGCGAAAAGGTGGCTCTCGAGGTCAACAGCAGTTTCTCCATTTTGTGCGAGTTCTCGAAACCGCCGATTCGCTGTCATTCACGCAGCATCGCCATGCTCGCTTGATTCCTGCGAAGCGAAAAGCCGGCCATCGCGCGATGCTTTCGTCGCCTAGCCACGTCGGTCCTCGCCACAAAGGAACGGAGCCCACTGTTTCGAAGGTGAAACGCCAGCCTCGAGAAGAGAGGTGCGAGCCTTTGCCTATTTGGATTGAAAGGCGTTGGTGGGCATCGATTCCCCACCTGCGGGTGTGGCCAATGCATCGAGCACGATTTGGGGGATGGTGCTTGGCAGTGTGAGTTGCTTTTCGTCTGTATCGGCCGCAAGGACGACGCCTTCATGCAGCCCTCCGATTTCCTGCGCGCCTTTGTTGCCGATCTTGAGCCCCATGGTATCGATGTCGATATCTCCGGGTTGCGTCCAAACCAAACCGGAATTCTGAGTCTCGACCACCAACAGCGTCGGCTTGTCCTTGACCGCGGTGCGCGCCAGCGGTCCTGTGGATGGGAAGAGCGTGCTCGTGCCGGTCAGCAAGACATAGTTGGTTTCTTGATTGACGCTCGCGTCCGCGGAGTTGCTGCTGGCGAATTGCACGGGCATGCGGCGAAGGATGGCCATGTTGGCGGGGCTGTCCCATGGCTGATCCAACTGAAACTGCTTGTACTCGTCTTCGTAACCGAGGAAGGGCAAGATCAGCACACGCCACGAATAGAGTTTGCGACCCGCTGCGTCGGTCACCACCGGTGGTGGATACGTTCCATACTTGGCTTCGTATGCATTGAGGGCTGCCGCAATCTGCTTGAGGTTATCCAGATCGCTGCTCTGGGCTGCGATAGAGATCCGTTTACGCAGCGCTGGGACACCGTAGAACACGCCCGCCAGGAGCAAGATCAAGCCGCAGGCAGCCAGCGATGAGCCGATGGCAAAGCGGATCCGTCGGGTTGCGGGATCGATGGGTAGCTCTTGAGGGGTGGAGATCGCCACCGCTTTGCCGGTTTGGACGGCGGGGATCAACCTGCCATCGGCGCCTCGCGTGGGCATCGTGACCGGTTTGCCGCAATTCGCGCAGGGACCGTTGCGGCCCAAGTATTCATCGGCGACGCGCGTGCGTGAGTAACAGAATGGGCAAACGAACTCGAAGGGCATTGCAGCGTGATCGCGAGGAGAAAGCACCGCGCGTCGATATGGCCCCGATTCGAACCTGGCCGCTGAGGGGTACCCATCGCAATCAAGCTTGCGACGGATACTTCAGGTCATGGATTTCGAACAGGGGTTACGGTTTGCGGCCGATGAATTGGTAATACGGCGTTCGGACCAGAGGCAAGTAAGGAACCTTGGCCCGCCGTTCTTCTAGCAGAACGGTTTCGAAGTGCCGTTGCAAGTAAGGAATGTGATCGGGATTGGGAAAGACGTTGTCGCTCGAGAACCAAACGGGCCAAAAGGAACGGGTGGACCAACGATGTTGCTTGAGTCCCGTCGCGGGATACTTGCGCGAAACATAAAAGTCGATCACGCCGATACGGCCGCCGGGCTTGAGAATCCGCAGCGCATTGTCGATGGCTGCGAACCAATCCGGGATCATGGTCAACGAGTACGAGAAGGTCACGATATCGACCGATCCCGCAGGGGGCGTCCAAGTCGTCGCGTCGGCCGCCACGGCGGAAACGTTTTTCCAGTTGTTTTTGTCGACGCGTTGTTGAACGACATCCAGGAGGGAAGTGGCCAAATCGACGACGTAGATATGATCGAGGTTGCGAATCGACGGCCCGATGAATTCCAGGTTGGCTCCGGTCCCGCCTCCGAAATCCACCCATGTGCCTGAGCCGCTTTGGCCCAGCTCTTGGTACACCTGCTCCCGCCCTTGGAGCAGGCGTTTTCGGAAATCGTCGTAATGGGAAGCTTGCCCAGCGTAGAAGTTTTCCATCCGCTGCGCGTGGTCCTTGCCTCGCACAGGACGCAGGACCAAGTGATACAGAACCTTGAGATCGCTCAAAAAGGACATAGCTGCCGCAGGGGAATCAAGGACAGGGTGAGGAATCTGACGACAGGAAGGAACGGATCACGTGCAACCCCGAGCCCGATCGGCCTTTGAGGGACTCGGTGAAAGAACTCGGTGAAAGCCCCCTTGGAAGCAGCTCCCGAAACGAACATCGGCGGGCCGAAGCGGACCGCCGATGGATTCGAGAATCGCCATGCGCACAGACCATTGACCGCAACGGCCTACGCAGGAGTGCTAGCCGAGGAGACTAGAAGCCCTTGAATGGGTGGGCTGCGGTGTCCTTCTTGGCAACCATTTGGTCGGCGGTCGGCAAGCCCTTCATCGCGTTGGAGATGGCATCGACGGTCGCCTTGTGGTTGTATTCGTAGATCTTGCGATCGTCGGCGGCGGCTGGGTGGATGAACACACCGCAAACGATGACCAAGTTTTCGGCTTGGTCCTTGGGAATGACTCCGCTGGCAACGCTGTCGGCAACGGCGCGAGCCACGGCGGCTTGTGCAGGGCCAAACATTTGAACGGCTTGCTTCATCCCCTTGATCGTGACCTTGGTGATCATGACCGTGGCAGGCTTGACCGCCACGTTGGGCTCGAGGACAGCCAAAAGGTTGGAGTGGCCGCTGCTTTGGGTGGCCAAGGCATTTGCGAAGGCAACCCCGACCGGGCCGTCCTTGCTACCGATCAACAAGTCGATGTGAGCGATTTCGTTTCCTTCGCCGACCAATGCTTCGCCAACGTACATGGACATTTCGATGTCTTCCTAATGAAATGAATTGAGAGGTGCATGGAAAGAGTACTGTCCGCGAGCAACCCGCGTTCTTGAACACCAGAGAGTAGCAAACCGCAACATTCTTGCAACGCGCCCTAACCCCCCTCCGGGCCATGAAAAGTGGGATTTTGAGGGCCTGTGGGCCAGCGCCCCGAGATTTTCGGGGCATTTGCGTTGGATTTTTCTTCCCCGTCAACTAGCCTAAAGAAATTGCGGTCCGACTCGGCGCGTTCCGGCATAGCAATTGCTATGTTAAAGGCTCGACTGGAAAGAGCGCACGAGTCGATCGCCTTTCCGTTGGTTGCGTCGCAGGTTGCAATCCACCGAATGCGACGCCGGATCCCCCCCGGCTACCTCGTCACACCTATCGATTCGAAACAACACATAGGGTTCATGCGATGAAACGATTACTTTGCAATTTCGCGTTGTCCATGGCACTGGTTAGCGCCGTCGCCGTCCACGGATCCGCGGACGATCGCGAAGCCGCAGGTGCAAAGGCTCAAGCGTCCACACGAGTCGCGGCAACCAGCAAAAAGAACAGGCTCGCAGCGTCCAAGAAAGATTCCGCACCCGTGAAACGGGTCGAAATGTTTGAAGCCATGGACCAAGGAATCCTGGCGGTCGAGTACATCGGCAAGAACTCCACCGAAGCCAACTTGATCTTCCGAAACAAGGGAGACGAAGCCCTGGAGATCGTCCTGCCTGAAACCTTTGGCGCTCTCCCTGTCGTGACCCAAGGCATGGGCATGGGAATGGGTGGCGGCGGCATGGGAGGTATGGGTGGTGGCGGAATGGGCGGCATGGGCGGCGGAGGAATGGGTGGCGGAGGAATGGGTGGCGGCGGCCAAGGCATGGGCGGCGGCATGGGCGGCGGTGGAATGGGTGGCGGCGGAATGGGTGGTATGGGCGGTGGCATGGGCGGCATGGGTGGCGGCGGAATGGGAATGGGCGGCGGCATGATGCGCGTCGAAGCCGACCGTCCTCGCAAGCTCACCGTGGCAACCCTTTGCCTCGAGCACGGCAAACCCGATCCCAATCCACGCATGAAGTACCGCGTCGTGCGACTCTCCGAAGTGAACCCCAATCCAGAAATCGCCGAACTGTGCAAAGCGGTGGCGGCGGGCCAAGTACCTCAAAACACGGCTCAAGCTGCTGCATGGCACATCGCCAACGGCCTGAGCTGGGAAGAACTCGCCAGCAAGCCCCGCATGATCTCGGAATACACCGGCATCGAGTACTACTTCAATCGCGGCGAAATCCAAAACGCCTTGCGTCTGACCTCCATGGCCAAACTGGCTGCGGAAAATAGCGCCGCGACCACAGGAAGCAACTCCAGCTTCTCGGCTCCAACCACCGGCGAATCCGCCCTGTTGGTCTCCCCCGGCGAAGAAAAGAGCAAGTAATCCGCTGGCACGTCAGCTCGCTGACACCAACTCGGAATCCACACAAGGCAGCCCCCACGGGCTGCCTTTTTTATTTGCCCTGGCGAACTCCATTTCTCGTCCGATCCGGAGCGTGGCCGCCGAACGTTCCCGCCGAACGCAAAAAACCGTTCTCTTTCCGCTTTTGTTTCCTGGAGACGGACCAAACGTGTCACCACCTCCGCCGATGCTTTGCATGTGTTGGTTGTTGACGCGGACGGAGCGCGTTAGCATGAAGGATTCATAGGGATGGTACAATCGAACAATCAGTGAGGAGAAACGCTGTGGCTGCGTCAACAGGCAAAGGAACGAGCAAGAAGAAGTCGGATAAGGGAGCCCCATCAGAACCCGTCACCGGGATGGAAAACATCCTGAAGAAAGAACCCGGGCTCAAGACAACACTGCAGCAAATCGAAAAGCAGTTCGGCGAAGGTTCGATCATGCCGCTCGGGGGTGAGTTTCTCCTCAAAGTCGAAGGCATCCCCACCGGCTCGCTGGCCTTGGATATGGCGTTGGGTGGATTCGGATTACCCCGCGGTCGGATCATCGAAATCTTTGGCCCGGAGTCCAGCGGTAAGACCACGATCGCATTGCATGTGTGCGCCGAAGCCCAAAAGGCGGGCGGCATCGCAGCCATCATCGACGCGGAACACGCCTTCGATCCCAGTTGGGGAAAGAAACTCGGAGTCGAACTCGATTCGCTTTTGGTCAGCCAACCCAGCAGCGGCGAAGAAGCCATGCAGATCACCGAGATGCTGGTCAAGAGCAACGCGGTCGACGTCATCGTGATCGACTCGGTCGCCGCATTGGTACCGCGTCAAGAACTCGAAGGGGAGATCGGCGATTCGCACGTCGGATTGCAAGCCCGATTGATGAGCCAATCGATGCGCAAGCTCACCGGAGCCATTGCCCGAAGCAAGACGGCTGTGATCTTCATCAACCAGATCCGAGAAAAGATCGGCTCGATGGGCTACGGCACGCCTGAAACCACCCCTGGTGGCCGCGCGCTAAAGTTCTACTCCTCTTGCCGAATCGACGTTCGCCGCATCGGGCAGCTCAAGGATGGCGAGGAAGTCGTCGGACAACGGGTCAAAACCAAAATCGTCAAGAACAAGGTCGCGCCTCCGTTCCGCGTCGCCGAGTTCGACATGATGCACACCAACGGCATCAGCTACGAAGGGGACCTCATCGATCTGGGAATCGCGCACAAAATCGTTTCCAAGAGCGGTGCGTGGTTCAAGTACGGTGAGACCTACATCGGTCAAGGCAAAGAGAAGGCACGTAACTTCCTCCGCGAAAACAAAGCCATCGCCGCCGAGATTCGCGAAGCCATCGTCGCCGCTGGAGGATACGCCGGACCGGAAGGCCCCGCCGCCGGTGATGAAGTCGAAGACGAAGCCGCCGCCGACTCCTAGGCTACGAAGCTGTTGGGACATCGCAGCCCTTGAGGCATCGCCTCAACCATGCCTGCGATCCTCCACGGCAAGTGTTCATCACTGGCTGCAGGTTCAACCGAATCTGCAGCCGGTTTCATTTCACGACGCTAGCTACGGATGCAACTTACTGCGGAAACTTACTGCGGTATCCATATCGATGCGGCTTCGATCGTTTCGCAGTTCGCGGGCAACGACAATGGCGTCGTGCTAGTCGCAAAGAACGCTAAACCGCGATAGCTGGTCAGATAGTGGTACTTCGTTCGAAAGATCCCGCCCTTGGCGTACACCACCATTGCATCGGACTGCCGCATCACGATTTCCAAAAAATCATCGGGGTTCAGGCTGACGATGACGCCGGATGCTTTGATCGCTTGCATCCTGGCTATCGCTGCCCCCACCGCTACACCTGCGGCTGCTCCACTCATCTTCGTTCCTCCAAACGCTCAGTAATTGTTCCGAAAGCCAAACAACCTAACGCGCTCCCTCGCGATTGCAAACTCGATGCCGGCATGCAAGATGCAGCGGAATCGCTAGCCGTGCGAAGCGTTCTTTGCTGCGCTGGCAGGGATGAACTTGATCGGGATCTCGCTGTGCGGATTGTCGAGCACAATAGCCAGTTTGCCTTCGAGCAGATCATCCAACTCGCGCCCGACGATGTCGGCCCGCCATCCTTGGAGCAGGCTCGGGGGATTGTCCGCATCCGAGTCGCGGTCCAATCGGAATTGCACAAAGTCCCTCAAGTCATCGGCCGTCGCTACCAGCATCGGCGAGATGTGCTTGTGATGGCAAATAAAGGCCATGGCTGCAGAGAGGAACTGCGTCAACATGCTGGCGGGCTGGCCTTTGCCATAGCGATGCTTGCGAGGCCATACCGGTGGCGGCTGCTTGATCGCTTCTTCGATCACACTCGATAGTTCGGGAACCAACTGACGCGTATTGCGGTACTCCATGCCGCGCAGCGCCGAAACGCGCCGCGGGTCTGCGGAACCGCGCCGCGCCAGCTCGATCAGCAGGTCATCGCGCAAAATTTTTCGAGGCGGCACGTTGCGTTCGCATGCCCGTTGATCCCGCCAATTCCAGAGCGCTCGTGCAATGCTCAACGAGGGCCCGGACAATGCGGAAACGCCGCTTAGACGATGCCAGTTCTCGCTCGACTCCACCGCTGACAACTCTTCTTGCCGACGCTGGGTCTCTTCAATCAACCACAATAATCGTCCATGCTTGCGAAGTTTCTCCGACAAGTAGCGGTAGATGCGCACCAAATCGCGGACATCTTGTGCGGCGTACTCGAGCTGTTGCCTGGATAGCGGTCGATGCCGCCAATCCGATCGGGTCTCTTCTTTGTCCAACGTCTTGCCGACGATGCGCGATACGAGCTTGCCATACGACGCCGGATACTCGTACCCGTTGAACCCGGCGGCCACTTGCACATCGAACAAATTGGGAATGATCCGTCCGGTTGCTCGGTAACAAAACAGGATCTCCTCGCGCCCCGCGTGAACCACCACGGTCCGATCGGGATCGACCAAGAGATTCCAAAAGACGCTTAAATCGCGGATCTCAAGCGGATCGATGACGGCGATTTGGTGCTCGGTGGCGACTTGGACCAAACACAATTGAGGACGGTACGAATCCTCAGCCACAAATTCCGTATCGAAGGAAATCAAGGGCTCTCGCTCCAGCTCAGAACAAAGTTGCTGGAGGGATTCGTCCGATTTGATATAAAGAAAGTCGGTTGCCAAGCGCTAACCTTCCGGACCGTTTGCCACGAGAATGCACTTCCTATGTTGTAACTGGACCAGCAGCAGTTCACAACGATAAGCCCGCATTTTCAAAGCTTTCCCCGACGCGGTCGCTTGGTACATGCCCCCTAACCGGACCATTCCCCCCATTGTTGCCCCCGCGCTTTTCCACGAGAGGCCCCGCGTCGCGTGCTTCCAGTTTCTCCTTTGTTGGTCGATTCCAACTCGACAGTCGATGCGTCAGCAGCCGCGAAGTGCGACCAAACCAGGACCGCACCACAATTGCTCGTGAGCGTCCGAGACGCCTCCGAAGCCGAATCGATCGCGGCGATGAATCTGGATTGGCTCGATCTCAAGGACCCCGATGCTGGCCCTTTGGGACGCCCGACGCTCAATGCGGTCAAGGCCTTCATGCAAGTCGTCGCGAACGCGCGCCAGTCCGCCTCGGGCCCGCGCCATTGGAGCATCGCCGGCGGAGAACTGCTGGATTGGAAGACGGACGAACACAACGCGTGGCTCCATGCCATCGGTCCGGCAGGCTGCATCAAGTGGGCGTTGGCAGGCTGTGCCGCGCGAGCCGATTGGATCGCGGTCGCCGAGCGAGCCGCCCAGCCGCTCCCGCATGCAGCCGAGCAAGCGATCCTCGTGCACTATGCAGACGGCTGGCGTTGCCAAGCCCCCGACTGGCAGTCGGTGCTCCATGCCACGCAGCAACTCGGTTGGCATCGAGTTCTCATCGATACCGCCATCAAGGACGGCTCGAGCCTGCTCGACCACACCTCGCTCCAAACCCTGGAGTCGATGTTGGCACAAGCCAACCAAGCCAAGATCCAAGTCGCTCTCGCCGGGGCGCTTCGATTGGAGATGTTGGAACCTCTACGGATGCTGAACCCCGCTTGGCTGGGCTTTCGCAGCGCCCTGTGCGAACACCGCGATCGCCGATCCACTCTGATCCCCGAGCGAGTTCTAACGGCACAGCGCGCCCTGCAGTCCGCCGCATCGTTGGCGTCGTTGGAAGAGTCTTCCTAAACCGCATGACACCCAATAGGACTCGGATCTGGTAAGCTTCGTGGATCAGATTCCGATCGATCTCGTCGTCCTCTTCCGCCCGATCGACCGACATTGGTGATGTCGCCACCAGCGACATGGCATGCGGATGCAACCGACGCACCCAAACGGCCACGCACCGATTCGCCATCCAACCCAACCGGGAGGCAGAATGTCGTCAGGCGCCCAGAGAGATCCCTTGAGCGGCGTCATCCGCCAAGGCAAAAAAGTTGTCGGAGCCATCGTGATCCCGGATGCTTCCGACGTGTTCATCCGAGAGTTCAATCACTGCTACGGACAGCTCCGCATGTCGGTCACTCCCAGCGACCAACCGCGTACTTCCCCGGAGAGCCATCCTCACACGTTTCGATTGCCCGATTGGTTCCGGCACGTGTGGCATGCTTCGCAATCCGCGATCGATCCCAGCAGCCCCGATCTCAGCGGTCCTGAGCTCAACAGTCCTGAGCTCAATCGTTCCACTAGTCCCCCGAGCGAACCAACGACCGCTTCCTCGTCGAGCCCCAAAGGGGACTCGATCGAGCCGGGACTACATACCAATACACCGATTCGCAATTCCCAGAATCAGCAACCGCGACGACGCCGACCGAGCGCTTGAGCGAACTCGTTAGGCTCGGTTCCAAGGCAGCACGGCCAACAGCTTTGCCATGCCGCACCAATCGGTGATCCCGGCAAACAACAATCCGCTGCCGATGAAGGCCGACAACCCATAGAAAGCCGGGTGCACCAACGCCCCGAGAATCACCCCCAGCAGCGTCGTTCCCCCCGCGATGATGCGGACTTGGCGATCGATCGAGATCGCTCCTTTGCCTCGCACGACGGGGATGCCAGTCGCGATGCAAGCTTCTGTTCCACCATCGATGCTGAGGACCTTGAGTCCTTCGCTCGCCAGCTTTTCACAAGCCTTCGCGCTGCGCGATCCTCGCTGGCACACGACCCACAACTCGTTGGGGGTCGATCGCAGAACCGACTTCAACGACTCGGCCGAGATCGAATCGATCGGAATGTTGACAGCTCCGTCGATGTGCACCGAACGAAACTCGCCCGGGGTTCGAACATCGACAATCGTCGGTGCCGTCCCGCTGGCCAGCGACTCTCGAACTTTGGATGGCTCTATCAAAACGACACTCATGGCGAGCACTCCTTTTGTGGCGGACTTGGTCTTTTGCGGACCGGGACAATACGGTTCGATTGCGGGCACCCCAATGGCCAGCGTCCACGCTAGCCCAATGCCTGTAGTATCGGCCTTTGCATCGCAAGGAGCAACAGCGATTGCGACGCACCGGGCTTTGACCAGCAACCCCGCGTCCCAAAACCCGCAGGCCAAAGCACTCCGATTTGCAAAGCACTGCGACTTTCAGTGCTCCTGGGCACGCATTGCGATAGGGCGTGAACCCGCTCCGCGCGTTTGCGGTCACTGGCAAAGCGTAGGGTGGAATTTCCGTGACCTCCCCCCGCAAAAAAGGGGGGGAAACCGCTGGACAAGTGGGGGGCGCATTGGGGCCTCCCGGCGAAGCTCCAATCAACCGTCGATGTTTCCCGTTTTTATCGTCCGTCCGCGAAGCGAACTTGAGTCCGCACCAGAACCGCAGAAGCGTCCGTACCCCGCTTTTTGTTGCATTTCCTCCCGTGAACGGACGTCGACAGGCTCCATCAAATGCGATGGCGGCAAGAAGGTCACAGTCGGTTTTCTCCGAGTTCCTTGCGGGCTATGGTGGCTAAACCAAAAAACAATGTTAGCATCGAGGATTCATCGAGTCGAACAACCTAGAGAACTTGGGAGGGATCCGCGCAGCCCTGGATCCCGCCCCCCCGGGTGCATTCCACCCAGGGCGGGTCGCTTCTCTGGCCTTGGCGACCGATATCCCGTCTTCTTTCAGGATTCATGACCATCCATTCGAGTGTCCAACATGAGCGATAGTCTGTTGCAAAGGAGTGTTACCACTGCGGTAGCCCGAAACCTCGCCACCACCACCAAGACATCACCCAAGATGATGTCGATCACCCCGCGGTACTTGCTCAAGCTGCTGCCGTGGGTCCAAGTCAACGGTGGCACCTACCGCGTCAACCGCACCAAAGTGGAATTGGCCAAAGCGGAGCGCATCGCGGTAGACTTCGCCAACGGTGTCGCTTCGTTCCCGCACGATGCACTCCGCCGCGTCCCGCTCTTTTCGAAACTCCCAGACACCATCCTGGCGCGGATGACCAACTACTTCCGCACCGAAAACGTCCCCATCGGCAACAAACTCTTGGTCGAAGGGGAAGACCGCAGCAAGTTCTTCATCATCGCCCAAGGCCAAGTCGAAGTGCTCAGCAAAGGCATTCACGGCAGCGACCTGCGCATCGCTTTGTTGAGCGAAGGAGAGTTCTTTGGCGAATCGGATCTGACTTCGGACAAACCTTCCGATGCAACCATTCGGACCATCACTCCGTGCGTGCTGCTCACCCTCTCGCGCAAGGACCTCGATTCGCTCCTGTCCGAGAACCCCAACCTCGTCGCCGAGTTCCAAGAAGCCATCGAGAAGCACCAAGAGTTGCGATCCAGCGTCAACCGCTACGGCGAGCGCAACATCGATCTGGTCTCCGGATTCGCGGAAAACGTCGAGATCCCCGAAACCTTTGTCGATTACTCGCCCACCCCGCGCGAATACTCCCTGTCGGCGGTCCAAACCGTCGTGCGCGTGCACACCCGCGTCTCCGACCTCTACAACGATCCGTTCAATCAACTCGAACAGCAGATGCGATTGACGATCGAAGGGATCAAGGAACGCCAAGAATGGGAACTGATCAACAGCAAGAAGTTCGGGTTGCTCCATTCGGTCGATCCCGCCATGCGCCTCAGCCCACGTTACGGCGCTCCGACCCCCGATGACTTGGACGAACTCCTGGCGTTGGTTTGGAAGAAACCCGCATTCTTCATCGCGCACCCGAAAGCCATCGCTGCGTTCCTCCGCGAATGCACCTGGCGCGGCGTGCCACCGGTCACCGTCAACGTCTTCGGGTATCCGATGATCTCCTGGCGCGGCGTCCCCATCGTTCCATGCGATAAGCTGGAAGTCACCAACCGTTACCACTCGCGTCAATCCTCGGGCACCACCAGCATCTTGCTGGTGCGCGTCGGCGAAGAAGACCAAGGCGTCGTCGGACTGCATCAAACCGGCATCGAAGGCGAGATCGCTCCGAGCCTGTCTGCACGCTTGATGGGATTGGATAGCTTGGGTGTCAGCTCGTACTTGCTCACGCTCTATTTCTCCGCCGCTGTCCTCACCGACGATGCGGTCGGCGTTCTGGAAAACGTCGAAGTCGGCTACTACCACGACTACATGCAACGCATCCCCAAGTCCTTTGATCAAGGTTCGGGGATCTAGCCATGGAACCAGCATCCAAGTTTCCGGTCGGGACGTCTCACGTCCCGAGCAGTCCCGGAGACGCAATCGATCCGACGGACTCGCTGGCCATTACGAAACGCTTCCTACAACAAGTCTTTTCGCGCGCCAGCGTGCCCGATCAGCCCAGTCCCCCTGCAGCCATGTTTCCCAACATGGTCATGCATGACACGGCTGTTCCCACCAGCGCACCGGCCATGCCGGAATTCGCCTTTCCGGCGGCATCCCCCAGCAACCTGCCGGCCGCGGAACCTTCGCTGGATGCGATGCTGCGCGGATTGCCTGCAGCGATGCCGGGCACCATCCCCGCCCCGGTCCAGCAAGCCATGGCAGCCGCCGCAGCAAGTCTAGGAGGTGCTACCCTGCCCGCGACCGCGGTCCCGGTCTCGGCTCCCTCAACCACCGGCGATGCCCCCGAAGGACTTCAGCGACTGCTGAGCGATGTTCGCAACAACGCGCATCAACAAATCCGCGATCGCTTGGGGAATTCCCCGCTCATCGAAACGCCTTCCGCAGCCCCCGCGGCGTCGGTCTTGGCGAAACCGATGGTGAAACCTTCACCCATCACCGGCAGATCGTATCGACCGTTCGAAGTCACCGGCGTCCGAGCCGACTTCCCTGCGCTCCATCAAACCATTCACGGCCACCCGTTGGTTTGGTTTGACAACGCAGCGACCACGCAGAAACCGCAAGTGGTCATCGATGCCATCGCCAGCTTCTACGCGCACGATTATTCGAACATCCATCGCGCGGCCCATAGCATGGCCGCCCGCGCCACGGATCACTACGAAGCCGCACGCGAAACGGTCCGGGATTTCATCCGCGCCGAATCGGTTAACGACATCGTTTTTGTGCGCGGCACCACCGAAGGAATCAACCTCATCGCCAACACGTGCAAAACGTTTTTGCGAGAAGGGGACGAAATCCTTCTCACGGAGATGGAACACCACGCCAACATCGTCCCGTGGCAAATGATCGCCCACGAGAAACGCGCCCGACTGCGTGTCATCCCTTTCGAAGACAACGGCGAGATCTCGCTCGATGCCTACCGAAGACTCCTGTCGCCGCGTGTCAAAATGGTCTCGATCACCCATGCGTCCAATACGCTCGGCACGGTCTTGCCCGTTGCTCTCATGTCCCAGATGGCTCACCAACACGGCGCTCGCGTCGTGGTGGATGGTGCCCAATCGATCGCTCACATGCCGGTCGATGTCCGCGCCATGGGCTGCGATTACTTTGTGTTCTCAGGACACAAGATCTTTGCCCCGACCGGCATTGGCGTTGTCTACATGCACCCGGATCTGCACGACCTGCTGCCTCCTTGGCAAGGAGGCGGCAACATGATCCATCGCGTGGCCTTCGACGAGACCATCTATGCCGATGCGCCGGCCAAGTTCGAAGCTGGCACCCCCAGCATCGGAGATGCGATCGGATTGGGCGCAGCGTTGCGATACCTCCAACAATTCGACCCGGTCAGCGTGGTCGCTCACGAACATGCGCTGCTCGAATTTGCAACGCACGAACTGAGCAAGATCCCCGGCTTGACGATCTACGGTCATGCGCGTGAGAAAGTCGGTTTGGTCTCCTTCACCCTCGATGGCTACACCACCGAAGCGGTTGGCAAGGAACTCGATCGACATGGCATTCAAGTCCGGACCGGGCACCATTGCGCCCAGCCCTCGCTCCGCCACTTCGGACTTGAAACCACCGTTCGGCCTTCCTTCGCGCTTTACAACACGCACGAAGAAATCGAACGCTTGGTCGATGTTGTGTTGCATCTGAGCCGCCGTCGCTAGCGCCATCGGCCATTGCGTTGTTCAACGAAACAGCCTCCGCACCCTAGGCGCGGAGGCTGTTATTATTGGAGTGCACGTCGTCCGAATCGCATCAACGCGCCACTGTCGCGCCGTTGCGTTGCGATGCTGGCAAGTCAAAACGATCGAGGTTCATGACCTTGGTCCACACGCGAACAAAGTCGCGCACAAATCGCTCGCTCGCGTCGGAGCTGGCATACACCTCGGCGATCGCTCGCAATTGCGAGTTCGAACCGAAGATCAGATCCGCGCGGCTAGCGGTCCATCGCACCTGTCCGGTTTTGCGATCCCGTCCCTCGAAAAAGTGCTCGCATACGGGGGAGACACGCCACTCCAAATTGTTGTCGAGAACGTTCACGAAAAAGTCGTTCGACAACACCCCTGGCCGTTGGGTGAACGCGCCGAGAGTCGGAAACCCGACATTGGTTTCCAGCACCCGCATGCCACCCAGCAGCACCGTCATTTCGGGAGCCGAAAGGGTCAGCATGTGCGCCCGATCGACCAGCAACTCTTCGGCTGGCCGATCGTGCTCACGTCCAAAGAAGTTGCGAAAGCCATCGGTCTTGGGTTCGAGCACCGCCATCGAAACCGCATCGGTCCTCTCGGCCGTCGCATCGCCACGCCCCGCATAGAACGGGACTTCGATGTCGATGCCCGCTTTCTTGGCCGCTTGCTCCACTCCGACGCTTCCTCCGAGCACGATCAAATCGGCCATCGAAATCTGCGTGCCATCGGTCTTCGAGGCATTGAATTGACGTTGCACCGTCTCCAAGGTTGTCAGGATCTTTGTCAATTCCTCGGGACGATTCACGGCCCAATCCTTTTGAGGTGCAATGCGAATCCTCGCACCGTTGGCTCCCCCGCGTTTGTCGGTGCCGCGATAAGTCGATGCCGATGCCCAGGCGGTTGAGATCAATTGCGCGTTGGTCAGACCGCTTTGGAGCAATCGCTGCTTGAGGTTGGCGATGTCCGAAGCATCGACGCGCGATTGCGTCTCGGATGGGATGGGATCTTGCCACACTTGGGCTTCGGGAACCTCTGGGCCGAGCAATCGCGAAGAGGGCCCCATGTCGCGATGCGTGAGCTTGTACCAAGCTTTCGCAAAGGCTTTGGCAAACTCCTCCGGATGATCGTGGAAACGCTTGGAGATCTTGTTGTAATCCGGATCGATTCGCAGCGCCAAATCGGTGGTGAACATCATCGGTGCATGCGATTTGGCTGCGTTGTGCGCATCGGGAACCGTTCCCTTCGCAGCGGGATCCTTTGGAGTCCATTGCCACGCGCCTGCGGGACTCTTGACCAATTCCCATTCGTACCCGAACAGGTTTTCAAAGTAGCCGTTGGACCATTGGGTCGGCGTCGAAGTCCATGCACCTTCGAGGCCGCTGGTGATCGTGTCCCCCGCGTTTCCTTTGCCGTACTTGTTCTTCCATCCCAATCCTTGCTGCTCGATGCCAGCCCCTTCCGGTTCAGGACCAACGTTGCCGACCGGAGTTGCGGCTCCGTGGGCTTTGCCAAAGGTGTGACCACCCGCGATCAGCGCAACGGTCTCTTCATCGTTCATCGCCATACGTCCAAACGTCTCGCGGATATCGCGAGCAGCCGCCAGCGGATCGGGCTTGCCATTGGGGCCTTCGGGATTCACGTAGATCAGCCCCATCTGAACGGCGGCCAATGGCTGCTCCAGTTGCCGATCGCCGCGATACCGTTGATCGCCGAGCCACTCGCTCTCCGGGCCCCAGTAGATGTCTTCTTGCGGCTCCCACACGTCCTCCCGGCCGCCGGCGAAGCCGAAGGTCTCGAACCCCATTGATTCGAGAGCCACATTTCCGGTGAGGACCATCAAGTCCGCCCACGAGATGCTGCGTCCATACTTTTGCTTGATCGGCCATAGCAACCTCCGGGCTTTGTCGAGGTTGGCATTGTCGGGCCAACTGTTGAGCGGAGCGAATCGCAGCGTGCCGTAACCGGCTCCCCCGCGACCGTCGTGCACGCGATACGTCCCTGCGCTGTGCCACGCCATACGGATAAAGAGTGGGCCGTAATGCCCATAGTCGGCGGGCCACCAATCTTGGGAATCGGTCATCAGTTCGCGAAGGTCTCGCTTCAGAGCCTCCAGATCCAGCGATTGAAACGCTTTCGCATAATCGAAGTCTTCTCCCATCGGATTGCCGCGGGCAGGGTTCTGATGCAAGATCTTGAGGTTTAACTGCTCCGGCCACCAATCCCGGGTGGATTGGCCTCCGAGGGCGGTATTTCGAGCGGTCGCAGGTCGCATTTCTCCGCCAATGACCGGGCAACGCGATGCGGCGGCAGCCGCGGATGCCGCCGGCGGTTGCGCATGCACACCGCCCCCTGCAGCCAACACGCACGTCGATAACAAACACGTCCAGGATTTCATTCCGGCATTCTCCTCGTTTCAAGCCATCCAAAATCGGAGGGTGAGCCACACCCACCCCGTCGTTCATTGAGTACCGAAGGATTATTGGCATCCACAACCCATAAATCCAATGCATTGCATGTATACTAGCTATGCACTGGACGCATACTTGTTCCCATGGATCAACAGGCCTTAGGAAACTGTGAGCGCGCGATGGAATTGGATCAATTGCGGTACTTTTTGGAGGTTGCCCAGACGGGTAGCTTCACGCGGGCATCGGAAAACCTGCAGTTGTCGCAGCCCGCACTCAGTCGATCCATTCAAAAGCTCGAAGAATCCCTGGGGGTGCCGCTTCTGGTTCGCAAGTCGCGGCATGTAGAACTGAGCGATGCCGGGCAGCTGTTCAAGAATCGGGCTGAGCAGATTTTGGGCATCTTGGAGGCAACGCGGGCCGAACTCAACGACGATGGGGAAACGGGGCGCGTTCGCATCGGAGCGATCCCCACGATCGCGCCCTACTTCTTGCCCGCATTCCTAAAGCAGTTTGCCAAGCGCTTTCCCAAAGCCGTCGCGGAAGTGTACGAAGATCCGACCAAACTGCTGGTCCATCAAGTGCAACAAGGAGACATCGACTTGGGGATACTCGCCCTACCGATCTCGGAGAAGCATCTAGAGACAGCGGAACTGCTCACCGAGGAATTGCGATTGGTGCTACCGGTCGATCATCCGTTGCTCGATCGACCGCAGATCCGGCTCAAGGATCTGGAGCGAGTGCCTTTTGTCATGTTGGATGAACCGCACTGCCTATCGACTGCGATCCTTTCGTTTTGCCGGAGTCGTGCGTTTCAACCGATTGTGGTCGGACGAACCAATCAATTGTCGATGGTGCAGGAATTGGTTTCGTTATCGCATGGCATTTCGATGGTGCCGCAGATGGCGGAACGGATCGACCGGTCCAAATCGCGGGTTTATCGCTCGCTCAGCGGTGCGTCGATGACCCGCACCATCGCCGTGATTTGGGATCCGTATCGGTTTCAATCGCGATTGGTGCAATCGGTGTTGAGTTGCCTTCGGGAGTATGGCCGAAGTTTTGGCCACGCGTAGCGGTGCGGTTGGTTCGTCGTAGCGGAACGGCGTAAGCCGTCCGGTCGAAGCGAGGCACCACGTCGATCATGATAAGCCACCGCGCACCGAGGGCTTCAACGTTCGACCGGAGGCCTTACGGCCTACCGCTAACGTCACCGACTTCTATCACGATGGCCGTTGCGTTGTCTCGCCCTGATTCCGATACCGCCGACAAAACGATGCGTTGCGCCGCCGTTTGGGATGCTTGAACCGAATCCGGACTGACCATCAAATCCAACAGCGCATGATCCCACAACCCCTCAATCACCCCGTCCGAACACAAAAGCAATTTGTCTCCGTGCTTCAGCTCCAACGCACCGATCTGCGGTTCGACGAATTGATGGCTCGCCCCTAGCGCCCGCGACAGCACGTTCTTGCGAGGATGAAAGCGCGCCTGCCGCTCATTGATCTGGCCATTTCGACGCAGCCAACCTACGAAGGTATGGTCCTCGGAGATCTGTCGCATCGACGCCGCATTGCCAGCGCCCGTTGCGGCTTCACCGGCTCGCGTCACATGGTAAAGACGCGTGTCTCCAACGTGGGCATACATCACCAGAGATCGATGGATCCAAACGAGCGTCAACGTGGAACCCATATTGCGGCACCACATATCGACCCCAACGCGATCCAACTCCTGATGGATCGATCGAAACAGCGCTCTCAACAGTTCCTCGGATTGCTCGAGCAACTGGGCGTCATGTGTCCAGCACGCTGCGGGCAGCATTTGCGTGATCCGGTCCACGGCGATCTTGCCCGCCAATTCCCCGGAACGTTCCCCGCCCATACCATCGGCGACCGCGAACACCAAATCCCCGTTGGCCGTATCCGCCGCTCCCGTTTTCCCCAGATAACGCACCCCTTTGCCATCCGAGAGGATCGCCAGAAATCGATCTTCGTTGTTGGCTCGGAAACTCCCTGGATGGCTCATCGCGCTCCAGGAAACCTCCAGCGCTCGATCGGCCGCAGAGACCAATGCCGCCTCCTGGGGCGGTTGCGACGTCTCCACTCCCGCAGCATCATCCAGGATCGTCGAGAATTCGAAATCGATGATGCAGAACCGACCGTCGCTGGATCGATACGTGATGTTGCGAAGAAACGCGTCGTCGTGCCTAACGCCAAACTTTTCCAATTCGCCAAACAGCTCTTGGATGCGCTCGTCCCCCAAGTGCTCCACACGCGCGCCGCAGTTGCTCGTCACGATCTCGAGCGTCTGTGGATCCGACGCCAACAACCGAGGCACAAACGGACAACGCCGCATCTCGAGGTAATTCAAGACGCGGCATTCGTTGTCGAATCGTTCTTTGGCATTGGGGCCGAGGAATTGCTTGTGCACTCGACCGTCATACCCAATGCGCACAATCGCGCGTTGGGTATTTTTGGCTTCTAACATGGAGATCGGCTACCAGGGAGAGGATGGATCACTGACCGTTCAATCCTGGAATGTTAAGCCCTGGAATGCCACCTGGCAAACCCGGTTGTCCTGGGTTAGCGCCGCCGGGCTTCTTGGTCGTGATCAAGTCCGAAAGCTCGATCTTGAGTCGCTTGAACTCCGAATCGCTGACGATGTAGTACCAGTCTGCGAATCGAGCGTTCAGTTCCGCCACGCGCTTCTTCGCAACTTCCATGCGATCGTTGCGTTGATCGAGCCGTCGCTGATTCTCCTTGTTGATCCGTTCGCGCTCGGCTTCGAGTCGTTCCTTCCACTCTTCCTCGGTGAGTTCGGGTGGCTGTGCATTCTCTTGACCGGCCACTGGGGCTTGGGCTGCTGGGGCCTGGGCCGCTGGTTCTTGGGCTACTGCCGGATCTTGGGACGAGATCAATCGCGCCTTGGCCGCTCCAGTGGACTGCGCCGCGACCGGATCCTTGGGCTCGTCGCCAGCAGGCGTAGCGGGGGCCTCGACCGGCTTATCTCCCTCGGCAGGCTTTGCATCGCCCGCAGGCTTGTCGGCTTCGGTGGCGGCTGGCTCGGTCGCTGGGGTTGTTGGCTCGGCTGGCGCTTCCGTTTGCGGAACACTCGGCGCGTCGGCCGGTATCACGCCTCCCGGGGCTGCCCCGACAGGTGGATTCTGAAACGCCTTCTTGGCGGCTTCGATAGCCTTGAGCTCTTCCACCGATTCCGGGACGCGCTCCAGTTCCGGTTGCGGGAATTTGGCTTCGTCCAAGCGAGCCGACACCATCAAGAAACGATTGACGGACACTTCTTTTTGCGACTCGTCTCCCCCTTCGGTCGATTCGACCGGCTCAAAGCTCGCGCCGGCCGGGTTGCCGAAACGGAGCAAATACTGCACTCCGTCTTTCAGGGTCACTTGCAAATCCCCATTCATCGCGAATAGCTCGTACGAACCCGACCCGTTGGGGCGGGAGGCAAAGAATCCACGGCGTTGCAGGGCTGCCAACGTCGAATCCTGCAGCGTTTCCGCCTTGAGATCGGCTGCCACTCCAGGGGGTTTGCGGGCCACGTTCACGATCCGCAGATTGTCCAGCGCTCCCTTGATGTCGTTGAGCTTGGTCGAGTTCAGCTCTTCGCTTTCGGCAAGCGTACGCTGCTTGGGCTTTTGTCCACCCGGCTCGTACACCGACAGATTCTTCGGTTGCCACTTGCCGTCGCGAACGCTGTAGAGGATGTCGGCATCGTAGATGGGATTTAGAGTCAGCACTCCACGGCTCGACTCTTCCAACGTGTAATTGCGAATGCCGATGGTCTCGATGTCGTTGCTGCTGAGCTTCAACAAATCCGCTTCGATCCATTGCTTGAAGTCGGTGCTCAAGGTATTGGTCTCGAGTTCCGCCACGTAGATCACATCTTCCGAAGGAACGCGTACAAATCGTTTCTTGGGATCCTGCGCATCGGTTTTGCCGATGATCAGGTCGACCAAGATGTCCCCCTTCTCATCGCGGAACTGAACCAACTCGCCAACCCCTTCGCCACCTTCCGACTCTTTCTTCTTATCGGGTTCGACAACGCCAAAGAGCTTCTGTTCGTCGCGCTTGGTGCTGGCTACGTTCAAGGCTTTCAAGCCGACGAACAGATTGGCCGCATCGCTCATCTGCTTGCTGGCATCCGCAGGGTAGTTTTCGTGGGAAGGAATAGTCCAGACGCCCGATTTGCGGTCCTTGGCAACTTCGAAATCCTGATACCGTTCGGTGTCCGAATCGTATTTGAGGATTTTCAACGAGGCAGCGGTCAACGGATCGGTGAACTTGTCGAACAAGACTTGGCCGACGCGCGCCGTCGCTTCGTTCTTGCCCGTCGAGTAGTTGCGAGTGGTGGTCATCACCGCCAAGAGGGTCGTCACGCCCGCGACTGCGGCGATGATCCCGGTTTTGGTTGCTTCAGTCACTTGATTGCTCTCCATCCATCATGGTTGCGTTGGTCGCTCGTCGCATGCTTTGGGAACGAGCCGAATTCGAGTGAGATCGAGCGTCGTGGCTCGATCAGCGCAGTCGGTTCTTGGAAATGCCTTCACGTTCTCGCAAACGTCGCGAGACGAGGACGACGATTCCGACGAGCAGCGGCGGAATCGGAGGAATGAACACCGCCAGCCACTTGTATCGATTCTGAATATCGTCGATGGCTTCGTCGGCTTTGCGACGGGCATCGCGAACGTTCCGATCGCGTTCCCGCTTGAGCTTTTCGCGTTCCAATTCGAGCTTCTTGGCCAACTGAGCCTGCTTCATCTGGAACTCGACGGTGCGTTGGAGCAACTCCTGTTGCTTGGACGCATCGTTGACCCCCTGGGCTTGCAACTTGTCGACCGCTTCTTTGTATTGGCGTTCGGCCTTGGAACTCGCGTCTTCAGCCTCCGAGAGTTTCTCGTTGTATTTTTCGACAGCGAGACTTCGTTCCTGGGCTTCTTCGCGTCGCGCTTCGTCCGCCTGGGCTTCGACTAACTTCAGCGTGCTGTAGGTGGGCACGTGACGGCGAATCGAAGGGTACTTGGTCTCGCCAACCAGCACGTCGACGACGTTGAGCACAAAGGTGATGTTCTGAAACTGGAATTTGACGTCATCGAGCTGCGATGGATTCTTGCGAATGTTGACGAACACATCCGACATGCAATCGATGTCCGAGCAGTAGACGACCTTGAGCGGTTTGCCTGCGGGACTCGCGTCCCCTTCTGCTTTGGCTGGCGATTGCCCTTCGATCATGGCAGCGATGATTTGGGGCAAACCGGTCGGCTTGCCGCGACGATTTCGAACTTCCGAGGCACTGACGCCGCTGGTCCGTTGCATGTTTCGAACTTCGGCGACAGACATCGTGCCGGAGAAGGTTCCTGTCGAAACTAAGGGCGTGAACTTCGTTTTCGCGGCGCTCTTGGGACGCACCGTTCCCGCGAACAGGAACATCAACTCCTTGAGCCCCTTGGTGATCTCGCTGTCTTCGCTGAGTGCATCCGAAGCGCCGGGGGCTTCCTCGCGAACAAAGATCCACAGATCGGTCGCTTGCTCCATCGCCTCCAAGATCGGATAGGGGTTGTACTGCTGCCAGCACAAATCGGGGGCATAGAACCCTTGTGGACTAGGCTGCCCTGGCACATCGATTTCCAGCAAATCCCAAAGGGGTTGTATGGCCCCCTTGGGTTGTGGAGCCCCACCGCCGAACATGCCACCACCCATCGGCGGCTTGGGGTCACCGGTGCCGGGGATCGTCGGATCGATAGCCGATTGCGGATCTTCAAAGATCGCCGTCGGGATACCGCTGCGAACCGCTTCGATGAAGTTGGTCATCTCTTCGGGAGCCAGCGATGAAGGCTGCACGGCAAATAGCACGTCGACGCGTTCTGGATCGATCGGGGAACCTGGATTGATATCGACCAGCTCAAATTCCTTGCCCAACTCTTCGATGATCGGCTGCTGGGGCAACGGCTGGAAGGTTCGCATATCCATCCCGCCCATCATCTTGGCCTCGGTCTTGAGCACTCCAAGCTTCTTGCGAGCAGGTTTGGCCACCGTGGTCAACGAGCGAGCCAATTCATACTCGACCGGAATGCCGGGCTCAAAGAACGGGATCACGACCTTTTGCAGCCCGCTTCGAAACGCTGCGCCAAGCATGACCGGTTGGTCGGCAATCGACCCGCGCTGACGCACGCGCACTGTCTGCGGAGTGATGCCATATTGTTGTTCGGCTTGCTTCTCTTCTTCGCTCGAAGGAGAGATCGAGTCGTAAATGCGAACTTGCATCGGGACACCCGACGAAGTCGCGGTCGATTCAAATTCCTTGAGCAACGAGATGAGCTCGTATTTGGTTTTGGCGTATGCCTCTGGCACATCTTCGGAGATGAAGGCATCCACTACGATGTCCCGTTCGTTCCCCATGTTGCGAATCAACTCGGTGGTGACCGGGGACAAGGAACTGACCTTCAGTTCGGTAGCATCGATCCGCATCATGTCGCGGTTTCGGAAGAACATGCTGCCGGTGATCACAATCAACGCCAACAGCATCGCACGAAGCATGTAATGCGCCCATCGTCCACTCCCCCCACGACCGCCTCCCCAGTGCCGTTTGCCGATCAAGATCATGCAAAGGTACAACCCGAAGGAAGCGACCAGCAAGAAGTATGCGACGCCCGATAGGCTGATCACGCCGCGACCGAAATCATCAAAGCGCTCCGAAAGCGAAAAGTTCTTGATCTCGCCGGAATATCCGCGGCCCAAGATGGTGTCCGCGTTGGCCGCAAAGGCCAAGGGAGCATTGAACAGCGCTCCCAAAATGAAGCCGACCGTCAGGTTGTTGGTCAAGAACGAAGCGACCATGCCGACCGCGATCATCGCCAAACCGATCAGCCAGTAGCCGACGTAGTTGGTGAAAAAGAGTCCGGTATCGACCTCGCCATTGGTGAGAAAGGCCAACACCAAAAACGTCGAGAATTGCGAGAACAAAAGCGAGACGGTGTAAATGGCAGCCGCCGCCACGTACTTGCCAATCACGATGTCAAAGTCATCCGCGGGCAGCGTCAGCAGCAACTCGTCGGTTCCTTGACGTCGCTCTTCG
Organism: Pirellula sp.; assembly: GCA_046318495.1. GTDB lineage: Bacteria > Planctomycetota > Planctomycetia > Pirellulales > Pirellulaceae > JBKCUI01. Next base: position 13,367 of record JBKCUI010000152.1, on the reverse strand, counting down.
GCCCAGATGCTCATGGTGATGGCTGGGATGAAGAACAACATGATGTACGTGAACCACTTGTTGAGTTCCGCCAGCGTCCCGAGGTTGGACCGGAAGAACTCATGCGGCCAAAACGCAGCCATGCTGGTCAGCAACACGAACAAGCACAGGAAAACGTATCCGGTGGGGTTCGAGAAGTAACCGTAGAAGTTCCGCTTGAGGACAGCGTAGGCGACGCGACGGCCACGGGCCAAAAGCAGGATCGCGACCAGCATCACGCCGAGAAACACGATGTCCAGCAACAGCAATCGAATCAATGCGCTTGCAATCACTTGTGGTGGTCCTTCAACAATTCCTAGGGTGGTTTCAATGCAAAGAGAGGGCGGAAGCGACGGGCGAACTATGCTGCGCCGGTCAGCTTGTGGAAGGCTTCGGTCAGATCGCCGCGAACTTTCTTGAGCTCGTCGACCGATCCTTCAAAGACCTTGCGTCCTTCGTTGATCATGATGACGCGGCTTGCCATAGCCTCGACTTCTTGCAGGATGTGCGTGGACAAGAGAATGGTCTTGGTCTCCCCGAGCTTGCGCATCGTGTTTCGCACTTCGCGAATTTGATTGGGATCCAGACCTGCGGTCGGTTCGTCGAGGATCAACACATCCGGCTCGTGCAACAAGGCTTGAGCCATACCGACCCGTTGACGAAAACCTTTGGAGAGCTTGCTGATCGCTTTGTGCAACACCGTTTTCAAGTCGCACAGTTCCACGACCGCCTCGATACGCTCCTTCTTGTAGCTGGACTCCATGCCTCGAGCATCGCCAAAGAAATTGAGCAAGCTGAAGGGAGTCATGTCGGGATAAAGCGGGCCGTTTTCGGGCAAGTATCCCAAGTGGTTGGAACCGGCGATGCGGTCTTCAAACATGTCGTGCCCAGCAATCCGCGCCGAGCCTTCGCTGGGAGCGAGATAGCCGGTTAGCATTTTCATGGTGGTGCTTTTGCCCGCCCCGTTGGGCCCCAGGAACGCCACCAATTCCCCTTGCTTGACCGAGAACGAGATATCTCGGGCCGCAGCAAATGGACCATAGAACTTGGACAGCCCGACCGCTTCGATCATCGGTGCGGAGCTAGCATTGGATTCAGCCATCGTTTTCGACGTTTCCCTTTCCAAGACCTAAGCCTGACAGTACGCAGAGAACGCTGCCAGATTCACCGGATCAGCTTCCTGCTGCGTGCGACACACCGTCGCAACTCATCCTCTGTCGCCGTGCACAGCCAAAGGACTGCGCTGGCCCGTTCCAATCGGCACTCCATTGTCCTCGGCACTCCGTAGCTGCCTCGCGGCAAGCATGCCAGGGGCAAAGGTATCAACCTGAGTTCTGGAGCCTGCGATTGGGGGGTCAGTATAGCGACAATGCATCTTTCAACAACGTGCCCCGCTTCGGGGTCGACCCGCATCGGGTCAATGCTGCGCTTATACGCAGAGCAGGGGAGGGCAGTTCGGCCCGAGCGACCGGTCTCAGTGGATTTTTCGACGTTTGAACAGCGATTCGCCCACTTCGGGACGGTCCGGATCTCCCCCTGGGCTCATTTCCGTCGGACCGTTCCCCCGATGCCCGCCCGGCCCGCTCGCATCCACGGACTTTCCACCGGCACGGCCCCCGGCCATAGACGGCCCCGAAACTCGGGAGCCAGCCGCGCCGCGCGCACTCACGCCGCGAGCAAAGACCACCGCAGAAACGCCGATCGCCCCCGCTTCCTTGAGCGCCCGGGTTGCATCTTGAAGCGTGGCCCCGCTGGTCATGACGTCATCCACCAACAGCACGCGTTTTCCCCGGACTGCTTTCTCCGAACGGACGCCGAAGACGCTGACCATGTTTTGACGCCGCTCTTCAATGGTCTGCAACCCTTGCTTGGGGGTCCAACGCGTTCGCTGCAGCCACCCCGGCTCGATGGGTCGATCGATCCGGCGACCAATCCCTTCCGCCAAAACCTCGGCTTGGTTGTAGCGATGCGTCCACCGACGAATCCAGTGCTGCGGAATCGGTATCACACAGTCGTAATGAATCGGACTAAATGCCTCGCGCGCCATCAACCACTCGCCCAACAGATCCCCGATGCAGCGGGCCAGCGCTTCGTATCGAGCTTCTTTGATCAGCCGCGTGGCTCGCACGGCCCCATCCCGATACACGCAGTAACTCATGACTTGATCGAATGCGAAGCGCTGCGTCTTGCAAAACTCGCAGCGTCCAACCGCAGCCCGCCGACTCTTGCTTCGCTGCCTTGGCCTCGAAGGAGCCCGCTGCGTCGTGGCCGGTTGTCCCGCGACACATTCCAGCACTCGATCGCCGGACGCCTCAGTTCCGTCGTCGTGGTCGCCCTCCATTTCGACCGTCAACGGGTCCCACCGCGGGTCGGCGACCGGAGCCCCGCATCGACCGCAGGCATGCTCGATCGCAGGCAGCCCCAGCCTGCACGGCGAACAGATCAAATCCTCGCGTGAGTCGACCAACAACCGCGAACACAGCCCGCATGATTTGGGATAGATCCAATCGACCAACGCTCTCCAACTATCCACGTCGAACTCCCTTCGTAGCAACAGTCGCTTTGCGATCGAGAGTGGCGAAACACGCCCCTCGCGACCGCTCTTAACCGGGGACTCGCAGCACGATCTTGCCTTGCAACACACCGCTCTTGCTCAGCGTATTGGATTCTTGCAAGCGATGCGCTTCAGCCGCTTGATCCAACGGCAACACGCGGTCGATTTGCGCCTTGAGCTTGCCAGTGCTCAACCAATGATTGATTTCCTGCGCCGCCAATCGCTGATCGCTCGGGCTGGCTTTGAACATCGCAAACCCGTGCAGCGAGCACCCCTTCACGTAGAAGGGGCCTACCGGAAAGGCTGGCCTCGCATCGCGCCCCGCCATCAATACCATCCGGCCGTTGGCAGCCAGGGCGCCCACCGCCGCATCGAAGTCGGGTTCACGCAGCGTCTCCCAGTAAACATCGACTCCCTCGGGCGCTAATCGTTTCAGGGCCTCCGCAGTGTCCTCGCGCTGATACTCGATGACTTCATCGGCTCCCAAATCGCGACACCGCTGCGCTTTGGCTTCGCTCCCCGCCGTAGTGATCACCCGCGCTCCGATCGCCCGAGCCATTTGCAACACCATCGCCCCGACGCCCCCGGTCCCACCTCGCACAAACAGCGTTTCATTCGGTCGCAGCCGCGCCTTGGAAAACAATCCCAAATGGGCGGTGATGCCGACCAATGCCACCGCAGCCAGATCGATATCGTTGACTGCATCCGGTGAAGGATACACCCACGCTGGATCGATCACGGCGAACTCCGCAAAGGTACCTTGCCTGCCGAGCAACCCCTGATTCGATCCCCACACCCGCTGCCCGATCGCAATCGATCGGACATGGGCACCGGTCGCCACAACTTCGCCCGCAAAATCACACCCGAGAATGAACGGGGACGGCAAGGGCCAATAGTTTGCCCCGTTGCGGATGTACGTATCGATCGGATTGACCGAAACCGCATGGACCTTCACCAACACGGCATCCTCGTGCAGCACCGGCGGCGGCAACTCCCCTACTTGAATGCAATCGGGAGGCCCCGGTTGTGTGATGTATGCCGCTTTCATCTTCAGCCTTTCTTCTTCGTATGAACACATCGTTGCACCGAAGTCCGCAGCGCGGTCGGCCTTGGTTCGCCCCTCGAGAGCCGCTCGGCGCAACGCACTGGGCAGGGAGGATTCGATGGTAACGTCCCGCTTGATCGTACCACTTGATCGTACCATGCAGCGGCACGCCGTGCATCGCACCGACTCTTCCCTTCATCGGCGGCGCCGTCGAAACCGCCCCGTTCGCGTTGCGATCCGCTAAGCCAGCAATGTCTTGCTCTGGCGGCCTGGGATTTCCTGCACAAATCGCGGGACAGCGTATCCGGACAACTCCTCGCGCAGCCCGCGGACCAACGTCTCGCCAAGCTGTGGCTCGCACTGAAAATGGGCCGCACCGACCACCGGATCGAGTTGGTGCAAGTAATAGGGTTGGACCCCCGCGTTGACCAGTTCGCGGCATAACGCCCGCTGCACCTCGAGGCTGTCGTTGATGCCTCGCAACAAGACCGCTTGATTGAGCATGCTCACGCCGCGGCGCTTCAATCGAGCAATCGCCGCTTTCAACTCGCTATCGATCTCGCGGGGATGATTGATATGAAGCACCATCCACATGCTCAAACGAGATCGACCGATTCGCTCGCACAGAGCTTCGTCGATCCGACTGGGCAACACCACTGGAAATCGCGTATGCCATCGCAATCGTTGGACATGCGGGATGGACTCGAGTTGATCCATCCATTGCGACAACCGACCATTGCCCAGCGATAACGGATCTCCGCCAGAGAGGATGACTTCTTCAATGCTCGCATCCTGCGTGATCCCTTCAAAAGCCTCGCTCCAAGCCGCTTGCGATTTGGGACTCGCGTCATACGGGTAATGACGTCGAAAGCAATAGCGGCAGTGGACGGCGCACATGCCCGAGGCGATCAGCAGCACACGCCCGGCGTATTTCTGCAGCATCCCCGAAGCCGTTTGCACCTCCCGATCACCGACCGGGTCGTCGACAAATCCAATCGGCCGCTCGCGCTCTTGAGCCAACGGCAACACTTGCAGCAAAAGCGGATCGCGAGGATTCCCGACCTGCATCCGGGCCACAAACGCACGCGGTACCAACAGCGGAAATGGGGACTCGGCATCCAGTTGCGGCACATCCGCTCGGCTTAACTGCAACGCGGCCAGAAGCTCATCGACGTCGCGGATGGCGCTTTGCAACGCGCGTTGCCAAGCAGAACCATCCGTCGCTTGCTGAGGCCGAGACTCCACCTCGCCACTTGCAAGCGTCGTCGCAGCGATGCCTGGAAGCGGCCCGTCAGCTTGCATCCTGAATGCTCTCTGCGGTATGCCGCGGCATGTATTCGTTGATCACAAAGATGACCGCTGCAATGGCGAAAGGAATGAAGTAGTAGATGATGCGAAACAGAATGACCGCGCACACGACCGGGCCTTTGCTCGGGCCTTCCAAAAAGGTCAACAGAATCGCTTCAAGCAATCCATAGCCACCCGGAACGTGCGTCAAGACCGCGCAGATTTGGGCCGTCAAGTACGCGATCAAGACCGTCGAAAAGTTGAACTTGTCAGGACCGACCACATCCGGTGGCAACAACGCATACAACGTCGCCGTGGCCAATAAAAAGTCCCCCGCAGACACGACCAACTGCATGGCCGAAAGGCGAAACGGGGGCAACGAGACCGCGTACTCCCGGAACTTGATCGGCCGTCGGATAAAAATGCAGGCGAGCAAATAAATTCCGACGCACGCCAGGAAGATCCCTCCGAGCAAATGCTGGGACAACGAAATCTCTCCCCATAGCTTCGATTCGAATTTGAGCATCTCCAGCACATCCTCGGGAAGATGGATGGGCAACGCCAGAAACGCAATCCCGGCCAACAGAAACAACCCCAACCAAAACGTGATCGACAGGATCGAGACCAAGGCGATGATCTCAAACGTGCTGAATCCCCACTTGGAGTACATCCGGTAGCGGACGATGTTGCCACCGAACAACCATCCCAACACGTTGCCGGAAGCATATCCAACGATCGCCCCCGCCATCATCTTGGAAAAGGGGAGCTTCTTTTTCATGTGCCGGATCGCAATCCAATCGTATCCGGTCAGGATGAGATAATTCAGCGCCGTAAGCAGCAACGCGACGATGATGTGGCTGGTCGGCAAGCGGTCAAAGCCTTCCTGCACCTCGGCCCAAGTCACCCCCTTGAGCTTCTTGGACACAAACCAAAAGGCGATGGCCATGATCATGATCACCGCCGTGATCTTGCCGGATTCGCCCAAGCGGCTGACGATCCGCCCACCTTGCTTGCCAGGAGGCGGTTCGGCCGGAGCCGTTGCATACGGGTTTGCCGGAGCCGCTGCATTGGAGGGTGAAGAAGCGTCGTGACCGCGGCTATCGTTCGAAACCATTTGGTGTTGCGCTAACGTAGAGGAATCCAAAGGAGGCGTTGCAATGGGCCGCAATCGGCGGAACGAACCGCCATCGCGAACTCGTTAAGTTACGCAATTTGCGGTCACTTTGGTAGTTCAACTGAAAATGTCGTTTTTTCCGTCGAGACCCGTCGATACCGAAACCAAGACTGATTTCTTTTCGGATGGACGGGTGAATTCATGGATTTTTCTTCGGATCGTCTGGTGTTGTGGGCCGCTTGCGTGATCGCCTGTGGCTCGGTTCCCGCAATGGCTCAAAGCCGGAGTGATATCGTCGTCCCCGGGACCGGGGTTCAACTGAAACAAGTCGGAGACGACTTCGAAGACGAGGCCTGGGAGTTCATCCCGAACAATCCGAAGAGCACTGAGGACATCGACGAGAACCAGCGCATGCCGATGGGCAAGTCGAACAACGGCCGATGGTACGAAGGTGCCAAACGAGGCCACCCCGACTTGGTCAAACGCGTTCCCACCCCACCTGGCGGTCTGCCAGGTAGCGAAGGCGCCCTGCTGATGCGGTCTCTGTTCACCGGCATCCCAAACCGTCCTAGCCACAAAATGCACCAGGACGATTTCATCTGCAACGTGCAATACCGCCTCGGAGGAACTCTCAAAGTTTCTCAATCCCCCAATATCACCACCCGCGTTTTCATTCCCCCCCTCGAAGAGTGGGAACAACGCAACGGCCCGCACTTCGCCTTCCGCGCCGCCGTCGAGACGACGATCATGGAAACCAAGCCGGTCTTCCTGTTCTCTTCCAAGTCTGAAAAAGAAGAAGTCTATTGGCCTGGCCTGTTCATCTTGCGAGGGACCAAGAAGGTCGATGGCAAGATGGTTCCCTATGCCTACTTCCGCGTTCGTGCCGACCGCAACGGTGGCGACTTCCTCGGCCCCGAAATTCCCGAGACCGGCTGGTGGACCCTCGGGTTGACCTTCACCCCAGATGGTTTGGTGCACTACTTCGCACGCCAAGGAGTCGACGAACTGACTCGAGAAGACTACATCGCCACGTCGATGCCTTACGGCTACCGTTGCGAAGAAGTCCGTTCGTTCTTCTACAACGTCGTCAACGGCGACAACGGACGGGACTGGAGCACCGACTGGATCGTCGATGATCCCAAGCTGTACGTGGTGCAAAACACCAGAATGGCCAGCCGCTAAGTCTCGGCGGCCTCACAGCATGCGTTGCGTCCATGCCACGCAAGCGTCGCTCTCCTACGAGTCCAGGACATCAACCGATCCTGGAATCCAAATCTGGTGAGAAGGACAAACGGGCGTCTACTCGCGTGTGTGCCTCTCATTGGCCAATCGCGACGCAGCCAGGATCGCCTGCACCATCCCTCCGCATTGCGCGCGGTTTTCCCAAGCGATGTCATGGGCCGTTCCATGGGCGACGCTCGTACGGAGGATCGGTAGCCCGAGCGTGATGTTGACAGCTTCATACATATCGATGAGCTTCAGCGCGATGTGACCTTGATCGTGGTACATCGCCACCACCGCGTCAAACTCTCCGTTGGCAGCACGCGGCATCAAGGTATCGACTGGATGTGGGCCGGTGGCATCGATTCCCGAACGCTGCGCTCGCTCCACCGCGGGAAGAATGACTTCTTCCTCCTCATGGCCAAACCGCCCGGATTCCCCGCCGTGAGGATTCAATGCCGCAACGGCGATCTTGGGGCGACCCGTCAGCCCCATGCCGGCCCTCAATTGCGAGAAGTAACGGTGGGTCAATGCGATCTTGTCGAACACGCTCGACGGGGTCAGCATGCCAAAGATCTCTCGCAATGCCATGTGCAATGTAACGTGCACGACTCCCAAACCTGCAGGCCCTCCATGCTGTGGCTTGCCCGGAGGCAGATACAGCATCATGGCGGATTGCTCGACGCCGCAAAGATGCGCCAGCAACTCGGTATGCCCGGGCCAATCATGTCCTGCAAGATGCAGCGCTTTCTTTTGCAGCGGAGCGGTGACCAATCCATCTAACCGCCCGTCCAGACAAGCGTGGGCGCCCATCACCAACGCATCGTACGCCGCTTGCCCACCCCGTGCGTCGATCGTTCCTCCGATCGCGCCCTCATCTTCGATCCTCCCGGCCACCAAAACGACCACCTCGAATGCTTCGCGGTTGGCATCGGCTTTGGACGGCTCAGGTGCGCCGATCGAACCGCTCGAAGCGCGCGAGGAATCGAGCCAATCGCGGAACTCAGCCCCGTCTTGCAATACGCGAAGCCGCACCTGCAATCCGCACAATTGCGCCGCCTTCTCGATAAAGAAGGGACGACCGATGACCACCGGCCTGCACTCGGTTTGAACCGATGGTTGCGCCAGTGCTTGCACAATGATCTCCGGCCCAACTCCGGTAGGATCGCCAAGTGTGATTCCCAGGATGGGGCGCCGCCGAGCCTCACCGTTCGATCCGCTCATGGCTTGCCCTTCGCTTGGGATTTACGCAAGTTTTCAATCGCCAATTCCAATTCTCCTGGCCGCGTCGCCCCAACCCAAGTATCCACCACCTTAAGCTCGCGATTCAGCAAAATGGACGTGGGATACGCAAAGCCTCGGCTGCCGAGCAGATTCGCGACTTGCACGCGCGAGTACTGCGCGGGATCGGCATAAACCGGCAGCCCCTCTCCCTGCTCCCCGACGATCTCTTGTGTGTCGGAAGCGAGTTTGGCAACATTCTCGGGGACGTCAGCACCGCACGATACACTCACGATGACAACCTCCGATGCGAGGTCTTGGTACTTGTGCTGAAGCTTGATGATCTCAGGATACTCGTGCAGACATGGCGGACACCAAGGCCCCCAAAAATGCAACAGCACGAGCTTGCCTTCCAATGCGGGCGTTTCGATCCCGTCCTGGGTGTTCAGCAACGGACGCAAATCCAACTCCCCGATCTTCTGGCCGATGACTTGCGTCCGCTCGCGCCCCAAATAAATCAGCACGCTGATCCCGACGAGCATGAAGCACGCGGCCCAAAACAAGTGTCCGAACTCCAACCTCCGCTTGGGTGGCGAGACGGACGGTGTTTCAGCAGAAGGGGACATCGATTCGTTGGGTCCGGAAATAGAGATAGTTGCAAACCGACACGGCTCGCGTCGCATAGCAACTGGAATGCCAGCTATATGCCCGGCTATATGCTACGTCGACATCACAATGACTGGCAAGCCATTCGAGCGGACTCGAAACGGCTTGCGAAGCCGATTTTCAGGCATCGCACAACCAGGATATGCTATGCTGACGCTCCATGGATTCCGGTCCGCGGCGCCATGTTCCGACGCTGCATGCGGGAATACCATGCAGGCTCACCCTTTCCACGGATTGCCAACCACTGCCATGCGATGTCCAAGTTGCGGATGTGACAACGACGCCGTTCGAGACTCTCGATTGGTCGAGGATGGCCGAGCGATCCGCCGACGTCGCCTCTGCAATCACTGCGGCAGACGCTTTACAACCTACGAACGAATCGAAGGGCAACTCCAAGTCCGCAAGCGCGACGGCACTTGCCAAGACTTCAGCCGCTCCAAAATCGAACGCGGTTTGGCGCAAGCATGTTGGAAGCGAACCGTGAAGGCGGAACAAATTCAACAACTAGCGATCGAGATCGAGTCGTTCATCATCGACAACTACGAACGCGAAGTCCCATCGCAAGAAATCGGCAACCTTTGCATGGAGCGACTGCGGGTATTGGACGAAGTCGCCTTCGTGCGTTTCGCCAGCGTCTATCGCAGCTTCCGCGACGCACAAGACTTTGTCAAAGAGCTAACCCCCATCCTCGCGCCCCCACCAAACGAACCGCAACCACGGCAGCCGAACCCGCGACGCGACGACCGTTCTTGACGTAGGGATCCCGCGCCCTCTGCTCGGACATCGAGACAGATCACGCGGAGGAGGGCCCACCGAAACTCGACTTGAACAGCTTCCGACCCAATACCGCATGGTAAGGAGTCCACGGATCTTTCGTTCGGTCCTGCTGGACCAATTCGCGAGCCGCGTTCAGTTTGGCATCCAATTCATCCAGATATTGAAATGCATACGCTTCTAACGTCATGGGAACCTTGGGACTGCCGTGCTCAAGCGTTCCATGATGGCTGACCACGATGTGTTGCAGCCGCAACAGACGGTTCCGATCGATCGGAATTCCTTGCTGCTCCAAACGGTTTGCGACGCTCTCGAGCATCGTCACCCCTTGCACCAAATGCCCCAGCATTTGACCGGCATCGGTGTAGTTGAGTTCTTGCTGGTAAGCCAACTCCTGCAGCTTGCCCAAATCATGCACCAACCCTGCCGCCACCAACAAATCCCGATCGATGTCGGGATAATGGCCAGCGACCAATTCCGCCAACTCCATCAACGACACGATGTGCTCGAGCAATCCACCTGGATACGCATGGTGGGTCTTGATGCCCGCCGGCGCCAACTTCAACTCGTCACTCCAGCGTGGATCCTCAACAATCGCTCGGCATACGTGCCGCGTCGTGGGATCTCCTAGCGTATCGACCATCGCCAGCAAACGCTTCCAACGCTCCTCGTTCTTCTCACGATCGATGGCGTCGAAATCCTCCAAGACGACATCGCTGCTATCGACGTTCTGCAACTGATTGACGATCAGTTGCAACACTCCGTTGTGCAGTTGCGAGACACCTTGGACCCGAACGAAACTCCCTTTCGGAAATCGCTCGGCCAAGCGTTCGTCGGCGTTCCAACGCATCGCGGAGATGACACCTGTGCGGTCTTGCAATTGCATCAGCAGATACGAGTTGCCTTGGCGGTTGGCTCGGACTTGACGATCCGCGATCCGAAACACTTCATCCACGTTGGACGCAGGCACGATGTCGCGGACGAAAAGTCGAGATGCCATAGAAACACGTCGTGGGGTTGGGCGTGGGAACGCTAACTGCTCGCGCTCGAATAACTCTTGAGGGCCCGTTGAAAAACCCAACGACTCGCCCAGAGGGACGCAATCGTAGCTACAAACGCAAACGCGGCCAGCCCCCACTCCCATCCCTGCCTGGGCACCAAGGGCTGCGCCAACAACCGCGCAGGGACGTTGATGATCACCAGAATCGGCAAGACGAACGTGAAGATGTACCACAGCGGCAACCCCCACCCTGTCTGGTAAATCTCCATCGGATACCGAGCGAAATTGGTGATGTAGAACCAAAAATCGTACAAGCTCTGATTCCGCCCCAGCCAGATGCTCGTCGCTGCCAAACAAACGATCAGACTGTAGAACATGCAAACGCCCAAGAAAAGGTAGACGACATACAGCGCCAGCGTCCCGATGTTCATCGTCCAAGGCGGATCGGTGCGATGACTGAGCTGGACCAACGCATAGACCAGAATCACGATGCCGGCCGCGAGATTGCTCAGCGATGCCCAATCGACCTTGCGAAACGACACCAAGAACTGCGTATCGATCGGCTTGAGCAGCGCATAATCCAACCCGCCGGTTCGAATCAATTCGCTGAACTCCTGCGCGTTGGGCATCAGAAACGCTTGCACGATCGAGTTCACGATCCATGTCGTCGCCAAAAACACATAGAATTCATGAGCTCCCCAGCCGGTGGCGACACCGATGCTGCGGACGTGAAAGAAAATGAGCAGATAGAACCCGAGGTTCATGAACAACCACGCCAAACTCGAAACGCAGTCGAGGAGAAAATTGCCTCGAAACGTCATGTCGCGAATCAAGCTGTTCCGTGCAAATGCCAAGAACAAGGCGAGGTAGTTCGGAGTGGTACGCGGGCTCTCGGATGCCATCACAACAACCTTTTCGCGGTGGGTCAGATTCCTATGCGTTGCGCAGAACGGACGCTCGCCCATCCCGTTGCCGCTACGAAGATGGACAGGTTCTCGCGTGCGATCGAATCCTTGGCAAGCCCATCCGTATCCTCAACCAACCCGCCGCTGCAGCCAGCAACCCCAGAAAGAGGAAGCTATGAATGCGACACCCAACCAACGCCTCCCGACACAACGCCTGATCGTGCACGTCAAACCCAACAGCTCGCAACAATGCTTGGTCCAACAAAACGACGGAAGCTGGATCGCTCGCATTCACGCTCCTCCCGAAGATGGAAAAGCCAATGCCGCGGTGATCCAGCTTATCGCCAAACACTTCCACGTCGCGAAACGGGATGTCAACATCGCACGCGGTCACAAACAACGGTGCAAGCAGATCGACGTCTTCGGAATCGAAGTCCAAAGCAACGCATCACAGCCCTCAAAGAAAGCGACGTGACCGGCGTCGACCTGCTTCCTCTTTCCATCATGCATGTGCATGCAACGAAGGTCCGATGGCTCGCGACCGCGCGAGCCGTATCGGCTTAGTGGTCTCGGTAAGGCCGGCGCTGACCGCCACCACCGCCACCACCATAGTTGCCGCCACCACCGTAATTGCCACCTCCGCCACCGCCGCCGTAATTGCCGCGACCACCACCGCCGCCACCGCCATAGGACGGACGTCCTTGCGATTCGCGCGGACGCGCTTCGTTGCACGAGATCCGACGGCCGGCGACCTCTTGGTCGTTCAGCCCATCGATCGCCGACTTGGCTTCGTCGGCATTGGGCATTTCCACAAACGCAAATCCTCGCGATCGCCCTGTCTCGCGATCGATGATGATGCTGACTTTGGAGACTTCACCGAATCGTCCAAAGGCTTCACGAACTTCATCTTCCGTCGCGCGGAACGAAAGATTGCCTACATAGATATTGGTCACAAGCACAACCCTCGCAAACATAGATGTCTCAGCGTCGCCCACGCCCGATGCAAACGGACCCGGTGAGACGTGAAACGTCGGACAAAACCCGATGAACGCACCCTATCCAAACTCGACACCTATGCAACGAGGCTGAACAGACGGACTCACCACGAACAATTTCGGTTGCAGTGCATGCGCCGGACCATCGGAGCGCGCTATGGCTCTCCCAAGGGCCGACATGCAGATGCAACCCCTGAGAGCCGATTATCAAGCATGCTCATGGCGGAGTCAACGTCGCGAACTCGGTTTTCAAAGGCGCCCAGCAAAGCCCTCAATTCCCAAGCGATTCGGATGTCGGAGGGGTTGCTAGCAACCGAGCCATGGGATCGCTCGGGTCCCGGGTTGCGCTTGGGCGAAGCCCATGGCGGCATCCTCGGTCCGCTCGCAAAAGGCCCCTCTACGAGCGTAAAGGAGAAAACGACTAATGGATCGAGTCGAAGGCCTCGGTGCTGAACGCTTCCACCCAGCGGCGTTCCAACTCCGCGTCGTCGGTCCGCCCCAGCCGATACAAAATCCAAGCCTTCGTATCCATCAAGGACTCGCTATTGACGCGCCCCAAGGCGACGT
>JBKCUI010000151.1:0-2642 GCA_046318495.1 Pirellula sp. | reverse complement strand
CCCCGCGGCATGCAACAGCGCTATCTGTCGTTCGCCCTTTTTGATGGTGGTGGAATGCTTCGCGGGTCGCTCGATGGGGTCGACCGCGAAGCGCTGTACCAAGCTGTTCGCGCTGGCCTGAAGAACGAAGACGGCCGAGCTCGCGGAAGTCTGAGTTCGGTTTACGAGAATCTTTCCGGCCGCGACATCGCTCCGCTCTTGCCCGCAATTTATCAGGCGATCAACGAACCCGCTCCAAGTGGTGAAATGTTCGCCGATGGTATCCGAGTCGCAGGGCTTCGCGTCTTTGCCGAACATCGCATCGAGGAAGGCATCCAAGCATGCGTCCGGTACACGCGGGAGCAAAACCCGTGGGCCAGCGAAAAGCGGACCCCAGAACTGATGGCCATCCTGCTCCAATACGGCACCCATGCCAAGACGGTCATACCGGAACTGACGGCGCTCGCCAACTACTTCGAAAAGGACGAACCCAACTTCCCCAAACAACTGATGAAGCAAAAGGCTAAATCCGTTCGCGACACGATCCGAGCGATCGAGGAAGCGACCGAGACACCAGAACTCATCCGACTCAACCCAACGCCTTAGCTCCCATTGCCGTAGCCAAATCTCCATGAGCAAGGAGGCGGCGTTCCAAATCCCAGCGTCCAGTCCTTAACCTACCAATTCGATCGCATGCCTCGAAATCCTGTCCGATTAACAGCCCTCTTAGGCATCTTGGCTCTCAGCGTCCTACGACTCGGGAACGTGGCTAACGGTCAGGAATCCCCCACCCGCAGGCCCGCGGCTCTCTCGATCGATTCCATTTTCCACAACAACGACTTCCGGGGCGAGGCATTCGTTGGGCAATGGCAGAGTGACAGCCAAGGGTTCGAGAGAATCAAGCGCGACGCGGAGACCGGGAACACTTCGATCATTCGAGTTGCGCTGAACGCTGGGGCCATAGAACAAGTCTTGGTGTCCAGCGAGATGTTAACGCCGAACGGTGCCGAAAAGCCCCTTCGAATGGATTCCTACCAATGGTCCAATGACAAAACCAAGTTGCTGATATTTGCAAACACGGAACGTGTATGGCGATACAACACGCGCGGTGATTATTGGGTTCTTGATCTGCAGAACAAGTCCCTGGTGCAACTTGGCGGAGATGCGCCTGTCTCCTCGATGATGTTCGCCAAGTTTTCTCCGGATGCGAAACAGGTAGCGTACGTTTCCAAGAACGATCTGTATCTTCAAGACTTGAGCAACCATTCGATCACGCAACTGACCGATACGGCCAAGATTGCGAAGATCAACGGCACCTTTGACTGGGTTTATGAAGAAGAGTTCTCCATCCGGGATGGCTTTCGCTTTAGCCCGGATGGCAAACGGATTGCCTTTTGGGAGATCGATGCCTCCGGGATCGAGTCCTTTCCCTTGGTCAATAACACCGAAACACTTTACCCTAAGATTCAGTCCATCCCCTATCCAAAAGTCGGAACGATCAACCCGGCTGCTCGAATTGGCGTGATCGATCTTTCCACTCGCGACGCATCGTGGATGCCGATTCCAGGCGACCAGAGAGAGAACTACTTGCCGCGCATGGAGTGGATTGACGAACAACGCTTGGTCATCCAACAACTGAACCGGCTTCAAAATCAGCTCGTGGTTTACGTCGCTGATGTCAACAAATCCCAGGTCAAGGTGATTTTGACCGAGAAGGACGAGGCGTGGGTCGATGTTCACGATACCCTGCACTGGCTTGCGGACCGGTCGCAGTTCGCCTGGTTAAGTGAACGCGATGGATGGCAGCATATCTATCTAGCCTCAATAGACGGCAAAGCGATCCAACCGGTGACGTCCGGTGATTTTGACGTGACGGAAATCCTCGGCATCGATGACGATGCGCGTTGGATTTATTTCTATGCCTCGCCATCGAACGCGACCCAGTCGTATCTCTATCGTGTGCATTTCGACGGGAGCGACTTCCAGCGCGTCACTCCCGATACGGAGACTGGCACCCATCGCTACGTCTTGTCACCGGATCGCAAGTTAGCACTCGCCACATCGTCCAGCATGACTTCGCCGCCGGTAACCACGGTCGTTCGACTGAGCGATCACGCACCGCAATTTGTCGCCGAAGCAAACTCCACGCTTCGCACTCAACTCCAAGCGGCGCAGTTCCCAAAGAGTGAGTTTTTTCGCGTCGACATCGGTGATGGCGTGGAACTGGACGCATGGTGCATCCTGCCCCCCAATCTCGATCCTTCGCAGAAGTATCCATTGATCGTCTATGTCTACGGGGAGCCGGCAGGGCAAACGGTCGTGGATAAGTGGGGCGGCAACCAAATGCTTTGGCATCAGATGCTCGCGCAAAAAGGATATGTGGTGATGAGCTTTGACAACCGTGGCACCCCTGCGCCGCGCGGACGCGAATGGCGAAAAAGCGTTTACCGGCAGATCGGAATTCTCGCATCGGCGGACCAGGCTGCTGCCGTCAAATCCGTGCTCAAGGAACGTCCCTACCTGGATCCAGATCGCGTCGGCGTTTGGGGGTGGAGCGGCGGCGGATCGATGACCCTCAACGCGTTGTTTCGCTACCCGGAAATCTATCACGCTGGCGTTTCGATTGCTCCGGTCCCGAATCAACTCTACTACGACACCATCTA
>JBKCUI010000150.1:0-13007 GCA_046318495.1 Pirellula sp. | reverse complement strand
TCGACGTTGGCGGTGCGTGTCCGCGTCGATTTGGTCGCCGCAGGTTCTTCTTGCCCGAGCATGGCAGGGACGCTGGGCAGATGCCAACCGAACCACTGGTTGACTCTCGGTTGCAGCAAAACGTAGGCGATCACGGCAATGATCAGCCCGATCGCCCATTTGGCAGGCAGCAATCGAAGAACGTTGGCGATGGTTTCGGGAGCGGGATTCGTGCGTCGATTCATCGCGTGTTCAGGTCGGTGAAGATGGCTTGCATCCTCACTAGTCGAGGGATACGTTCTAAAGCGGTTGGTTGGGTTCGTGCACAGCCACTGCGCAGGATGCAACAGCCAGGAATACGGGATTGGTCCTGGCCGCATGGTCTGGCCGAGGTCTCAGGGACCAACGCCGTCGCGAACCAAACCTAACCTACACCACAGCGGACCAAAACTCAGCGACTCCTGCATCGGACGCAGGCAAAACCGTATGCAAGCAAGCGGCGGTCGCGTGTGTGGCGTGGAATTCGCCGATTTTGCCGCGCCTGAGCATCCTGGTTGGGTGCCCAACGCAACGGCCCAACCATCATAGCATCGGGGCTCGACGGGAAGAATCATGGGCTTGGAATCGGCGGATCTTTCGAACTTGCCAGAGCAGCTACGACGGTATTGGGCCGATCGTGCTGCGGCCGGAGCTTCGGCGGAGGGGGACGCCGCTGCGCGACAGTTGGTCGATTCCAAGCATCCCCATCGTTCTTTCTCGCCGGCCTATTCCTACGGCCGGCATCGCGGTCCAGCGCCGCGTTCGGCTCATTTGGCTTCCGTGTTGATCACCTTGTTGCCTGCCAGCCGCAACGAATGGGAAATCCCATTGACGCTCCGGCCTTCGAAAATGGCCGATCACGGCGGGCAAGTCAGCTTGCCCGGCGGCCGCACAGAGCGTGGCGAATCGGGCTGGCGAACCGCGTGCCGCGAGTTCGGAGAAGAGCTCGGCTGCACCACCGAATACCTGCAGCCACTAGGGGAGCTGACACCGCTCTACGTCTACGCCAGTCGGCATCGCGTGACCCCTTGGGTAGCCGTAAGCAGTCTGCGACCGAGCATGCGTCCCAACGAAGAAGAAGTGGCCGAGTTGATCCTGTTGCCGATCCGTCGATTGATTTCCGACGACGTGCATTCGGTCGGCTTGCTGCGTCGAGGATCGATGGAGTTTGAAGCCCCAGGCTTTGCGATCGAAGGCCATTTTGTTTGGGGTGCGACTGCTATGATCTTGGGAGAGTTTCGCGCTATCGTTCGGCAGATCGTGGACGACAGCCAGTTTGAACCTTGGTTGATAGGGACCTCATCACCGTGAATCAACGCACGATTCGAGTCGCCATCGTGGGCGCATCGGGATATACCGCTTTGGAAGCCATTCACTGGCTGCTGAAACATCCGCATGTGCAGATCGTGGCGGCTACCAGCCGCCAAGCCGACGGCAGCATGATCGCCGACATGCATCCATCCCTCGTTCGTCAATTGCGACTGCCCGTCGAAGACCTCACGCCAACGCAAATCGCCGAACGGGCGGACGTCGCGCTAACGTGCTTGCCCCACGGTGCATCGGCCCACTTGATCGTGGAATTGCTCGCGGCGGGTTGCCGCGTGATCGACTTGTCCGCCGATTACCGCTTGAGCTCTCCCGAACTGTATGAAAAGTGGTACGGCGAAAAGCACCCTGACCCAGGCCGCCTCGGGGCGACTCCCTACGGATTGCCCGAACTGTTCCCATCCGAGCTTCCTAGGGCATCCTTGATCGCCAACCCTGGCTGCTATCCGACATCAGCCATCTTGCCTCTTTCGCCATTGCTCAAGGAAGGGCTCATCTCCCCCGAAGACATCATCGTCGATAGCAAGTCGGGAGTCAGCGGCGCAGGTCGCACGCCCAAGCTCGGCAGCTTGTATTGCGAAGTCAACGAAAGCATCTCCGCTTACTCGGTTGGCAACCATCGCCATCAACCCGAAATCATCGACATCGTAAAGCGGTTCTCGGGTGTGGAACCGCAAGTCATGTTCACGCCGCACCTGGTTCCGATGGAGCGCGGCATTCTATCGACCATCTATGTCCGTCCGTCCTCGGGCGCGACCCCCAATCAACTGCGCGAGTGCTTGAACGCCTACTATCCGCAAGACGGCTTCGTCCGCGTGGTCTCCCATCTGCCGGCAACACGGTTTGTGGCCCGCACCAACTATGTCGACATCACGGTGCGCGAGAACGGTCCTCGGTTCATTCTCATCAGCGCGATCGACAACTTGGTCAAAGGCGCTAGCGGGGCGGCTGTCCAAAACCTGAATGCGATGTTCGGCTTCGATCCGAAAACCGGTTTGGCCTAAGATGATGCACCATAGTTTCTGGCACGCATGGAGTGGGAGGAAGCGAGGGTGAAGGCGCCGATTCGCTGGACGATTCCCAGGCCCTGGCGGGTGGGGTTGGTGGCGACCGGACTACTCGTCGCCACCAGCTTGTTGGCTGCCTATGGAATCGGCGCCCAGGATGTCACGTCGAGCTGGACGGCTCGATTAGGAGAGTTGCCATCGCTGTGCATCGTGGCGTGGAGTGCGATGCAAGGTCCGCGGCGGGTCGTGGCAACATTGGCTGGCCTGGCTTTGGCAGCCGTCATGTTCCTCCTCTTCAACAGCGTGCTGCGATCCTCCCATCCCGAGCTGTTCGGGACCTGGGAAACGGTATGGACCATCGATGCGCCGTTGGTGTTGCTTCAAGGTGGACTGATCTGGGGCGTGCTGCGACTGGCCAGTTCGCTCAGCGGTATCAGCATCATCGATCCGCGAGCGGACTGCGATTCCCGCTGGAGCATCCGGCGCTGGATGCTGGTCATGTTCGCTCTCGCCTTGGTGGTTCAGTGCTTGCGTGTCAGCATCGAGTGGTACGCGAACATGCTCGGCGATACCACACCTTTCGGCGCCATGGGACCGCATCCCATCGACCCGCGCACCAAGACGAAAATCGAATCGCTTTGGATGATGGTGGCGATCATCGCAGCCATTCCCGTCGTGCCGATCCTGCTTGCAGCCTGGATGTTCGCGGGCAAGCGTTGGCGGTGGTGGTTGTTTCCCGTCTTGGGGTTGTTGTCGGTCGGCTGGCGCTGGGGAGTCGTTCAGGGGTTGATGGCTTTGCGACAACAGGTTTCTTGGATCCGATCCTTGGGGTTGCTGCTGGTGGACGATTGGCTGGGAATCGCCATCGCCGAGTGGTTCGTCTATACAGCTCTGGTCGGACTGATACCATGGATGGGCTATCGGTGGTCGGATGTTTCGTCGTCCCTGGTCCGCCGAAAAACGCTCGGCACGGAATCTGGCCAAAGCGCTGCATCCCCACCTCAACCTTAGTTTTGCTTCCTACGTCACAGTCCCTTATCGGTCCGCATTGCCATGAATAGTCGCAGTCATTTCCTGGAGCATCTGGCGCATTCCAACCAAGCCATGCGCGAAGCCGGGACGTTTAAGCGCGAGCGCATCATCGACTCGTCGCAAGGGACCATGGTCAAGCTGTCCGATGGGCGCGAACTGCTGAATCTCTGTGCCAACAACTACCTCGGACTCGCGCAGCACCCGAGCGTGCGGCAAGCGGCCGACGAAGCCTTGGACCGCTGGGGGTACGGCATGGCATCGGTCCGCTTCATCTGCGGTACGCAAACCATTCACAAGCAACTCGAAGATCAACTCAGCCGCTTTCTCGGCAAGCAAGACACCATCCTTTACAACTCGTGCTGGGATGCCAACGGCGGTCTCTTTGAAACCATCCTCGGGCCCGAAGACGCGATCATCTCGGACGAACTCAATCATGCCAGCATCATCGATGGCATCCGATTGTGCAAAGCGCAACGGCTTCGCTACAAGAACAACTCGATCGACGATTTGCGGGCCAAGCTCGAAGAGGCTAAAGGGGCTCGCTTTCGATTGATCGCGACCGACGGCGTCTTTTCCATGGACGGCACCCTCGCGGACTTGGCCAGCGTCTGCCAGTTGGCGGACGAGTACGATGCGTTGGTGATGGTCGATGATTCCCATGCGGTGGGTTTCGTCGGTGCGCAAGGGCGCGGCACGCACGAGGCGTGTGGTGTTCTCGATCGCGTCGATATCTTGACCGGGACATTGGGCAAGGCCTTGGGCGGAGCCAGCGGGGGCTACACTTCGGGCAATGCGGAGTTGGTGGAACTGCTGCGACAACGCTCGCGCACCTATCTGTTTTCCAACACCATCGCTCCACCGGTGGTGGCCGGTGCGATCCGCGCGATCGAGTTGCTCACGGCCTCGACCGAACTGCGAGATCGATTGGAATCCAATACGCGCTTCTTCCGTTCGGAAATGGAACGCTTGGGGCTCAATATCCTCAGCGGCACGCATCCTATCGTGCCTGTGATGATCGGGGATGCGGCGCTGGCAGGCCGCGTCGCCCAAGCCATGTTGGCCGAAGGCGTCTACGTCATCGGCTTCTCGTATCCTGTGGTGCCGCAAGGCAAAGCTCGCATCCGCACGCAAGTCTCCGCGGCGCATTCCATCGATCAGTTGCAGCACGCCGCCGAAGCCTTTGCTCGCGCGATCCAGGCGGCATAAGCATCAGCGACGGCGAAGCTTAAGCCCCCTACGCCTAAGCCTTCCCGTGTCCTTTGAGGAACCGCAACGTGAATCCCTGGAAACAAGCCGGCGCGCAATACCTTGCTCACCTCAAGCGCAGTGGCATCACGCGTTTGCCTCGTCCGAGCGAAGCGCTGCCCAGCGCGTTGTTGGCATGGATGCAACAGGAAGCTTCGGCCGGTGCGCCCGTCGATCCCATTGCGATGGAGCCTAGGTCGACAACGACCGCTTCGCAGGCGATGTCGCAAGCAGAGCCTGCGAGCCATTCGACGCTGGCTTCCCCATCGCAGGAGACTCGCTCCGCATCGCGTCCCGATGCTGCGACCCGTCCGTCGGCGCCGTCGCCGAGCGAGGCCAAGGTGCCCATCGCATGGGCCAGCCCAGGTCAAAGCCCATCCGAACGCGACGGTGCACTGTCGCAACTGCGCGTGTCGGTCGATGCTTGTCGGTTGTGTGCGGATATCGTTTGTCGGCGCAAGCAAGCGGTATTCGGCGTCGGTCCCAGCACCGTGCGGTTGGTCATGTTCGGCGAAGCCCCGGGGGCCGAGGAAGATCTCGCCGGGATTCCGTTTGTAGGGGCCGCAGGGCAACTGCTCGATAAGATCTTGATCGCCTCCAAACTCAAGCGCGAAGAGGTCTACATCATGAATACGCTCAAGTGCCGACCTCCCAGCAATCGCACTCCCACGGAATCGGAAGTCGAGAACTGCCGACCGTTCTTTGAAGCCCAGCTCGAGATTCTCCAACCTGAGTACATCATTTGTTGGGGAGCCATCCCGGCCAAAGCGCTGCTTCGGACCAAGCAGAGCGTTGGGCAGCTTCGAGGTCGATTCCACACGTACGGTGGCGCCAAGGTGCTCGTCACATACCACCCGGCGTACCTGCTGCGAGAGCCATCGGCCAAGAAGATGACTTGGGAGGACATGCAGTTTCTGATGCGGGACATGGGAATCCCTTTGAAGTAAGCAAGGCGCGAACTTGCCGCTGTGAAGTCTTGATGCCGGTGTAATGAGGGGCGAGGAACCGAAAGCAGCAATGCCCAATCGGGCTCATTCCGCTGGCAAAAGATGCCGAAAGCGAGGCGAGGGAAGTCGTTCGGAGATCGACTCGAGGCTCGATTCCAAGACCAAGGCTTCGCGCAATCCCATGCGGTCAAACTGCTTGGCCGCACCCTCCACACCCAGCACGCACAACGCCGTCGCGCCAGCATCGGCATCCACGCAGGTATCCGCGATGGCTGTTGCCGTTTGTCGCCGCTGCAGCGGAATTCGGGTTTTCGGATCGATGATGTGGCTATACCGCCGGCCGTCGATTTCTACGAACTGATGCAGATCGCCCGACGTGGTGATCGCGCACGCATCGAGCACCAATCGGCATAGAGGCCGCCGATCGCTGTGCACGCCGGATACTTCGACGATCCAGCCAGGCGTTTGAGGAGGCGGCGCACCGACGCGAATGTCCCCGCCGATGTCGATCAACATCGATTCGTGCCCGGTCCTTTGCATGGCTTCAAAGGCGCGGTCGATGATGTAGCCGGTTGCCAAGCCCGACGTGTCGACGATCATCCCCTCGGTTGCGATTGCTACGCGGGCGCGTTCCTCCGGGCGAGCGGGTGCACGGAGTTGCCACTGCCACCATCCACTGGTGAAGTTCGCCTGCGTGGCTGCGTCGGCGGAAGGAAGCTCTTTGCGCTTACGACAATCGGACCACAATCGAAAGACGCTACCCAGCGAAATGTCAAAAGCATGATTGGAGCGTTCATGCCAATCGATGGCGATCTCCAGGACCCGTTGCAGGTCGGAACTGATCTCGATCGGTTCTTCGACCGCGTTTCGAAGCCGCGAGACTTCGCTTGTCGGATCGTAGTTGTTGAGGATGGGGATCAGCCGTTCGATTTCATCGAGCGCAGCGTGGATGGCGCGGGTGGCTGCGGCTTCGCTCTCGGAGTACACGACGATGCGCAGCTTGGTGCCCATCGTCGGAGCGGTGTATTCAAAGCGATCGAGCGCCGTGCGTTTCATGCGAGCTTCTCAAAGCGAGCGCGATACACAGGAAGTCCATTGAGCCGAGTCCGGCGTTCGAAATGGGTGCGGTAATCCATATCGTGCGACGCGCTAGGCTCGGGGACATAGAAAGGTCCGGCGAGCGAAGTCAGTTCACCGACGCGCGCGACGGCTTCTTCGTAGTAATCCAGCACGTCGGTCCAAAAGTGCAACTGTCCGCCGGGGACGAGGGCGCGCTGCACATTGAGGATGGTTTCATCGCTCAAGACCCGTCGCTTTTTGTGGCGGGACTTCCACCACGGATCGGGAAAGTAGCAATGGGCTGCGTGCAGCGACGCGTCGGCCACGTCGTGCTGGAGGACCGCGACGGCATCGCAAGCCACGAAGCAGGCGTTGTCGATGCCGAGTTTCTCGAGTCGCGATTGCGCTTGTTTGGCATACTTCGTCGCCAACTCCAGTCCGATCAGCATGCGGTCGGGATGCTGCTGGGCTGCCCGCGTCAGAAACAGCCCTTTGCCGGATCCGATCTCCAATTCGATCGGGAGAGTCGAAGAGAGCGCAGCCCGCAATCGAGCTTCTTCGGCGGCATCGTAGAAACGCCCGCGAAACGTGGCTTCGGCGGGTTCGCCAAGCCGTTCCGAGGCCTCGGTGTCGTCGGAAGAAGCGATTTCGTCAGGGGATGGCGGTTGGCTGTGTTGCATGTGTCGGGGGTTGGGTTATAACCGAATGACCTCGCGCGTATTGAGGTTCCGTTCAAGATACGCTTTCCCGCCTACTTCGACACCCCTGAAGGTCCCGCCATCCATGACAACCTCTCCGAATTCGAACGCTCATCCGTCGACCGCAGACTCGCCAACGAACACTCCATCCTCCGTCGATCGACGCGGATTCCTGCAATCTACGGCCACTGTGGGAGCTGCTGGTGTTGCATCCAGCTTCTTCCAGCGTTCGGTTCACGCACAAGGCTCCGACATCATCAAGGTAGGGTTGGTGGGAGCCGGTGGCCGGGGTACCGGTGCTGCCAAAGATGCGATGGATGCCGACTCCGGTTGCCGTTTGACCGCTCTGGCGGAAATCACCGACGATCGCTTGGCCGGGGCCAAGCAAAACCTCAAGCGTTCGCTCGGTGAGCAGTACGCCATTCCCGACAGCCAGTGCTTCTCGGGTTGGGACGCGATGAAGCGATTGCTCGAAACCGACGTCAATGTGGTGCTCTTGGCCACGCCACCAGGGTTTCGACCGATGCAGATGGAAGCCGCAGTTGCGGCAGGCAAGCACGTGTTCTGCGAAAAACCGGTCGCAGTGGATCCAGTCGGCGTTCGACGCGTCCAAGCCGCCAGCGAAGCCGCCAAGGCCAAAGGCCTATCGGTGGTCTCCGGGCTGTGTTGGCGGTACGACTTGGGCGTTAAGGCCACCGTCGAAAAAATCCTCGGAGGGGCGATCGGCGACATCGTCAACATCCAAGAAAACTATCTCGCGGGCACCCTCTGGATTCGCGAACCCAAGGACTTCTGGACCCCGATGCACAACCAAGTCATGAATTGGTTGTACTACCGTTGGTTGAGCGGGGACCATATCGTCGAACAGTTCATCCACTCGCTCGACAAGTCGTTGTGGTTGCATCGCGACGTTCCGCCTGTGCTGGCTTATGGCATGGGGGGACGCCAAGTCCGAACCGATCCGGAGTACGGCGACATCTACGATCACTTCTATGTGGTGTATCAATGGGCAGACGGAACGCGCACGTATGCGGCGACTCGCCAGATGCCCAATTGCTTCAATGAAACCGAAGACTACGTATACGGGACCAAGGGGACCGCACGCGTCCTGGCAAACGAAATCACCGGCGAGAATCCATGGAAGTACTCGGGTGAAAAACCCAGCATGTACTACCTGGAACACGTGGCCTTGATGAAGTCGATCCGCGAAGGCAAGCCGATCAACAACGGCGACTACATGTGCAAGAGCACCTTGATGGCAATCATGGGTCGCGAAGCTGCCTACTCGGGCGAAATCGTTCGATGGGACGACATCAAGGACAGCAAGATGTCGCTGATGCCCGATTCGTTGGCCTGGGGCGATGCACCTGCCGTGCAGATCCATCAGCCCGGTTCGTACAGCTTCAAAGAAACGCTGTAGAGTCCCCGATTACGAATCCGCCCGGCTGCGAACCAGCCCAATAGGGCCGTCCCATCGTATTCCTCCCTTCCAACGATCGCGTTGGAAGCGGAGGACGATCGATTCGCTTGAACCCCATCCTCCCGCGAGAATCGCATGAGTCGTAAAGAACGCATCTTGGCAATGTTGGCCGATGAACCCGCCGATGCATTCCTTCGCTATTCCTTGGCCATGGAACTGCGGAAGGAAGGGGACAACGCCGAGAGCATCCGCCTATTGCGAGAATTGGCTTACGATCCCAAAGAAAAGTACGTGGCGGCGTTCTTCATGGCGGCACAGCAACTGGCAGAACTCGAACAACTCGAGGACGCTCGCACCTTGCTGCGCGATGGCATCGAGGAAGCTCGACGACAAAACAATTTGCACGCTGCCGCCGAGATGAGCGAACTGCTCGTGGAAATCGGTAAATAACTCGCCGGTTCTTGCATCCGCTCGCTCATTGCCTTTCGTTCCCCGTTTCGCTCACTACCCTTCGCGGGGCCCTTTCCCATTTAGCGATTTCAGGACCCAAGCATGACTGTCTCCTCCCTCCTTGGCTCGCGTTCTAACTTCGGTGCAACTATTTGTTTAGCGCTTTGCCTGGGCATGGGGATACAACCCGCTGGGACGGTGCATTCCGCCGACCCGGTGGTGATTCCCCTGTGGGCCAGCACCCCTCCTGGAGACAAACAAAGCTTGCCTCCCGAAGCCGATCTAACCAAGCCGACCGACGGTCAAGTCGCCGGTCGGAGCGTCATCCGGCTCGGGAATGTCAGCCAACCGACCCTCACCATTTATCGTCCTGCAGCCGATGTGGCCAACGGGGCTGCCGTGCTGGTGTGTCCCGGCGGCGGTTACAACATCCTGGCGATGGATTTGGAGGGAACGGAAACCGTGGAGTGGCTCAACTCGATCGGCATTACTGCGGGGTTGCTCAAGTACCGCGTCCCGCGACGCGAAGGGCGACTACCCTCCGAGGCCCCGCTTCAGGATGCTCAGCGCGCGATGAATCTCATGCGATCGCGAGCCAGCGAGCTCGGCATCGATCCCAAACGCATTGGCGTGCTGGGGTATTCGGCCGGAGGGAATCTGAGCGCGCTGCTGAGCACGCGCTTCGCTAGTTTGACGTATCCCAAAAGCGATGCGGCCGACGAGTTGGTGCCTCGGCCGGATTTCACCTTGCTCATCTATCCAGCCTATCTGGCGGATGCCAAGGACAAAACCAAACTCGCGGCCGAGTTTTCCATTCCCGCCGACGCGCCTCCTATGTTCTTGACCATGGCCCAAGACGATCCGCTCGGGTGCGAAAACGTGCTGCTCCCCGCCATGGAACTCAATCGCCAAAAGATTCCGTTCTCGCTTCATCTGTACCCCAAAGGGGGACACGGATACGGTCATCGTTCTTCGGCCTTGCCCACCACGCAATGGACCGACCGGGCGAAAGAATGGCTCGAATCGGCGGTGGGAATCGCATTCAAATAGTCCCGACCGCGAGAGCCGATGTGAATTCTTGTCGCGGGACATTCCCACGGCGGATGCGATGCGTACAACCAAGGGATCCAGGAACTCGCACCCGATCCTCCTCGCGACCTTCGCAGACCGTTCTGCAAGTATCGTCCGCGCGTTGCCCCTAGCCTTTCGGAGCTCACCATGAATCCATCGCCGCGCTCAAGCAACCCGGTTTCTTCTCCCAGTGTGCCCCTGCGCGATTGGATCGCCGACACGCTTTCCAGGCGATCGTTCGTGCAGACATTGACCGGGGCCGCATGTGCGGGCGCATTGTTGGATACGTCCACTGCGCAATCCAAGGCCGATGTAGAGAACTCTGCCAAGCTCTTCGACTTTAAGGGGATCTCCGTTTCCAGCCTGGATGACGTCATCGTTCCAGATGGTTACGTCGCCCAGGTGCTTTATCGATGGGGCGATCCGATCGACGGCGTGCAACCTGCTTTCCGTTCCGATGCGTCCAACTCGGCCGCCGATCAAGCTCTACAAGCCGGTATGGGCCACGATGGCATGGAGTTCTTTCCGCTCCCCGGCAAAGATCCCAGCGCTGCGGGTCTGCTGTGCGTCAATCACGAATACACCGATCAAGTCCTCTTGTACGCCGATGGTATCGACCCGTTGCCCCCCGCCAAGATGCCGATGGAGAAGATTCAAAAGTCGATCGCATCCCACGGTGTCTCGGTCGTTCAAATTGAAAAGCAACCCGATGGCACATGGAAAGTCGTCCCTTCAAAATATGCTCGGCGAATCACTGCCGATACGCCTGCAACGATCTCCGGTCCGGCTAAGACCAAGATCGGTTCCACGGCTCGCGGTACCGTCAACAACTGCGCCGCCGGCCGCACGCCATGGGGAACGTACCTGACGTGCGAAGAAAACTTCCAAGGCATCTTCGGTACCAACGATCCCAGTTTTCAACCCAACGATCGGCACAAGGCTTACGGTCTAACCTCGACCGGGTTCTACTACACCATCGATGGAAAGAAAGTTCCGGCCTACCGTTGGTGGGAAGGCCTGAAACGCTTCGATCTGGCGGAACCCGACAACGATAGCGAACGCTTTGGATACGTCGTTGAGATCGATCCACTGCAACCCGACGCGGCTCCGATTAAACGCACGGCCTTGGGGCGTATCCGGCACGAGAATGCGGAGCTTGTCGTCGCACCGAGCGGACAGGTCGTCGTCTACATGGGGGACGACGAGATCGATCAGCACGTCTACAAGTTCGTTTCTGCTGGCAAGTTGGATCCATCGAGCAACCCGTCGTCGGGGTTGAGCGCTTCCTCGGATCTGTTGGATCGCGGCACGCTGTATGTGGCGAAGTTTGACGCGGACGGTACCGGTCAATGGTTGGAACTAGCCCCTGGCAAGCATGGCATTCCATCCAAATCAGAGGATGCGGTGAACGGTTTTGATGAAGCCGACATCTGCGTCTACACCCGAATCGCAGCCAAACTCGCCGGCGCGACTCCGATGGATCGCCCCGAATGGTTGGCCGTCCATCCCACGACGCGCGAAGTGTATGTGTCGTTGACCAACAATAAGAGCCGGCATGCCACCGATGCAGCCAACCCTCGTCCCAAGAATGTTTACGGTCACATCGTCCGATGGAAGGAAGCCGAGGATGACGCTACCGCCCTCACATTCCGATGGCAGGTCTTTGTCCTAGCGGGCAATCCCAGTGTTGACGATACAGCCCAGCAAGGGACAGCCAATGGGGATTTCTTTGCATGCCCAGATGGCCTCAAGTTCGACACTTCAGGTATCCTCTGGATTCAGACCGACATGTCGTCGAGTGTCATCGGAGCCAAAGGCTTTGCGGAGTTCGGGCATAACATGATGCTCGCGGCCAATCCTTCCACCGGAGAAACGCGCCGTTTTCTCACGGGACCGCGAGGCTGCGAAATCACCGGCAATGCCATGACGCCGGATCGCAAGACGATGTTTGTAAACATCCAACATCCCGGCGAACCGTCGGATGAGCTGAGCGATCCCAAGCAACCGCAAAAGGTCAGCAGTTGGCCGGATGGTCCGCAAGGCGGTCGCCCGCGATCAGCGACTCTGGCGATTCGACGACTGGATGGAAAGACGATCGGTAGCTGACGCAATCCTGTTCAAGTAAAGAGTTCGTGCAAGGGGCTTTCGATGAACCAGATATGGGGCAAGCTCCTTGTTTTCAGCGGCATCGCAGTGATCGGTGGATGCATCGCTTGGTCGGCTTTCAATCTCTGGTTTCCCGTCTGGTTGGGAGTGTTAGTCGGCGCGATTCTCGGGGTGCCGTTGTTGATCGTTGGGATGCGGCTGGAGTCGCAATCGCTCGAATCGAAAGCCAACGACGAGCCGAAAGCATTTTCGCCACCCCCACAAACGTTTCGTTCGTTTGTCTGGAACGCCTCGCTGTCTCTGTTCGCGTTCGCCTTGGCCGCTTTGCCCGTGGCTGTCTTCGTCCCTGCGTTGTGGCTATTGCAAGGAGATGGATGGAGCACCGCATGGCTGCGTTCAGGCATCGCCGTCTCCATGCTCGCCGTGCTGCAGCACTGGGCACCTGCGTGTTATCGATGGATGCTCGTTCGCTTCGAATCCACCTTGGCCGACGATCGAAAAGCCGCGTTTCGCGATACTGCCCGACCGCGCGGAACAACGCTGCGCGCGTTTCTGATGGAACACGGATTGGAGTTTGCCTGGATCCTTTTGGCCGTCGTGCTCTTAAGCGGGGTGATTCCGATACCGA
>JBKCUI010000149.1:0-7139 GCA_046318495.1 Pirellula sp. | reverse complement strand
GATTGAGTCCACTCAAACTGCTTCTGCATCGCTTGCGAGACGGGCGACAACATCGTCCACCACCACAGCCCCCACAGCGCGGCGACGGGTCCAGCAGCCAACCAAGCGCCACCCAATCGAAGCCCTGCCGGCCATGTCGCGTCGCCTGCAACCTGGCCTTCTTTTCCGGACATCGCATCCGACAACCACAGCCCCAACAGGACCATTGGAATCGTCATCGTCCCCGGCAACATCCATCCTCCGGATGCGAGCAAGTGAATGCCGAATGCCCCAATCGCGATGGCGAACAAGGTCAGATCGGATTTCAACCAATGCTCCACCGCCCCCCGAGCCGGCTCCCAACGCGTACACGCGAGCACCAACGCCACCGCCACCGTAAGACTGACGCTGGTTGCCCCCAACTCCAAATCCCCCGAACGGAAAAAACTCCACAGAAAGACTCCGAGCGATGCAAAGATCGCACCTGACCAAAAGGCCCAACCATCTCCGCGACGCGCGACCGCCTGCGGGTTTGCAACAACGGGGCTGCGCATGCGTCGTCGCACCATCAGGACCGCAATCGCTACCAACACGCTCACCAAGATCAGCAGAGGCCAACCTCCGGCGTGCGCGATCTCCAGCGGAGCATTATGCGGATCGGCCGGAGACTCCGCGGCCGTCGGTAACTTCACGCGCAAATACGTCGATTGGTAATTGAGCGGCCCGTACCCCAACGCGGGTCGCGCCGCGATCAGCTCCCATGCTCCGCGCCAATAGTCCATGCGATACGCCAGACTCTTGGGCGCTTCGCGGATGATCAAAGGATCGAGCCAGTACACCGCCAGCACGATGCCCACGCACATCGCGGCCGCCGCCGCAATCCAACCGCGCTGCTGCCACAACCATCGGCGAGCATGTCCGCGAACGCTGGGGTGAAGCAGCCACACGCATGGCGTGGCCACGATCGCGGCGATCCACGCCGTGCGGCTCTTGGTCACTAGCAATGCCAAACCGATGCTCAGCGTCATCGCAGTCATCGCCCACGCTACAGCCGAACCGAACCGCCGTGCGCGCGACGATTTGGAACCTAAATCCTCTGTCCGGGCTTCGATCAAGCTCGAGGTCGCAGCAAGCGATTGCCACGCTGTAAAGGTCCATCCGACGAACAGCACCCAAGCCACGACCAGTACTCCGGCCAACGAGTTAGCCAGCGCATACACGCCTCGCATTTCGGTGCTTTCAATGCGGTTCTTGATCAACAGCGCTTCGGCCGAATCAGCCACGATTCCGCGGCGTTGCAAGGCACCCACAGGGTCGCGAGCGAACTCCGCTCGCATGTCGGGTTGGATCCACGCATACTCCAGCCAACCGTATGCGGTTAAGCCCGCCAATACAGCCAGAATCAAGATGCAGCTTCGTCGCACCATCCCAGGCCGACGCGCTAAGGCAACCACGCTGACAGCGATGCCCAAGAGCGATACCCATTGCCAAAACCCATTGATGGCAAACCTCGCGTTGCTGCTGCCGATCGCACACCACGTAGCGACAGCCAGCCAACTGCAGAACGCTGCCGTGCAACCTAACAGCGCTGCTTCGGTTCGCGTCCAGCTCGCAGCATAAACGCGTGAAGTTATGACTTGGGAAGTTGAAGAAGTTGAATCCGGCGGAGAACGGCGAACTTGGCAAGCGCCCCCCAGGGCCGTGCAAACCAACAACGCGAGATTCAATCCGATCGCGAGCATCGAATCCCCGACCGCCACCGAAGGAACCGTGTCGCAAGGATTCCAGACAGCGACCACGATCGCGATCGGTAGCAAGGCCAACGCGACTTGGGAAGGCAGTTCCTGCCAAGCCGCAGTGCGCGCGGTGGCCGAGACATCCTGGCTGCTGCCGGGGCGTTGGGAAAGCACGGTCGTCACGCCATTGGCCCCTTTCATGCGCGCGGTCTCGCTTACGATTTCGAGCCTGTCGTCAAACTTTCCAAAACACCGATCAGCGAGAGCATTGCCACCACGATCAGCAGCACCAGCCCAGCCCCGATCCAATCGGTGCGTGCCAAAATCAATGCGCCGAGCGAACACGTAAGCGTCGCCAGATAGATCGTGATCACCGCTTGCTTTTTGGTCATCCCCATTTCGACCAATCGATGCGAAAAGTGCTTCTTGTCGGCATGAAAAGGGCTGCGCCCCTCACGGAGTCGGATCAAGATCACGCTAACCATGTCGTAGATGGGGATCGCCAGCAAGCATAGCGGAGCCAAAACCGCATGCGGAGTCGCGCCCTTTGCCCCTGCATAGGTGGAGAGCAAGGTAGCCACAGCGATCCAATAGCCGACCAGATAACTCCCTGCATCCCCCATGAAGATCGTTGCCGGGGGCCAGTTGTGATGCAGGAAGCCGAGCAATCCGCCGAGCAGCGCGAGCACCATGGCTGCGACGAACAATTGCGGTTGTCCGACCGTCGATTCCGGGTTGGTCATCAACATGATGGCGAGCATCGCGCTGATGATCGCAGCCACCCCTCCGCTCAATGCATCCATGTTGTCGAGCATGTTGAATGAATTGATCAGCATCACGATCCATAGGATGCTCAACGCGGACGTCAACCAAGGTTGATCGATGTAAGCGGTCAGATGCAAATTCAATCCAAAGACCACCGCGGCTGCGACCGCAAACTCGACTCCCAGACGCACTCTCCAATCCAACCCGAATCGATCATCGAGCAACCCGAGGACCGTCACCACCGACGCACCGGCGATCAAAAACCAGATCGAGCCGATTTTGGACATCATCCCTGGCATGTAGTCCAACCAAGACGAGGGAATTGCCGCGGACCAAGCTGCCGCGACTTCGAGATTCGCGAGCCCCCATACCACCAGCGTCCCGATTGCAAAGACGCTGATCATGCCGGCCCATATTCCCAAACCGCCTCCGAGCGGAATCGGAGTGGTGTGAACTTTGCGCGCGTTGGGTTTGTCGAGCATGCCCAGCCGCGATGCATACCGCTTGACCGCCCCGACGGCAAAATACGAAACGATCCATGCGGGCAGCATGACGGCGAGAAGCATTAACCACAACATGCTAGGGATGCCCATTTTCGTTGAAGTCTTTTGGCTGGGACGCCGGCAACGCGGCACCATCGGGCCTCGCGGCGATGTTGGCGGAAAAACGCCGCCGCGCGCGGGCCAAAAACGCACGGACATCGGCTCGCTGATAATCGGCATACGTCCACGGCATGCATTGCCAAGCTTGATCGCGAAACGCCAACGTAACCTCGGCGTAAATCCCTTCTCGCAGGTAGATCCGATGCTCGCGATTTTTGGTCGATGCCAACACCAATTTGGTCAAACTCATGTAGCCAGGGTCGATGTTGATGGGGCGATGCATGGAAGGATCGGAAACGGGCTCCTCGAGGGCCCTCCCCAGTTCGCTGCGCCCCGGCTCGCTGCGATCCGTCCAAGAACGCTCCAAATCGTTCGCAAAAAGCTTGTCTACCGGCAATTCCGACGGATCGTAGGGTGATCGGAAGACCGCAAGCTGCTTCTTGAGGCCGCGCCCCATAGTCCGGTGATAATACTCCGATTCCACGAAATCGAAAGCTTCGCTCAGGTCGGCAATCGGGCCCCAAACCGCCTCAAGCCGT
The DNA here is from genome assembly GCA_046318495.1 of Pirellula sp. GTDB lineage: Bacteria > Planctomycetota > Planctomycetia > Pirellulales > Pirellulaceae > JBKCUI01. The sequence continues at coordinate 3,518 of JBKCUI010000149.1, read as the reverse complement.
TGCCAGCATTCGCCGATCCAGTCCGGTCGCGCGCTGAATACGGCCGCCACACGGACGCATGGGGGGGGAGTTTTGATTAGCCCCATAGCTCGGTACCTGACACGCAATAGGCCCTCGCAATGGGCTCGGCGAAAAAGCTTGGAATCGCTACAGTAGTACGCATGAATGACGATCTTGGATCAGTCGTGGCCTCCGGCGCGACGCCCCCGCATACCGCTCCCTCGCGTGCGACAACACCGCATGGCGTTACCGCGCACGCAACCGTTCCGACTTCCGCCTCCCAGGAGGGATCGCAGCACAACCGACTCAATATCGACGCCTCTGCCGATAACAGCATCGTCTCCGGGGATTCCCCGCGTCGACTTCCGCAATCTATCCACATCGGGAGTTTAGAGGTCTACCCACCTATTCTCCAAGCCCCCATGGCGGGCTACACCAATTATGCATTTCGGCAGATGGTGCGAGAATATGGCGGGGCGGGGTTGCAAGCTACCGAAATGGTCAATGCCCGGGGCTTCGTCTGGCTCGATGAACACGACTGCGAACACCCCGATCGGTTGTGGGGAATCCGCGACGAGCCCCGTCCGCTAGCCGTCCAGATCTGGGACAACGATCCGGAGACCATGGCGAAAGTCGGCCGCCGACTCGTCGATGAGTATTGCGTGAGCGTGGTTGATATCAACTTTGGATGCCCGGTCAAGCAAGTCACCGAGCGAGCCCACAGTGGTTCCTATCTGCTTCGCGATCCCGAGCGCATGTACGCAATCATTTCACGCTTGGTCGAGACCTGCTATCCGACGCCCGTGACTGCCAAGATGCGCCTCGGTTGCACGCGTGATTCCATGAACTACATCGAAGTCGCCAAAACGGTGGAGCGAGCCGGTGCCGCAGCCTTAACCGTCCATGGCCGCACTGCAGAGGACTTCTTTAAAGGGTCGGCCGACTGGGATCGTATCTCGGAGATCAAACAACATTTGCAGCGCATGCCGATCATCGGCAATGGGGATCTGCAAACGGCGGAACAAGTGGCCCACGCCTATCATCATTACAACGTCGATGGCGTCATGATCGCTCGGGCGTCGCTGGGCAAGCCATGGTTGTTTGCTCAGGCCGCCGCAGCCCTCGAAGGCCGCCCGATCCCTCCCGATCCGGACATCGACGCCCAGCGCGCGATCATGTTGCATCACTACGACCTGGTCGTCGAACGCTTCGGCGTCCACAGAGGAACAATGCTGATGCGCAAATTTGCTTGCTGCTATGCGCAGAACAAACCCGGCGCCCGACACTTCCGCGCCCACATCTCGCGAGTGGAAACCCAAGAGGACTTTTACGACGTCGTCGAACGGTATTTTCCCAAGCAATCGGATCTGGACGCGATCGAGAACGCCCGCGGCGCCGGAGCTAGGCCCGCGCTCGCCTCGGCAGAGCCTGAAGCAGATGGGGCTTGTGACAACTGCTGATCGGCGGGTAGGCTACGGCCACGAGAAGATCGCAAAGATCATGGCTCGTTTCGATCGAATCAATTTGCAATGAAAGGCATTGGGTTCCATGAAACTGTTCGAAGGTAAAAAAGGATTGATTCTCGGGGTCGCGAACGATCGCTCGATCGCTTGGGCCATCGCCAAGGAAATCATGGACCACGGCGGCGTTTGCGGCTTCTCGCACTTGCCCGACAAAGCCGACGACGAAAAGAAAAAGAATCGCATGCGGGTTTCCAAATGCGTCGAAGCGTATCCAGCGCAGACCGCGTTCCTCCGTCCGCTGGACGTGCAAAGCGACGAACAAGTCACCGAATTCATGCAACAAGCCGGCAAGGACTTGGGGCAAATCGACTTCCTGCTGCATTCGATCGCGTTTGCAGATCGGGATGATCTGTCGCGAGACACCGTCGAAACCAGCCGCGCCGGTTTCAAGCTAGCGATGGATGTCAGCGTGTACAGCTTGATCAATGTCACCAATGCCGCTCGTCCGATCCTCAAGGACACGGCCTCGGTCTTGACCATGACCTACTTCGGCGGCGAGAAATGCGTTCCCGGATACAATGTCATGGGAATCTGCAAAGCAGCTTTGGATGCAACCGTACGATACCTTGCCTACGATCTGGGCCCGCGTGGCATCCGGGTCAACGCGGTCAGCGCCGGTCCGCTCAAGACCTTGGCAGGTGTGGCTGCAGGGGTCGGTGAAATGCAAGAGTACTACGACTTTGTCGCCCCGCTGGGCCGTTGCGTTACGCACGAAGAAGTCGGACGCTCGGGGGCTTACCTGCTGAGCGATTACAGCGCGGGCATCACCGGTGAAATCCTGCACGTGGATTCGGGCTACAACATCATGGGTAGCCCCGGCCGATTGCTGGAACAGTTCCGCAAGAAAGCCTAGCGTTCTCCGATTTAGTCCTCCCCACGCGCCGCCCACGGCGCGTGGCCGACCCCATTACGTGCCACCCACCTATTGCGCAAGGGAAGCGGGTATCCCCGCCCGCATTTGGGAGCACTACTTGTTGCTTCCGCTCACTCAACCACTCCTCTGCGGCTAGCAAAGCACATCAAGCTTCCTCCGACTGACGCATCGCGTGCGAACGGGCTTTCCGGCTCTTCGCCAATTGACCGTGCCTGACCGCTCTGAAGTGGGGTATCCGCGAATCATTCCGCATTGCGATCGAGTCGCCGTTTGAAAAGCGATCAAACCTCCAGATGCAGAGCGCATCCCAAGCTTACCGCGAGTGCTTCAGCTACGCGGCCGTACTCTTCTATGCATGTCAAATCAACAGAGTGGGCTCTTCCCACAGACGCGAGCGACTACTTCTTCGCAAACACCTGCCGCACCGCCCGCTGCCCGCGATGCCAGCGGTGCTGATGCTCTTGAGCGTGCTGCGATAGCGAGTCCGGCGACCCCGCCGCACTTCCTTGAAAGTACTTCTTGAACCGCCACACCAAATCGATCCACATCGAGCCATCGATCCCCAATCGCTTCAAGATCGGCTCGACTTCCGCCGTCATCTTCGGCTTCCCCAAACTCGGGCGATGAATCGCGGTCCACTTGAGCAACGCCACGTAATCCTTCAACGACATCGACAAAAAGCCCTTGTCGCTGGCGCGCACGCGCGAGGTGCTCACCTGCGGACCGGGTTTGCCCCGCTCATCGAGCGTGAGGGGCGCTAACCAAGCATCCCGCAAGATCGCAAACCCTCGCTTCGCTCGCTTGGCCTTTGCACGCCTGGCTCGCAGTTGATCCGGAGTCGAAGTCCGATGGATTTCGCCCGCTTCCTCGGTAGTCAACACCACCGTCTCAGCCGCCATCGCCGAGATCGTTTTTCCTTGCATGGCTTCGATCCGATCAAATGCCGACGTATGCCGGGATTCTTCAGGTTTCGTAGCCATTGCCGCACGGATCGGATTCAGGTCAACATACATGCTGCAAGCCAATAAACCCGCTTCGTCCCGAATCGCTTGGGCTTTGAACCGGCCTTCCCAAAAGCGCCCTGTGCATTCGTCTTGGCGATTGGCCAACCGTGCGATGGG
>JBKCUI010000148.1:0-3701 GCA_046318495.1 Pirellula sp. | reverse complement strand
AGAGGTCTACACTTTGAGCGACACAGAACGGATCGTATTGGCTGGTTGCGAGCGGCCGTCCTTGGCGCGAACGACGGCATCGTCTCGACGGCTAGTCTTATCGTCGGCGTCGCGGCATCCAATGCCGCAAGCGCAGAGATCGTAGTCGCCGGTGTTGCCGGTTTGGTTGCCGGTGCTATGTCCATGGCGGCAGGAGAGTACGTCTCCGTCAGCTCTCAAGCGGATACCGAACGCGCCGATCTACAGCGGGAACGGAATGAGCTGGCTACCGACAGCGATTTCGAGCATGAGGAATTGGCTGCGATCTACGTCAAACGCGGTCTGGATGTCGAGCTCGCCAAGCAAGTTGCTCGGCAACTGATGGCGCACGACGCGCTCGCCGCGCATGCGCGGGATGAGTTGGGGATATCCGAGATGACAACCGCTCGGCCCATTCAAGCCGCCTTTGCCTCGGCTGGAACGTTTGCCGTGGGTGCGGCCATGCCGCTCCTTACCGTCCTCGTCATTCCGAGCAAAGCACTCATCCCCGTCGTCGTCGCAACCTCCATCGTCTTTCTCGCACTTTTAGGAGGTTTTGGTGCGAAAGCCGGTGGTGCACCGGTGATACAAGCGGCTGTTCGAGTTACGTTTTGGGGTGCTCTTGCGATGGGTTTGACTGCAGGAGTCGGTGCGTTTTTTGGGGCGGTTGTGTAGAACGTGCATGACGCTTTCGAGCTGCCGATGCGCGGAGAAACTCGGAAACCCGTCCAATGGGTTCGCCCCAGCCCATGGATCACGGAGTGCGCTAAGCGAAAAGAGCCTGGCGCCTCTCTTGTTTGGGAGCGGGCTTAGGGACCGATCGCTTCCGTGCGCGCAGGATCTTTCGCAAGATCCACTACTAGCAAAAAGCGCCTGGCTATCGGGCATGCCCGATAGCCAGGCGGTCGGTTCGCGGTTCCGTTACGCCGCTACTTGGCCATCCGCAACTCGATTTGGGCAGGCCAAGACGCGGGGTACTCGGACGAAAGGACCGCAGTGTCGCCAACCATTCGGTAGGAAAACGGCTTGCCTGTGAACGGATCGTTCGGCACCGGCACCGGCGCCTGTTCTAAGGAGTCGATGAGCTTGCCCCCGTTCTCGGCTCCTGCCATCCGGATTGCTTCGATCGCTTGAATCAATGCGACACGTTGCTTGGCTCGAAACTGTACGGATGGGAATCCCTCTAAGTTCGACAACATGACGTCGGCCAATCCGACAAACCAACCAAACCGTTCGCGGTCTTTCTTCAGACGTTCGTTCGTCGATGCGAATCGATCGCGTGCCGCAAGAAATGGGATATGAAACAACTTGAACATGTCATCCCGAAGCACATCGTAGTAATCCTTCATCGCCACGAAGACCAGTTGCTCGTCGGGATACGAATGGACGTTCTGTGGAGTGACGATCCCACGGCTTAGCAAGTACTCCTTGGCCTGCGATACATTCCCTTCGATCGAATTGCGAATCGATTTCAAGCGTCCGTCTCCCTGCACTTTGGAAATCATCGCTCTGTCGCTACCTTCGCTCATGCGATCAAGTTCTACTGTCCGGTCAGCAAACTCGGCCACGAACTCTGTCCAGTAGCTTTGAGGTCTCGGGGTGGCGTCGATCTCCTTGAGTTTGGGAATCTGCTGATAGACAAACTGGCGTTCGAATGCCAGGCATCGCTCAGACGCCACCAAGGGATCGGGCAATTGAGCAAATGCCCAGTAGAGATTTGGGCAATTCTCATGGGTGATCAAGTGCAACGTGTCGTCCATGGCGATCCCAAGTATCGCCACGCCTACCAAGTGGCTGACCAGGAAATCATCCGTGGCGATATGGCGGCTCATGGTCAGTTGCTGACCAATGATTTCGATTGCATCATCGACGCGACCTTCGGCGATGGCCAATCGGCACCGAATTCTCTGTGTGCGTGCCAGTTCTCGAATGGTTTGCATCTCTGGAAGCAGGTAGCCAACCGGATTGTCTGAAAGTGCGAGGTTGCGATTCATCGAAAAGCCGCCGTACAACCGAGCTTCGCGAAGCGACGGCACTTGGAATCCCAGCAAGCCATCCACGTACTCGTGAACCGCTTTTTTGGGGTAATCCGCTGGGTGCATGTCGACGTAGGAATCGGGCGGGAAATCCCAAGACTGTTTGCAGGTCTCCGCGGCTTGTTCGGCCGCAAGCTTGTACATCTCTCGAATCCTATCTCGCGCCGAATTCTGTTCGAGAAAGCCCATGGCTTTGAGATAAAAGAGGGCCGCGTTGCCTTCCAATTGCGATGCTGCGTCGGGCACCAGTTGAATCTTGAGCGAGGGCTTGGCTTCCGCTTTGGGATGGATGGTTAGTTTGATGATCTTCTCATCGTCGACTTGACTGGAGCGAGTCACCGGAGTTGGGCCGTCGTCTGCCCGCAAGGGGTGCTCCCATCCCACGCTGCATGTGCTCACGAGGAGAGCGATGGCCATGGTTGTGGAAGGAGCCACCAATCCAAATGTCTTGATGTGTTTGCGCATACGAATCGAGTCCTCAGCAAAGGGAACGAAAGGGGTACTAACAGAGAATGGAGATGTTTGTAGCGAGGCCGACTAATGAACCGTTTGCTTCAGCTCCCGGAGGAGCATCAAGCGATTCGCGTGCGGCTCGGAATGCTCGGTTTCCAACGCCTGGCGGGCGCGAGTTGGGGCGTCGGAGAAGAGCCGTGATTCCGCATCGGAAGAGGTTGAGATGGTTGCATGCCCGTTGCTGCGATACGAGCCGACGGATAGGTCGGATCGCTCCATAATCGAGCCGATATCCACCAACCCCGCCAAAGCTGGAGGGGCGTGCTGGACGGTCGATCGGTTGTTGTTGGTGGTGGCGGGGGCGGTCTCGCCCGTCGCTTGCTTCAGTTGCGACAGCTCCGATCGAAGTTCCCTCACGACAAACCAATGCATGGTAACGAAAGCGATGGCAGCGCCGGCTGCAAGGCCAGACCACCAAGCAACGGCGGGGCGGATGCGTATCGGACGCCCGCCCGAAGCGGGAACGACTTGCACAGGATTCGCTTCATCCGAAATGCGAGCAGCCTGGATCGCATTCCAGTCGAGTTGCGGCGCACGCGGTTGAAGTGCTTTGAGCTTTGCAACACGTTCGTCCTGGGCTTCATAGTCTTTAGAAGGTTCGTTCATGAGGGAGTCCTTTTGTTTCGATCGGTCGCGATTCGCTGATCCGTGGACGGGTCGAATTTCTGACGTAAGGTATCCAGGGCCTCCTGCAGCAGTCGAAAGACCGATGCCGTTGGGCGGTCCACAACCTCGGCGATCTGTTCAAACGTCAGCTCACCCCAAATCCGTGCGGTAACGATCTGCCGTTGAATGTCGGGAAGGTGCTCCAGCCATTGCGCTGCAACCTCCGCATCCATTCGCGTACCGTCGTCCGACTCGAACCATAAGTGGGAGGCGGATGCGGCGGATTCGTGGTGATCTCGACGACGCTGCGAACGGGCCAGATTCATGGCTTTGTGGCGGACGACGCGAAACAACCAAGCCTTCGGAGACGACGGTACGGGTTCCATGTTGACCAGCTCGATCAACGCGTCTTGCAACGCATCGTCCGGACAGGAACACCATTGCCGCGCGAACAGCACCAGGGAAGCCCCGAGTTCATCCGCTAGCTGTGCAAGTTCCCGATCGGTGATGCGAGCCACAGTGCTTCCG